>JBDLII010000041.1:0-14510 GCA_039714995.1 Pseudomonadota bacterium
CAATTGATTGATCTTCTCTATCTCCATATTTGTAATTTCGATAGAAACTATCCCCCGCGGGCTATTTCAACCTGACCATAAGGGGAGTAATATCATGCAACTTTTTTCGGATAGTAGCTGACAGCCGCATGGCTTGCCGCGCTATTTCAATTCATCCGTGACGGAGGAAGATCCATGACGGAAGTCGTCGCAACCAACGAAACCATCCTGGTGGTCGGAGGCGGAATCAGCGGTATGACCGCTGCCGTGGAAGCCGCAGAGACCGGGAAACGCGTGGTGCTGGTCGAGAAACGCCCCTATCTTGGCGGACGCGTCAGCCAGTTCTACAAATACTTTCCCAAGATGTGTTTTCCCACCTGTGGGCTGGAGATCAACCAGCGCCGCACCAAGATGAACCCCAACATCACCGTGCTGACCATGGCGGAGGTGACCGGCATCGAGGGCGAGGCCGGCAACTACAACGCCACGATCACGTTGAGCCCGCGCTACATCAACGAGAACTGCACCGGCTGCGGCGACTGCGCCAAGGTGGTAGAAGCGGAGTTCGACAACGAATACGACTACGGCATGTCCAAGCGCAAGGGCGCCTATCTTCCCCATGTGATGGCGCATCCGATGCGCTACGTGCTCGACCCCGCCATCATCGGCACCGAAGACGCCGACAAGGCCAAGGCGGCCTGCAAGGTCGATGCCGTCGATCTCGAGATGCAGCAGGAAGAGGTTACATTCAACTGCGGCGCCGTCATCTGGGCGACCGGCTGGAAACCCTACGACGCCGACAAAATTCAGCCCTATGGCCATGACCGTTTCGACAACGTGCTGAGCAACGTCGAATTCGAACGCCTGTGCGACCCCAAGGGTCCGACCGGCGGCAAGATCCTGCGTCCCTCCGATGGCAAACCGGCGAAGAACATTGCCTTTATCCAGTGTGCCGGCTCGCGAGACCGCAACCATCTCTACCACTGCTCCCGCATCTGCTGCATGGCGACGCTGAAGCAGACCAACTATGTTACCGATGCCCTCGGCGACGACGCCGATGTCACCATCTACTATATCGACATCCGCTCTATCGACCGCTTCGAGGACTTCTACAAAAAAGTCCAGGACAACGACAACGTCAAGTTCGTCAAGTCGAAGGTGGCCAGCGTCACCCAGGACAAGGAGGGCAACCCCGTCTGCAACGGTGTCGACACCGAGGGCTACAACCGCTACGCGCAGGCGCATGACCTGGTCGTGCTGGCGACCGGCATGGAGCCCAGCGTCGATGCCGGGCAGTTCCCGGTCGATATCGTCGTCAACCGTGAAGGCTTCATCGAAGCCGACGAGAAAAACGGCGGCATCTTTGCAGCAGGCGTTGCATCCGAAGCACTGGATGTCAACCGCGCTGTTCAACACGCCACCGGCGCCGCGCTGCGCGCCATCCAGGTTGTCAACCGCGTTGCCAGTACGGAGGCCTAATCATGTCCGATGAAATCAAATATACCGGCTATCTCTGCACCGGCTGTGGCATTGGCGACAGGCTGGACGCTTCGCAGATCGAGATGATCGCCACGCGTGAAGGCAAGATGTCCGAATGCAAGAGCCACGAGATGCTGTGCTCGAAGGAAGGCGTGGAGATGATCCGCAACGACATCGACAACGACGGCGTCACCCACGTGATGCTCGCGGCCTGTTCGCGGCGCGCCAAGGTCGAGGCCTTCAACTTCAGCGATGTCGCGATGACGCGCGCCAACCTGCGTGAAGGCGTCATCTGGGTGCGCCCCGATGACGACGAGCACCAGGAGACGACCCAGGAGATGGCGGACGACTATATCCGCATGGCCTGCGCCGAACTCAAGGCGTCAAAAAAGCCGGCCCCATCCGGCGAGCAGGCGCTGAACAAAAACATCCTGGTCGTCGGCGGCGGCGTCACCGGCATGACCGCGGCGATCGAGGCGGCGGCTGCCGGCTACAGCGCGCACATCGTCGAGAAGAGCGGCGCACTCGGCGGCTGGGCCGCCAAGTGGTACAAGCGCGTGCCTTTCAAGGCGGCGGCCGCGGGCACAACCAACAGCAGGACTGCCGATCTGCCGCAGCCGATTGATACCGGCGTGGATGCGATGATCGCTGCCGTCGAAGGCAGTGACAGCATCACCGTGCATCTCAACAGCACTGTCACCAAGACATCCGGCGCTCCCGGGCGCTTCTCGGCTGACATCAGCACCGAGTCCGGCTCCACGGCGACCGAGAATTTCGGCTCCATCATCCAGGCGTCCGGTTTCAAGCTGTTTGATCCGAGCGACCTGAGCGCATACAACTATGCGAACAGCCCCGACATCATCACCAATGCCGAGATGGAGGAGCTTGCCAAGGCCGCTGACGGCGGAACGATCAAGCGTCCATCCGACGGCAAAGAGGTGCAGTCCGTCGCCTTCGTGCAAAATGTCGGTCAAAGCTCGGATGAGGAGGGAGAACTTCCCTACCACTCCGGCATCGGCGACCTGGTTGCCATCAAGCAGGCGATCTACTGCAAGGATCAGAACCCCGGCTGCAGCACCACCATCATGTTCGACAACCTGCGCACACCTGGCGCCGCCGGTGAGGATTTCTATCGCGCCGGCCAGCAGGCGATGGTCACCTTTACCAAGGGCACCGTCTCCGAGGTGGCAACAGGCGACAGCCTCAGCGTCAAGTTCAAGGACCTGATCCTGAACGAAGATGCCGAGATGGCATGCGACCTGGTGGTATTGGATGTCGGCATGATCCCCAACTCCGGTCCCGATCCCTATGCAGGCATCGAAGATATTGAAGAGGGTGAGGCTGATACCGAAGAGAGCGCCGAGGCCGCTGAAGAGGCTGCGCCGGAAGTCTCGGTCGACTCCATCCTGAACCTCGAATATCGCCAGGGCACCGACCTGCCGCAGCTGAAATGGGGCTTTACCGACTCCCACTTCATCTGCTTCCCCTACGAGACACGCCGCACCGGCATCTATGCCGCCGGTCCCGTGCGCCGTCCGATGGATATCAAACAGGCCCAGGATGATGCGACCGGTGCAGCGCTGAAGGCGATCCAGTCGCTGGAGCATGCCGGCAGCAACAATGCCGTGCATCCGCGTGTCGGCGACCTCTCCTTCCCGAGTTTCCGCAAGGAGGGCTGCACCCAGTGCAAACGCTGCACCGTGGAGTGCCCCTTCGGCGCGATCAACGAGGATGACGCCGGCTACCCGATGTACAACGAGTCGCGTTGCCGCCGCTGCGGCACCTGCATGGGCGCCTGTCCGGTGCGCGTCATCTCCTTCGAGAACTACTCGGTCGAAACCGTCGGCCAGCAGATCAAGAATGTCGAGGTTCCCGACGAGTTCGATGAGAAGCCCAGGATCCTGGTGCTGGCCTGTGAAAACGACGCCTACCCGGCGCTCGACCAGGCAGCCATCAGCGGTGCTGAAGTGAGCCCCTGGGCGCGTGTCATCCCGGTTCGCTGTCTCGGCTCCGTCAGCATCTCATGGGTGACCGACGCCATGAACAACGGCTACGACGGTGTCATCATGATGGGCTGTCAGCGTGGTGAGGACTACCAGTGCCACTTTGTGCGCGGTTCGGCCATGGCTGCCGAGCGTATGGCTAAAGTCGGCGATACCCTGGAACAGCTCAACCTCGAGAGTGAACGCGTTGTCGTCCACGAAGTCGCGATTACCGATATCGAGCGTGCTCCGGCGCTGATCAAGGAGATGGAAGAGACCATCGAAAAGGTCGGCCTGAGCCCATTCAAATTCTAAGGAGCATTCGTTATGAGCGATCTCAATACCAACATGATCGAGAAGTATCGCAACAGCTTCCTCAATGAAGTTGAAGCCAACGTCGAGGAAGGCGAATGGGTCAAGATGTGCATGCAGTGCGGCGTCTGCTCGGGATCCTGCCCGCTGGGCAACGCCTGGGACCACCCGCCGCAGGAGCTGTTCATGATGATTCGCGCCGGCAAGCGCGATGAAGTCCTCAGCTCGGACTCCATGTGGATGTGCACCTCCTGCTACAACTGCATCGTCCGCTGCCCGCGTGAAGTTCCCATCACCCACATCATGCACGGCCTGGCGCACTACGCCAAGCGCCTCGGCATGGAGCCCAAGGAGCAGCCCACGGCAAAGTTTGCCCAGCTGTTCTGGGACAATCTGATGAAAAAGGGGCGTGTCAACGAGCTCAAGCTCGGTGTCGATCTCTACTTCAAGGTTGGCGAAGGCATGAAGACGGCCATGAAGAACAAGGATATCGGCATGGCGATGTGGAAAGCCAAGCGCATGAACCCGATGGAGTTCTTTGGCGGCCACAGCGTCAAGGACCTCGGCGGCTTTCAGAAAGTGATCAAGAAAGCCGAAGAGCTGGAAGCAGCCCGCATCGAAAAGCACAAGGCCTAGGAGCAGAGACATGGCAACACGTGAATACTCATTCTACCCCGGGTGCTCCTCGCAAAAAGGCGCATCCTCATCCAACTACCTGGTCTCGGTCGAGACCATGTGTGAAGAGCTGGATATCAAGCTCAACACCATTCCCGACTGGAACTGCTGTTCCGCCTCCATCGGCTACGCCGGCGGCGGCGAACTGCCACGCCTGACGCTGTCGGCGCGCAATATCGCCCTCTCCGAGGAGCACAATCCCGACCAGGAGATCGTCGCCACCTGCGCCGCCTGCTGGCTGGCGACCAAGGAGGCCGCCGAGCGCCTGCATGACGACCAGGACATGATGGCGGAGGCCAACGTCGCCCTGGCCGAGGCCGGTCTCAAACTTACAAACGAGACGCCGATCAAGCACATGGCGGAAGTTTTGGTCGAGGACATCGGTTTCGATGCGATTACCGCCAAGGTCACGAAACCGCTCGAGGGGCTGAAGATCGCCGGCTATGTCGGCTGTCAGACCAACCGCCCCTTCGGCATCGCCGGCGAATCCTTCGAGAACCCGGTCTACCTCGACAAGATGGTCGACGCCCTGGGCGCCGATTCTGTTCCGGACTACGAGAAGAAGGTGCAGTGCTGCGGCGGCGCGCTGGCATTCTCCGAGCCGGAGAAGTCGCAGGAGATGATCAAGGGCATCCTCGAGTCCGCCTACGATCACGGCGCCGACATGATCGTCACCCCCTGCCCCGTCTGCCAGATGAACGTCGAGGTCTACCAGGGGCAGATCAACGACGCCCACGGCACCAAGTTCGACATGCCTGTGCTCTACTACTCGCAGCTGATGTCGGTGGCCTTCGGACGTTCCGCCTCAGACGCCGCTCTGAACGGCCAGGTCATCAAGGCCAAGCAGCTGGAGGAGATTGCCGGCAAGTAAGGCCGCATCAACCGGCAAGACCCAAAAAGCCCCGTATCAACGGGGCTTTTTTTGTAACTTCTCAATATTCCTGTGCATATTCGCGGTCAGAAGACCGCTCCTACATCTGCTGCATTATAGAATTGCAGGAGCGGTCTTCTGACCGCGATTGACGGAAGTTGATGCTTCATCCTCATGCACGGAGTGATTGAGAATTTACGCTTTTTTGTACTACAAATCGTAAATCTGCAATATGCCGCAGAGCTGCTGCTGCTCGTCAACGACCACCAGGGAGTTGATCTTTCTCTCCAGCATGATCTGCTCGGCCGTTGCGAAACGCTCATCCTGATCGATGGTGACCGGGGTGGTGGTCATGATGTCGTCACAGCGCTGGGTGAAAAATGATTCGCCCTGCGCCATTGCCCGGCGCAGATCACCATCGGTGATGATGCCCTTGACTCCATTGTCCGCAACCACGATGGCAGTACCCAGGCGTCCCTGGTTCATGATGGCGATGGTGTCGGGCATCGATGTCCCGGGAGCAACGACCGGCAGCGGCGGCTTGTGCATGACATCCTTGACCTTTGTCAGCAGCCGCCGTCCAAGCGACCCTCCCGGGTGAAAACGGGCAAAATCCCCCGGCTCGAACTGGCGCTCCTCCATCAGGGCGATAGCCAGCGCATCACCGATCGCCAGTGTCGTCAGCGTCGAGTTGGTGGGCGCGAGGTTGATCCGGCAGGCCTCGCGTGCGACGGTCATCGTCAGCACGATATCTGAATTGCGCGCCAGTGTTGACTTGATCTCGCCGACGATGCAGATGATGGTGACGCCGAAGCTCTTCAGGCTGGGAATCAGCTTGTTGACCTCGTCCGTCTCACCGGAGTAGCTGATCAGGACGATCACATCCTGGGAGGTAATCATGCCCAGGTCGCCATGAAAAGCCTCGGCGGGATGCAGAAAGAATGCCGGGGTGCCGGTCGAGGCCAGGGTCGCCGCGATCTTGGCGCCGATATGGCCGGATTTGCCCATGCCGCAGATGATGGTATGGCCCTTTCCGGCGAGTATGGCATTCACCGCTTGTGCAAAACGGCCGTTGATCTGTGGTTCCAGCTCCGCCACAGCCTGTGCCTGCTTGTGCACGGTTGCCTTGCCGAGGTCGATCAGTTGTTGTTCTGTCAGGCGCATGATGCTCCTCTATAGTTGTACTATTATTATCTCTGGCGTTTGTTGGGCACGTCGCTTTGCTTCTTTGCCCAACCTACAACTCTCGATACATGAAAACCTTTTTTGTTTCTTGCAAAGACGCAAAGACGCTAAGGATTTTCTTGGCGGGCTTTGCGTCTTTGCGAGAGTCATTTTTTGAAATTCACTCATTTGTATAGATGCTTGTGCAGTGCGCCGCGCTTATTGCATCCTACTGATCTAATTACATGCAATCGCGGTCAGAAGACCGCTCCTACAGATTTATGTTGCATCAAACGTAGGAGCGGTCTTCTGACCGCGATGAAGCACGGCATTTTGAGAAGATAAGTTCATTGTTCTGATAGAAGCATTTTCTCGAGTTCGGCCTCATTCAGGACGGCCACACCGAGCGACTCGGCCTTTTCGAGTTTCGATCCCGCCGCCTCGCCGGCAACCACGTAATCGGTTTTCTTCGAGACGCTGCCTGTGACCTTTGCGCCCAGCTGCTGTAGCTGCTCCTTGATAGTGGCGCGCGGCCTGCCCAGGGTTCCGGTCAGCACGAAGGTCTTGCCCTGCAGCTGCAGCTCTCCCGGCTTGCGCTGCTCTGCAGGCCACGCGATGCCGGATGCAAGCAGCTTGTCGAGCACCTCGCGATTATGCGGCTGGCGAAAAAACGTCGCGATGTGCGCAGCAACAATGGGCCCCACATCGGGCGTCTGCTGCAAACGCTCCTCATCGGCCGCCATGATCGCCTCCAGGGTCAGAAACTCATGCGCCAGGCTTCTAGCGGTGGCCTCCCCCACCTCGCGGATTCCCAGCGCATAGAGAAACCTGGAGAGTGTCGTTATCCTGCTCTTCCGCAGCGCCTTCATCAGGTTTTCGGCGGATTTCTCGCCCATGCGTTCCAGCCCGGCGACATCTTCGGCCTGCAGCTGATAGAGACCGGCGATGTTCTCGATCAGTCCGGCGTCAACCAGCTGCTCGACCAGCTTGTCACCCAACCCGTCGATGTCCATCGCCTTGCGCGACGCAAAATGCTTGATGCCCTCCTTGCGCTGCGCACTGCAGTAGAGGCCGCCGCTGCAGCGGGCAACCGCCTCTCCCGGCGCACGCAGAATCTCCGATCCGCACACCGGGCACTGCCGTGGCATCACAACCTCTTTGGCGTCAGCAGGCCTGCGCTCCCCTACCACCGAGACGACCTCGGGAATGACATCTCCGGCGCGTCGGATGATCACGGTGTCGCCGATATGAATATCCTTGCGCTGCACCTCGTCCATGTTGTGCAGCGTGGCGTTGCTGACAACCACGCCGGCAACCGTCACCGGCTGCAGGCGCGCCACCGGAGTGATGGCGCCGGTGCGTCCGACCTGGAACTCGACCGCATCGAGAAGTGTCAGCTCCTCCTGCGCCGGAAACTTGTGCGCAACGGCCCAGCGCGGCGCACGGCTGACAAAACCCAGCTGCTGCTGCTGTTCGAGACTGTTGACCTTGTAGACGATACCGTCGATCTCGTACGCCAGAGAGTCGCGACGCTGCAACAGCTCATGGTAATAGTCGAGACAGGCCTCGACGCCGGCGACCACCCGCAACTCCGGAGAGACAGGAATGCCCCACTCCCGAAGACGCATGATCACACCATACTGGGTGACAGCAGGCGAGCTGTCGACTTCGCCCACCCCGTAGGCATAAAAGGCCAGCGGACGTTGTGCCGTGACGCGGGAATCGAGCTGCCGCAGGCTGCCGGCCGCGGCATTGCGTGGATTGGCAAAGGCTTTTTCATCCCGTTCGCGCGCCCTTTTGTTGAAGGTATTGAAACCCGCCAGCGGCATGAAAACCTCGCCGCGCACCTCCAGCACCCGGGGATAGTCGTCACCGAGCAGTTTCAGCGGGATGGATTCGATGGTGCGTATATTGCGGGTGACATCTTCGCCGTGCATGCCATCCCCGCGCGTTGCCGCCTGCACCAGCACACCAGCCTCGAAACGCAGGCTGATCGCCAGGCCATCGAGCTTCGGCTCCACCTCGTATTCGATCGGCTCATCACTCTCCAGACGCTCGCTGATGCGCCTGCCAAACTCCTTCAGCTCCGCCTCATTGAAGACATTACCCAGCGACAGCATCGGCACCCTGTGCCGGACCTCGTCGAACTCCCGCAGCGGAGCACCCCCGACACGCTGCGTCGGGGAGTCCGGGGTAATCAGTTCGGGGTGCTGCTCCTCGAGTTGTCTGAGCTGATGAAACAGGCGATCATATTCGCTGTCGGGGATCTGCGGATCGTCGAGCACATAGTAGGAGTAGTTATGCCGGCGAAGCTGCTCGCGCAGCTGTTCGACCAGTTGCCGCGGCTTCATCCTGCGGCGGCTTTAATCCGCTGTGCAGGCATGCCGGCGGCGACACTCCGCATCTGCGCCAGCGTCTCCTCCGTCAGTGGCTCGTGATCACCTCCCAGCACCCTGCCATCGAGCGTCTCCGCAAGCAGTTGCGCCGCCCCGTACATCGCCTCAAAGATATCGCTGCCGTCGCGGCATCCGGGCAGCCGCGCAAACAGGGCCAGTCCCGAACTGCGGAAGCGGCTCATATCCTGGGGGAAGGTGCCGGGGTTGACCATACTGGCGACGGTAAACAGCGTGTCTGAATGATCATCGTTATAGCGGTAATAGACATCCATCGGGCCCGACTGCAGATCCGCGGCAAGCATTGCACTGACAATGGCATCGCCGGTAAAGAATTTACGCCTGGAGGCAACACTGAGGATGAGGATCTCCTCCCGTTGAGGAGAGGGTTCGATACCGACCTCCTGCGTCTCCTCCTCGATCGTATCCGGGGTTTCCGCTGCATCATCTTTCTGCCCCCCGTCAGACGACGAGGAGAAGTAGTTTTGAAATTTGGAAATTGCCACTCTTGGTTCAATCCTGCCGTCACCAGCCTCTTTGGCATCAGCTTCGATCATGTTCTGGATTTTGCGACGCCGGTTATGCTGCGCATGCGTGCTCTTGTGGCGCTCCCACAGGTAGATCGCCGCAACAAACAGAATACCAAGGGCCAGGATCAGAATTCGCAATTCGGCTGATTCCATCACTCAAAACCTCCCAGGCCAATCTTGTCCGCTCGATAACAGATTCGCTGTTTCATAGTTACATCGCAGCCATCTGGGCCGCCTCCTCGACATCCACCGACACCAGCCTTGATACACCGGGCTCATGCATGGTGACGCCCTGGAGCTGATTCGCCAACTCCATGGTGATTTTATTATGGGTAATAAAGATGAATTGTACAGTTTCAGACATCTCTTTGACCAGCGTGCAAAAACGTCCCACATTGGCGTCGTCCAGCGGCGCATCCACCTCGTCGAGCATGCAGAAGGGCGCCGGGTTGAGGCGAAAGATCGCGAAGACCAGCGCAACGGCCGTGAGCGCCTTCTCACCACCGGAGAGCAGCTGGATACTGCTGTTGCGCTTGCCTGGCGGCCTTGCCATAACCCCCACGCCTGTATTGAGCAGATCATCGCCGGTCAGCTGCAGATAGGCCTTGCCGCCGCCGAACAGCTTGGGGAAGAGTTCAACAAAACCGGAGTTGACCATCTCGAAGGTGTCCTTGAAGCGGTTGCGGGTCTCGCGGTCGATTTTATGAATCGCCTCCTCCAGCGTCGCCAGTGACTTCAGGACATCCGCCTGCTGGGCCATCAGGTGATCGAGGCGCTCGGACTGCTCCCGGTACTCGTCGATTGCGGCCAGGTTGATGGACCCCAGTCGCTGGATTCTCGACGTGGTTCGCTCCAGCTGTTGCTGCCATTCACTGACATCGGCATCTTCCGGGATGCCTTGCAACAGCTTCTCCCGGTCGTAGGAGCCTTCATCGAGCTGTTCTTCCAGAGTCTTGGCACGCACCGCGATCTCCTGATGCTTGATGCGTTCCTGCTCCAGAAACGAGCGATGCTGCTGCACCTGCTGCTCCGCCTCATGGCGCTGCTTCTCCCTGCTGCGCAAGCTGTTGTCGATCTGCTGCAGCGCATCGCGCGCCGCCGCCAGTTCTGATTCGGCAGCGACACGCCTCTGCAGTTGCGCTTCAAGCTCCTGCTGCTGCTCTTTCAGCGGCAACTCATTGCTGCCAAGCGCCTCTTGCAGCTCGTCATGCTGCGCCCTGATCTGCTGCAGCTGCTCATTGATCCTTTGCGTGCCCTGCAGCAGCCCCTGTTGCTGGGAACGCATCGACTCGGATTTCAACGCCAGCTGATGATAGCCCTGGCGCTTGGCGGCATTCTGTTCACGCACGGTATCGACCTGGCTGCGCAAATGATCCCGCTGCTGCTCCAGCACCGCGCGTTTCGACTCCATCGTCTCGCTGATCTCCAGCGCCTGGTACAGTTTGCGCTGAGCTTGCTGCACCGACTCTTCACATGCACTGGTCTGCTTCTGAAGATCGCTGCGCTCCGTGCCGAGGGTCTCGACTCGATTTCTGATATGCTCCGCGCGCATGCGCTTGCCACTCAGTTTTGAGCGCACTTCCGAGAGTTCATGATTCAACTGGTTCAGCGAGAGCTGACGCTGTTCACGCTGCTGCTCCATCTCGCGCAGACTCTCGCCGGCACTCTCATGCTGCTGCTGGAGATTCTCCACGTCAGTTTGCAGCGAGCGGCAGGACTCCTTCAGTTCACGAACCGCCTGCTCCCGCTCCAGCACACCCTGCTTGGCGCCCTGCTCCTGGCCGAACCGCATCCAGTTCCTGCCAACCCATACCCCTTCGGTGGTGATCAATGACTCACCCGGTTGCAGTGCATGACGTCGTGCGAGCGCGTCGCTGACCGAATCAGCAACCAGGATTCCGGCAAGCTGCGCCGAGAGATCAATTTCCGAACAGACCTTGCCAAGCAGCGACCCCTCCCTGACAGTGGCCTGCTCAGTGCTGTCCCGACCAAGCAACTCGACCACCCCGTCACGCAGCTTGTCGACCGAGGTGCTGAAATCCTCGATCCGGTCAATACAGACCGCCTGGAGGTGATGACCCAGCACTGTTTCCAGGGCCCGGCGCCAGTCTGCGTCGACATCGATTTGCCGGGCAAGCCGCTGCGCCTTGTCCAGACCCTGCTGCGCCAGCCAGGCGGCGCTCTCGCCACCCTCCTGCATCGCAGCCTGCTGCAGCGCCTGCAGTGAGGCGAGACGCCCTGTTGCGCCCTGCAGGTCGCGCCGGCTGCTATCCAGATGCTCCCCCCGGGCTTTCAAGCGTTCACGGGAAGCAGCAATTTGCGCTTGCGTCGTATCGATTTTCGCTTGCGCTCCCTCGACAGATGCAGCCAGACTGCCCTGCTGCTCTTCATAGCGGATGATCTCTTCATCGAGACCGCTCACATGCAGACGCGAGCTCTCTTCCCGGTTGCGTTCGATGCGGCGCTGCAGCTGCTGCTGCTGCTGTTCCAGGTGATTGATGTGGGTGCGTTCAACCTGTGCCGTCTGCGCAGGCTCATTCGCCTGCTTGTGGAAGCCGTCCCATTCACTCTGCCACTGCTGCAGCGCCTCCTCAGCCTGGGTCAGCTGGTGATCGGCCTGCTGCTCCGCCTCGAGCGCCGCTTCGAGAAGCGGCTGCTGCTGCCGCAGTTCTGCGGTCAACTCTTCCAGACGCCGCTCATCCTGCTTCTGCTCCTGCATCAGGTGCTGCAGTGAAGCCTGCTTCTGGCCAAGCTCCTGCTGCTGTTTTTCACGGCTCTCCCTGGCAAACAGAATCGCCTGTTCGAGTGCCGCGATATCGGCGCCCTGGGCATAGAATGCCGCCTGGCAACTGTTGAAGGCTTCGTTGGCTTCTGTATGAGAGAGACGATCGGCCTCGATCTCCGCCTCCACGCGGCGTTGCATGGAGATAGACTCTTCAAGACGATTCTCCAGCTGCGCGAGTTGGCGCTCCCCCTGCTGCAAATCCCCTTCGAGCAGTTGCCAGCGCAGCACCAGCAGTTCCCCCCTGAGATTGCGCTCCAGCGCCTTCAACTCCCTGTACTTCTCGGCTGTCGCGGCCTGGCGCTTGAGGCGCTTCAGCTGGCTTGAGATCTCCTCGAGCAGATCCTCGAGGCGCTCGAGGTTCTCCCGGGTATGACGAATGCGATTCTCGGTCTCGCGCCGGCGCTCCTTGTACTTGGAGATCCCGGCCGCCTCCTCGAGGTAGACGCGCAGATCCTCCGGGCGCGCCTCGATCACGCGCGAGATCATCCCCTGCTCGATGATGGAGTAGCTGCGAGGGCCGAGGCCCGTTCCCAGAAAGAGGTCGGTAATATCGCGGCGCCGGCAGCGGGTATTGTTCAGAAAGTAGATGGATTGACCATCTCGGCTGACGCGACGCTTGACGGAGATTTCGTTATAGCCGGCATACTGCCCGCCGGCGCTGCCGTCGCTGTTGTCAAAGATCAGTTCGATCGAGGCGGCGCCAATCGGCTTGCGGCTGCTGGAGCCGTTGAAGATAACGTCCGCCATCGAATCGCCGCGCAGCATCTTGGCCGAACTCTCGCCCATGACCCAGCGCACGGCATCGATGATATTCGACTTGCCGCAGCCGTTTGGACCGACCACGGCGACGAGATTGGTCGGAAAATCGGCCACGGTCGGGTCGACAAATGACTTGAATCCCGCGAGTTTGATTTTATCGAGACGCATAGACCGCTAGGATACTGAACTCATGGAAGTTCGTCTATTGAAGAAATCCCTATTTCGGAGGGAAATCCCAGCAAGTTACACCACCCGAGTTTACAAAAAGAGAAACCACGGAACACACTGAACACGCGGAATAAGAAAAAGACAAGGGATCTCAGATTAATACATCATTGCGGGTAAAAAGAAGCACTCTCATTTTCCGTGTCATCCGTGTGTTCCGTGGTTCAAATGTGAGCGGTATAATAGTGGAATTCATTTTTTCATCAGCAACCTGCCATGCCGACCTCTCCCAGCAAATCCCTGGAAACCTTTGAAAACCCGCAGACGGAGCGGGACTATACGATCCGCATCCGCATGCCGGAGTTCACCTGTCTCTGCCCGAAGACCGGGCAACCGGACTTCGCCACCCTCTATCTCGACTATGTGCCTGACAAGCGCTGTATCGAGTTGAAATCACTGAAGCTCTATATCTGGTCATTTCGTGACGAGGGCGCCTTCCACGAGGCCGTCACCAACCAGATACTGGACGACCTGGCGGCAGCCATTCAGCCGCGCTTCATGCGTTTGACAGCGGAGTTCATGGTGCGCGGCGGCATCTACACCACGGTGGTGGCGGAACACAAGGCTGCACACTGGATCCCCTCGGAAAAAATAGAGCTCCCCTGAGGAGGTTTTGACTGAGTCAAACCAGATATCAAAAAAGTCTAATCTTCTAATATTAATAATGATTATCAGTTAATAAGCCGTCATTGGAAAATTTCATCCGGCTGGCAGGTATCCGGATCTGCATTCAGGGTCTATCTTTATATTTATGCATTCGAGGAGAAGAACCATGAATACGCACAATGCCGTTGTTATTGTACATATCGATGAGACCCTGAGCGATGACGAGATTCACGAAGTCGAACAGGAACTGGCCACCGATGATGGTGTTCAGGCCGCCTGCATGCATGTCCGCACGCGCCATCTGATGGTCGTCGACTATGATGCCGAGCAGATCAAATCGCTGCAGCTGCTTGGGCGGGTCAGGTCACAGGGACTGCATGCCGCATTGATTGGCGGAATTTAACCATGGAAACCCGTCATTGCGAGCGCAGCGAAGCAATCTCATCGAAGCAATAGGTTAGAGATTGCTTCGCTTACATGGATGTAGGTGAGAGGCCTGAGCAGGACGCGGAAGCTTCGTCGCTACACTCCTCGCAATGACGAATGAATCAGAGCTTCCCTAACTCTTCAGTCCGACACCTTTTTTCAGCAGATAGAGCGAGACCGCGGTCAACAGGACGATAAACAGCCCGATAATGACGAATGCCACGCCGACATGGATGTCCGACACTCCCAGCAGCCCGTAACGGAAGGCATTCACCATGTAGAGGATCGGGTTCGCCAGCGAGACGCTCTGCCAGAACGCCGGCA
>JBDLII010000042.1:0-14246 GCA_039714995.1 Pseudomonadota bacterium
TGCCAAGTGCTGTAACGCGGCTGCGGGACACCACAGGTGCGCCCGGTGGGTGAGCTTGTCAGCGTCCATGGACTGCGTTGCGCCTCTTGGCAAGGAGGTTGGCCATTGCCGGCGAGACGCGCCTTGCCATGAACGCTGACAAGCTCACTGAATCCTAAATTATTACGTTGAAGGAGCACTAGTGTAGGGCACAATAACCGCAGGGCATTGCGCCGCATGAATACACTATTACTGATTGTCGCCCTTCTCGACCGGCGCTGACTCCTGCGCCGCCGATGCCTCCACCGATTGATCAGCAGCACCGCCCTCCGCATCGGGAACGGGGACTTCAGCAGCAGGAATGTCCGGCATATCGGAAACCGCCTGCTCGACTTTGGCTTCGGGAATATCCGGTAAATCCGTCGGCGGAACAACCTTTACCGGCGCCGGCGCCTCGGCCTGCTCTGCATCCATCAGTCCGGGCTCCTCGGATCCCTGCAGGGCATACCAGCCCAGCGCCATGGCGATCAGAAACCAGGCCGCGGCCAGGATTGCCGTGGTGCGGCTCAGAAAATTCGCCGATCCCTGTGCACCAAAGACGGTTGCGGAAGCGCCACTGCCAAACGCCGCGCCCGCATCAGCTCCCTTGCCATGCTGCAGCAGGATCAGTGCGACCATCGCAACGGAGGTCAGCAGAAAAAAAACAACGAGTACATTTTGCATAATTCAGTAACTACCAACTATCCGGGAGACCGGCTCAGTTCGCCGCCCGGGCTATTGCCAGAAAATCCTCGGCTTTCAGGGAGGCGCCGCCAATCAGACCGCCGTCAATGTCATGCTGCGCAATCAATTCGGCCGCATTCGCGGCATTCATGCTGCCACCATAGAGTATCTGGATGTTCTTGGCGACATTGGCGTCACTCTTGGCAACGCGGGTGCGAATCGTCGCATGGGCCTCCTGCGCCATTTCAGGAGTGGCTGTTTTGCCGGTACCGATTGCCCATACCGGCTCATAGGCAATCACGCCCTTGCCGAGGGCGTCGATGCCGACACGCGTAATCACCGCCTCGATCTGGCGCACGACCACCTCCTCGGTAACACCCTGCTCCCGCTCATCCAGGGTTTCGCCGATGCAGAGCACCGGGACCAGACCGGCGTTGAGCGCAGCCTCGAATTTCTCCGCGACGAGCTCATCGCTTTCATGATGATAGGTGCGCCGCTCGGAGTGACCGACCAACACATATTTACAGCCGAAATCATTCAGCATGGAGGCAGAAATCTCACCGGTATAGGCGCCCGATGCATGCACCGAAAGATCTTCACCGCCCCAGGTGACAGCAGACTCTTTCAGCAGTTCCTGCACCAGCGGCACATAGATAGCCGGAGCACACACGGAAACTTCAGCCTTCGTGACATCGTTCATCCCCGCTTTCACCCCGTCCAGGAGCGCTGTAATGCTCTGCTGCGAGCCGTTCATTTTCCAGTTGCCTGCAATCAGGGGTTGGCGCATAGTTGTTCTCCACTGCGAGAAATTCTGTGTCAATCGAAAAACGGGTTACATCTGGTGCCCGGGGCCGGACTTGAACCGGCACGGCCGCGATGGCCGGCGGATTTTAAGTCCGCTGCGTCTACCAATTCCGCCACCCGGGCAGGGAATCAGGGCTCTTTACACCTATCTATTATGGAGGCTGAGAGCGGAATCGAACCGCTGTCCACGGCTTTGCAGGCCGCTGCATAACCACTCTGCCACTCAGCCAGTGATGCGCATTAACTACATAATTCTACAAAGCAAAACCCCGCATTGGATACGGGGTTTTGAAGTCTGGAGCGGGAAACGAGATTCGAACTCGCGACCCCAACCTTGGCAAGGTTGTGCTCTACCAGCTGAGCTATTCCCGCTGAAGAGGTGCAGATTTTACGTTTTCAGCCGCTGTTGTCAAGCATGTTTTTTGCCATTGGCGGATAATCCACCCAATTGGGCACAGCTGCACACTTGCGATGGCGGGGTCACACCTCATCTTGCTCCCGTAATGACAGCAGCCCCGCCTCCTCCAGCCTGGCAATCAACTCTTCCAGATCCCTCTCCAGACGATCCGTCTCGACATCGTACTCAACCAGCATCGCATCAAAGACCGCCTGCAGATCCTCCTTTTCCTGCAGCAGCTGCCAGATGCGTGTTCCCACTTCATCGAGACCAAAATAGCTTTCGCTCTGCATATCCAGCAAAACAGTCTCTCCCGACACCTCCTGGGAGAGGACCTCGGAAGAGAGAGTCACCCTTTGATTCATGTTCATTCTATCCTTCCTGATGTGTACGAATTAATGACTTCGGCAGTCTATCATCACAGCCGTTCGAGATACTTTGTACCACCCAGCTGCTGCATCTGCTGCAGAATCCAACGCTGGCGTCGGCGGGCACCTTGATTCGGTTTTGCCGCCTTGTAGATCAGCGGGTTAGGCAGTACGGCGGCAAGCAGAGCGGATTGATTCCTGCTCATTTTTGATGGATCGCTGTGGAAAAATTTCATGCTGGCTGCACTGAGCCCATAGATGCCGTCGCCGAACTGCGCGATATTGAGATAGACTTCGAGGATGCGCTGCTTGGGCCACAGCGCCTCGATCATCAGCGTGATGCCGGCCTCGATGGCTTTGCGCACATAGCTCCTGCCGCTCCACAGAAACAGGTTCTTTGCCACCTGCTGCGTGATGGTGCTGGCGCCCCTGGCGCCGTTCTGCTCGATCGCCAGTTGCAATTCCTTGATGTCGAGGCCCCAGTGATCAGGAAAGCGCTGGTCCTCCGCCGCAATGACCGCAAGTGGCGCATGTTTCGGCATCTCCTCCCAGTCAACCCACCAGTAGCGCACCTCCCGGTGTTGATGTGGATCCTGCCAGGCGGCAAAACTCTGCTGCAGCATAATCGAGGATGTCGGCACCGGAACCCAGCGCAGCAGCAGGATAATCACCAGCAGCACGGCAATCAGCAGCAGCAGACCCTTCGACAGCCAGCCAAGCGCCTTTTTGATGATGCCTTTGCGGCGTGATCTGCGTCGTCGTTTTGCCATTTCAGGGCTGGGATAAATTGTATCGCGGTCAGAAGACCGCTCCTACACAGTTATCGAAAGTTGAATTGCAGGAGCGGTCTTCTGACCGCGAAAAGGCTTTATTCCGCGCGCATGTGGGGAAACAGCAGCACATCCCGGATCGACGGCGCGTCGGCCAGCAGCATCACCAGCCGGTCGATGCCGATGCCCTCGCCGGCCGTCGGCGGCATACCGTACTCCAGCGCACGGATGTAATCCGCATCATAGTGCATCGCCTCAGCATCACCGGCATCCTTCTCCTCGACCTGGCGGCGAAAACGCTCCGCCTGGTCCTCTGCGTCGTTGAGCTCGGAGAAGCCGTTGGCAATCTCGCGGCCGCCGACAAAAAACTCGAAACGGTCGGTGACAAAGGGATCGGCATCGCTGCGACGCGCCAGCGGCGAGACTTCGGTTGGATAGGCGGTGATGAAGGTCGGGTTCATCAGGCGATGCTCGACCGTCTTTTCGAAGATCTCGATCTGCACCTTGCCAAGGCCATAACCCTCTTTCAACGGAATCCCGAGACCCTCTGCAAGCGCGCGCGCCTGCTGCAGATCATCCAGCTGCTCCGGATTCAGCTCCGGGTTGAAGTGCAGGATCGACTCCTTCACCGTCATGCGCGCAAAGGGGGCGCCGAAATCATACGCCTCTCCCTGGTAAGTGACTGTAGTGCTTCCCATCACCTCTTCAGCAAGGCGGCGCAGCATATCCTCGGTGAGATCCATCAGATCACTGTGATCGGCATAGGCCTGATAGAACTCGAGCATCGTGAACTCGGGATTGTGGCGCGTGGAGAGGCCTTCGTTGCGGAAGTTGCGGTTGATCTCGTAGACGCGCTCGAAACCGCCGACAACCAGGCGTTTCAGGTAGAGCTCCGGCGCGATGCGCAAAAACAGCTCCATATCCAGCGCGTTGTGAAAGGTCGTGAAGGGACGCGCCGTAGCGCCGCCAGGCACAGCCTGCATCATCGGCGTCTCCACCTCCATGTAACCATGGTTGTCGAGATAGCCGCGCAGGAACTGCACGATGCGGGTGCGCAGGCGGAAGATATCACGCGAAGCCTCGTTCATGATCAGGTCGATGTAGCGCATCCGGTAGCGCTGCTCCTGGTCCGTCAGGCCATGAAATTTTTCCGGCAGCGGCCGCAGTGACTTTGTCAACAGCGTGACCGCGTCACAGCGCACCGAGAGCTCGCCCTTGTTGGTCTTGGTCAGCACACCCTCGGCGCCGATGATATCGCCGACATCCCACTCCTTCTTGAATGCCGCATAAAGATCCTCGCCGACCTTGTCGCGCGCGATATAAAGCTGCATGCGGCCGCTCATATCCTGCAGATTGGCAAAACTGGCCTTGCCCATGATGCGGCGGCTCATGATGCGGCCGGCGATCTTGACGCGCATCCCCAGCTGCTCAAGCTCCTCTTTGCTCTTTTCACCATGTTCGATGCGCAGCTCACCATTGACGACATTGCGGCGAAAATCGTTCGGAAAGGGGTTGCCCGCTTCGCGCAGCGCCGTCAGCGTCTCACGGCGCTGGGCAATCAGCTTGTTTTCATCTTGCGGCTGGTCGGTCATGATCGATCTGTTGGGTAGTTGGCGACTGAGGAAACGGTGAATTATAACAGTTTGTGTTTTAGGTTTTAGGTTTTAGGTTTTAGGCTTGTAGGTTTTTTAGGCATCGCTGGATCGCGCACTTAAAACCTAAAACTTAAAACTTTCCTTTATGCCACCAACCCCTTCCCCTGCAACCGCTTGATCTGGTCACGGATATCCGCGGCCTCTTCAAACTCCAGATCCTGTGCATGGCGGTACATCTGCTTCTCCATCTCCTTGACCTTTTTCATCATCTGCTGCGGCGTCAGCGAGGCGTACTCGGCGATCTCCTCGGCTACCCTGGCATACTTTTTCGCATTCATCGGCGCACCGGGCGCTGCGCCTTCGAGAATATCGGCAACGCTCTTCTTGATCGATTGCGGAGTGATGCCATGCTCCTGATTGAAATCGATCTGTTTCTGCCGGCGGCGCTCCGTCTCGCTGATGGCGCGCTCCATGGAGCCAGTAACCCGGTCCGCATAGAGGATCGCCTTGCCCGCGACATTGCGCGCCGCCCGCCCGATGGTCTGTATCAGCGAGGTCTCGGAGCGCAGAAACCCCTCTTTGTCGGCATCCAGGATAGCGACCAGCGCCACCTCCGGCATGTCGAGGCCTTCTCGCAGCAGGTTGATGCCGACGAGCACATCGAAAGCGCCCAGGCGCAGGTCGCGAATGATCTCGACCCGCTCGACCGTATCGATATCCGAGTGCAGGTAGCGCACCCGGACATCATGCTCCATCAGATATTCGGTCAGATCCTCGGCCATGCGCTTCGTCAGCGTCGTCACCAGCACGCGCAGTTTCCTGGCGGCATACTTGTTGATCTCAGACAGCAGGTCGTCGACCTGGGTTGTCGCCGGCCGCACCTCCACTTGCGGATCGATCAAGCCGGTGGGTCTGACCAGCTGCTCGACAACCGCGCCGGAGTGCTGGATTTCATAGTCGCGCGGTGTCGCCGTCAGGTAGATGGCCTGCGGCGAGCGCGCCTCGAACTCCTCGAAGCGCAGCGGCCGGTTATCCAGCGCCGACGGCAGACGAAAACCATACTCCACCAGGTTCTCCTTGCGCGAGCGGTCGCCGCGGAACATGCCGCCGATCTGCGGCACCGTGACGTGCGCCTCGTCGATGACCAGCAGCGCGTCATCCGGCAGGTAGTCGAACAGCGTCGGCGGCGGCTCACCCGGTGCGCGCCCGGAGAGATAGCGGGAGTAGTTCTCGATGCCGGAACAGTAGCCCAGTTCGACCATCATCTCGATATCGAACAGCGTGCGCTGCTCGAGGCGTTGCGCCTCGACCAGCTTGTTCAGTTTGCGCAGCACTTCGAGGCGCTCCTTCAGCTCCTCCTTGATCATATCGATTGCCGCCAGTATGGTTTCACGCGGCGTGGCGTAGTGGGTCTTCGGATAGACCGAGTACCTTGGCACCGACTGCAGAATCTCGCCGCTCAGCGGGTCGAAGAGGCTGAGCTTTTCGATCTCATCGTCGAACATCTCGACGCGCAGCGCCTCGTCATCCGACTCGGCCGGATAGATATCGATGACCTCGCCGCGTACGCGGAATGTGCCGCGCTCCAGCACCACGTCGTTGCGCTTGTACTGCAGCTCCGCCAGGCGCCGCAGAATGGCGCGCTGATCCATCAGCTCACCGCGGGAGAGATGCAGCATCATGCCCAGGTAGGCAACGGGGTCTCCCAGTCCATAGATGGCCGAAACCGTGGCGACGATGACGACATCGTGGCGCTCCAGCAATGCCTTGGTCGCCGAGAGGCGCATCTGCTCGATATGCTCATTGACCGAGGCGTCCTTCTCGATGAAGGTATCGGACGCCGGCACATAGGCTTCCGGCTGGTAGTAGTCATAGTAGGAGACGAAGTACTCCACGGCGTTATGTGGAAAAAACTCCTTCATTTCACCATACAGCTGCGCCGCCAGGGTCTTGTTGTGCGCCAGGATCAGCGTCGGACGCTGCATCTGCTGAATTACATTGGCGATGGTGAAGGTCTTTCCGGAGCCGGTCACCCCCAGCAGCGTCATTCCCGCCTCGCCGTCATTGAGCCCCTCCACCAGCCGTGCAATGGCCTGCGGCTGATCGCCCGCCGGCTCATATTTGGACGCGAGTTGAAATTCCTTTGACATTGGGCTTCGTCTGGAGAGGAGAATTGGCTATTATTGCAGATAGCCAGATGCAGGGTAACTTCTCAGCAACATTGTAGGTCGGATAAGCGTCAGCGCATCCGGCATTTTGCCAAGCGCATGATGGATGCGCTGACGCTTATCCCCCCTACAACTACTGACTGCAAACTATTACAGGATCACATCTAATGACCATCAAGCTGTCACAACGCGTTCAGGCTGTTAAACCTTCACCGACACTTGCCATCTCCGCCCGCGCCGCAGAGATGCGCGCCGCCGGCAGGGACATCATCGGTCTCGGCGTCGGCGAACCCGACTTCAACACCCCTGACCATATCAACGAAGCGGCCATCAGGGCGATTCATGACGGCAAGACCCGCTATACGGCCGTCGATGGAACTCCCGAATTGAAGCAGGCCGTGATTGACAAGTTCAAGCGTGACAACGGACTGGATTACACACCCGACCAGATCCTGGTCTCCTCAGGTGGCAAACAGAGTTTCTACAACATGGCCCAGGCGGTGCTGGATCCCGGCGATGAAGTCATCATCCCGGCGCCCTACTGGGTCTCCTATCCGGACATGGCGCTGCTCGCCGGCGGCGTGCCCGTCTTTATTCACGCGGGCGCCGAGCAACAGTTCAAGATGAATGCCGAACAGCTGGCTGAGGCAATCACAGACAAGACGCGCATCGTGGTCATCAACAGCCCCTCGAATCCCACCGGTATGTGCTACAGCCATGATGAGCTCGCGGCATTGGGCGAGGTGCTGCTACAGCACCCGGACATCCTCATCGCCACCGACGACATGTATGAGCATATCCTGTGGGAGGGATCGACGTTTTCCAATATCGTCATGGCCTGCCCGCAGCTGATGGAGCAGACGCTGGTGCTCAACGGCGTCTCCAAGGCGTATGCCATGACCGGCTGGCGTATCGGCTATGCCGGCGGTCCGGCGCACATCATCAAGGCGATGAAGAAGGTGCAGTCGCAAAGCACCTCCAATCCCTGCTCGATCTCCCAGGCGGCGGCTGTTGCAGCGCTGAACGGCCCCCAGCAGTGCATCGGCGAGATGGTTGTGCATTTCAAACAGCGCCACGACACTGTTGTCGAGCGTCTGAACCGGATGGACGGCATCGAATGTCTCGAGAGCGACGGTACCTTCTATCTCTTCCCCGGGGTGCAGCAGTTGATCGAGCGGCTCGACGACGTCAGCGACGACCTGGAACTGGGCGAGTACCTGATCGAACAGGCCGGGGTGGCGCTGGTTCCCGGCAGCGCATTCGGTCTTCCAGGCCATATCCGCCTCTCCATCGCCACCAGCATGGAGATTCTCGAGAGCGCGCTTGAGAGGATAGAGAAGATTACACGCTGATCCCGCTCAATGCGGATATGCTATGCTTCATGTGAATGACAGTCGTAATTTCCCGGGAAACTCGTGCTTTGTTTGAGTCCAGGCAGGGCTGGAATCCGCTTTTCAGGGACGCGTGAATACATCCATGTAAGCTCTGCTAAAACATCCCTGTTTTAGACAGCCCTGAAAAGCAAATCCCAACCCTGCTTTCTATACGAAGTTTCTGATATATGTAGTAAAAAACAATAACACTCCACCATGGGAGAAACCAGAGATGAGATCAGTTTCACACTCCCTGCTGCTGGCCGCCCTGCTCTTCCTGCCGCTTACCGGCTCCGCCGGAGAGGAGGAGGATGCGCTTGATTTCGAGGACAGCATGCTGGAAGAGGAACTGCTCTATCCGGAGTGGTTCCAGCTCTCCTCCGGTGACTTGCGTGATGATCTGCAGGAGGCCGTAGCGGAGGGCAAACAGGGCATCTTCATCTACTTCGGGCAGAAACGCTGCAGCTACTGCGAGCAATTCATCGAGACCACTCTCGGCACGCCGGATATCGAGAAGTACATCCTCGAGAATTTTGCCGTGATCGCCATTGATATCTGGGGTATCGACGAGATCACCGACACCGACGGAAAATCCTATACAGAGCGCGAGCTCTCGGTCAAATACGGCACCAACTTCACGCCTTCACTGATCTTCTACGATGCCCAGGGCAACAAAGTCCATCGCCTGCGCGGCTTCCACCCGCCCTACAAGTTCAGAGCGGCGCTGAAATATGTGGTGGAAAAGTTCTATCAGAAAGAGACTTTTCGCGACTATCTGGCGCGTGCTGAGCCGGGGCTGTTCTTCTATGAAGACGGCATGAATGAGCGGGATTTCTTTACCCCTCCTCCGTACGATCTGGACCGCTCCCGGCAAGAGGGCGACAAACCCCTCGTGGTCTTTTTTGAACGCGGCAACTGCCATGCCTGCGACCTGCTGCACACAGGGCCTTTCAACGACGAGCGCATCATCAAGGAGCTTGAACAGATGGATGCCATGCAGCTCAATATCGCCTCGGACACCGGCATCACCACACCGGACGGCGAAAAGATGACTGCCACCGAGTGGGCGGACAAGCTGGAGATTTTCCACACCCCGACGCTGATCTTTTTCGATCAAAAAGGCAGGGAGATCCTGCGCATCGATTCGATCGTGAAATTCTACCGCGCCTGGGGCGTGCTGGACTACATCAACAAACGCGGCTACCTGACGCAGCCGGATTACCAGTCGTGGCGGCTTGCGCAGCGCAAGGTCAGCGAGCCGGAGCCTGAGGATTCGAAGAGCTCTGATTGATTGTCATTGCGAGGAGCGTAGCGACGCGGCAATCTCCAACGACTCGACTCCTCATGAAGAGATTGCCGCGCTCCGCTCGCAATGACAGCTGTTGCCCGCCAGGACGCTGTTTTGTAGAATAGCCGCTCTACTCTCGAAGGTCCCGAAACATGGCTACAAGATCCTTTAACGCCAGCAATTTCCTGGTTCGCCTCATCAGCGCCATTATCCTGGTTTTTGCGACCTACAATCCCAGCGGCTACTCCTGGTATCACTGGCTCGTCAAATCTAATTTTGCTCTTGATCCAATGTTGATTCTGACAGGAATCGTACTTTTAATTCTCTGGATCATCTTCCTGCGCGCAACCTTCCGTTCACTCGGGGCCGTCGGAACCGTGCTTGCAACGGCTTTCTTCGGGGTCATCGTATGGGCGCTGATCCACTATGGCTGGCTGTCACTGGATAACCAGACTGTAATGCAGTATGTGATCCTTGCAGTTATCGCCGCCATCCTTGCCACCGGCATGTCATGGTCACACATCCGCCGCCGCATGACCGGCCAGCTGGATGTCGATGACGTGGAAAGCGCCGGCTGAAGCCGGAACCTCCCTCACCCCGGCCCTCTCCCGGAGGGAGAGGGGGGATATTAGGGAATGATGTTATTCGGGAACCGTCAGCGTCAGCCAGCGTGAGCCCTCTTTCACCTTGATCAGCAACGCAACCGTCTTGCCGCGCTCCAGCGCCTTGACCTGCTCCCTGAAATCTGCGACATCCTTGATGGTGTGATTCTGCAGCATCATGATGACCTGGCCCACCTGGATTCCCGCCTCGCGCGCGTTGCTTCCGGTGATGCTGGAGACAACAACCCCGCCATCGGGGACACCCAGGGTTTTACGCTGCTCCGCGGTCAGATCCTTGACCACCAGGCCGAGCAGTTCACCTTCTGCGCCATCCTTTGCAGGGCCTCCTGCTGCGGAGGATGCCGCCAGCTCCTCATCCGGCAGTTCGCCGATATTGACGGCCAGCGTCACCGGCTCGCCCTGGCGCAGCACCACCACTTCGGCCAGCTTGTCGACGGAACTTGAACCGACCATCGGCGGCAGGCTGGAGGAGTGCTTCACACGCTGGTTGTTGTAGCTGACGATGATATCGCCGACCTGCACACCCGCCTTCTGTGCCGGGCTATCCTCGATAACCTGTGCAACCAGGGCGCCGTGCGGCTGGTCCATACCGAAGGACTCCGCCAGGGAGCGGGTCACATCCTGGATCAGCACACCCAGCCAGCCGCGTGTCACCTTTCCCTTGGTGCGCAGCTGATCGGCGACATTCATCGCCACTTCGATCGGTATCGAGAACGAGACCCCCATGAAACCGCCGGTGCGGCTGTAGATCTGCGAGTTGATACCGACCACTTCGCCATCCAGGTTGAACAGCGGCCCGCCGGAGTTGCCGGGGTTGATGGCGACATCCGTCTGGATATAGGGGACATAGTTTTCAGACGGCAGGCTGCGCCCCTTGGCGCTGACGATTCCCGCCGTGACAGAGTGATCAAAACCGAACGGCGAGCCGATCGCCAGCACCCATTCACCGACCTTCAGATCCTTGCCCTTGCCAATGGTGACGGCCGGCAGATTGTCCGCATCGATCTTGACCAGCGCCACATCCGACGCCTTGTCCGATCCGATCAGCTTGGCAGTGAATTCGCGCCGGTCGCTGAGGCGCACGACGATCTCATCGGCACCGCTCACCACGTGGTGGTTTGTCAATACATAGCCATCGGCTGAGATGATAAAACCCGACCCCATCGCCTCCTTGTCAAAAAAGTGGTCGGGCACCCCTCCCTGCCCCTGGTCTGGCAAAGGGATGCCGAAAAAATGCTCGAAGAGCTCATTGAGCGGGCTGTCCTCGGGAATTTCAGGCAGTTGTCCCCGCTCCCTGCCGTGGAATTTCTTGAGAGAGCCGCTCTCTTTCCTGGTACTGATATTGACCACCGCAGCGGCATTTTTTTCCGCCAGCTCGGTGAAATCAGGCAGTTGTGCACTGGCTGTCTGGAATAGCTGCGCCATCAGCAAAAACAGCAGAGAAGCGAATGACGTCAAAATAGGATGCTTGTTCATGAGTTTCACTATCAGAATGGAGTTGGTTATCCTGATTATTGGTTTCAATCGAGATATTTTCAAGGGGAGATTGTATCTTCTCGATAACTCTTTGCGTGATGGCGAAATGCCATCGCATTCCAGTCGTGGCCAGATGACCCCAGGGCATTGCACCGAATTGGAAGGTGCAATGTGCTTCGCTTACTGCACACTACAGACTATTGCATTTCGATCGTGGTCAGAAGACCACTCCTACAAATGGTGCAACTTAGAGTTGTAGGAGCGGTCTTCTGACCGCGATGATGTACGGGATTATCGGGAAGTTACCGAAGCAATGCGATCAACAACTCCTCATCGACTATTAATCTCTTTATCCAGAAAATAGAGCTGCTGCGTGCCGAAGCCCTTGATCTCGAATTCACCGCGCGGGGTGCACATGAAGTCATCCTTGATCATTTCGTAGGTATCCTGGTTCAGGGTGATGCGCATCGGCTCTGAATTGCTCTCCATCCTGGCGGCCAGGTTCACACCCGGACCAAAGATGTCATAGACGTATTTCTGAATGCCGACGATCGAGCCGACGACCGGTCCGGAGTTGATGCCGATGCGGCAGCGCCAGGGCTCGGGATGGGCCGCGTTGCGTTTTGCCAGATAGCGCATGATACGGAGGGCCACCTTGGCGACGTTACTCGCATGGTCGGGTGTGCTTTCAGGCAGTCCGGAAACCGCCATGTAGGCGTCGCCGATGGTCTTGATGCGTTCGCACTCGAAGAGTTCCGCAATGCGATCAAAGGCTGTAAACATATCATTGAGTTCGGCGATGAGACCGGTCGGATCACGCGAGATAGTCATATCGGTGAAACCGACGAAATCCAGCATCATAATGGTTGCTTCATCGAAGCGCTGCGGTGTCGTGGTGCCGAAATCCTTCATCTCCTCGTAGATGGAGCGGGGCATGATGTTCAGCAGCAGCTTTTCACCGCGCTCCTTTTCACGCTGCAGTTCGCGCGTATTCTTTTCAACCATCTTCGAGTATGACTCGAGCATATACTCGGTCTCTTTCTGCTTCGAGATGTTGTGGCACTCCACCAGCAGCTTGCCGGACTCGGCATCGGGGTGATTCTGGATCTCGATTGAAAGCGGTGTGGAGCGGCCGCCGGCTTTGCTCTCGAAATCGAACTGGTATTTGCGACCCTTGCCGACACGATCAAGCGCGCGCTCTGCCTTGAAGCCCGGGATACGGAGTGTCAGCGGGGCATCGGCATCTTCGCCGGGGGGGATCCACTGGAAAAACCTGGCGTTCTCGAATTCGATATGCCATGTCTCCGGGTCTACGATGGCGACGCCAACGCCCAGTGACTGCAACAACTGTTTGTAATCTTCCATCTGCGGCTACGGCCCCTCGGCGACGATCAAATTTGCGCGACTCAGCAGCTCTCTTCTGACGATATCGATATCGGTATCTGAAAAGTCGAAATCCTCCAGCGTTTCGGTCATCAGTTCGACCATCTCCTCCAGCGCCCTGCGTTCGATCTTCATACGCTGGTGTATGAATTTCAGATGCTCATCGGAATAGCTGGCCGGACCACCCATCAGAAAGGCGATGAATTTTGTCTGGTGGTCGATTTGCCGCTTCATGTCGATGTCATGGAAGTAGGGACCCATGATCGGCGACTCCAGTACGCGGTCGTAGAATGAGGAGACGACACGACTCACCTTGGCAAATCCGCCGTATCGCTCGAACATTGACTCCATGCAGACTCCTATGTGTTTATCACGCCTGGACGATGTCCCAGGACTTCAGCGAGTAAATCTCTATTTAGCAGGAGGAGACTCCTCCCGATTAATGATTTCAAGCAAGAGAGATTGAGTATAGACCACCCTCTAGCCAGTTAACCAGTGCTAATACCAGAAACAGCGGCTATCAATTTCCCGTCATTCATTGCAGACATGATTCACCCGGTGAAATCTCCAATACCCACGGTTGAGACTTGAATGTATCCGCTGCTTGTATTAATTTTGGCAACAATATGCGGATTATCACAATCCAGGAGAATCAATGATGGCAATCAGGGACCTTTCGAGCCTGCATCAGCATCTTCAGTGGGCCATGGAACTGGAACATGCAACGATCCCGCCCTACCTCTACGCACTCTACTCCATCAAGGAGGGCTGCAACCAGGAGGCCAGTGAAATTCTGCGCAGCATCGTCATGGAAGAGATGCTGCATATGACCCTGGCGGCCAACCTGCTCAATGCCGTGGGCGGCTCACCACGCCTCGACACGCCTGATTTCATTCCCGAGTATCCCTGCTACCTGCCGCACAGCAACGAGGCGTTCCTGGTCCCGCTGGCGGGATTTTCCCGGGAATCCATCCATACGCTGATGCGCATCGAACGGCCGGAAGCGGCAGAAGCCCCCGCAGAGGACGACCGCTACGAAACCATCGGCCAATTCTACAAGGCCATCGAAGAGGGCATTCAAAATTTATCGGCGGAGATGGGGGCGGCCAAGCTGTTTTGCGGCGACCCCGGGCTGCAGATAGAGTCAGACGAAACCCAGTATGCCGGCAGCGGACGCATCATCCCCGTATCTGACCTGGAGTCGGCGCTCGCTGCGCTCGACGAGATCATGCACCAGGGCGAGGGACTCAACCACGGCGCCATCTGGGATGGCGACCATAGCATGTTCCATCGCGAGCG
>JBDLII010000043.1:0-14190 GCA_039714995.1 Pseudomonadota bacterium
ATCTAATGTTTATCAGTGCTCTTGACCTGTTTAAAATCGGGATTGGACCCTCCAGCTCCCATACTATCGGCCCCATGGTGGCCGCCAAAGATTTTGTTGGCCGCACCAGGAAATTTGTTTTGGCACACCAACAGATAGGTGACTTCTATTTTCGGTGCATCCTCAAGGGTTCTTTGGCCTACACAGGTAAAGGCCATGCCACTGATCGAGCAGTTGCATTAGGATTGCATGGCTACTCCGCTGAGAGATTGGCAGGTCAGGATGTCGATGCCCTGGTCAACCGCATCCGGAAGGAGAGTTCCATCGCGGTAGATGATACTCATACAATCATGTTTTCTCCAAAGGAAAATATTATTTTTGATCAAGGCGACCCACTTCCAGAGCATCCAAATGGAATGATTTTTGAACTGGTTGGGCAAGCTGAGGGGGTCTTGATTTCTGAAACCTATTTTTCCATTGGTGGTGGCTTTATCAGTACGCTTTCTGAAATCAAAAAAGTGCTTGCCCCCCTGAAAATGGAGCCATCTGCTTCATACCCATATCCATTTGATTCTGCGAGTTCGATGCTGCAAATGTCTATCGACAGCAAGTTGTCCATTTCATCCATGAAGCAGGTCAATGAACTCGTACACCTGTCGGAGAATGCGCTGAATCACGGCCTGGATACAATCTGGCACGCCATGCGGAGTTGTGTCGACAAGGGATTGATCGCGCATGGCACACTACCGGGGGGACTTAACCTGCCTCGGCGAGCAAAAGGTTTGCACGAACAACTTGTGGATAATCCGCTTGAAACCAACGTCAACGATTGGTTGTGTGCGTATGCAATGGCAGTGAATGAAGAGAATGCAGCCGGGAACATGGTAGTAACTGCCCCCACGAATGGTGCTGCCGGGGTAATACCCGCTGTTCTCTATTATTTCGTAAAGCATGAATCCGGATCACAAGAGCAGGTCCGGGAATTTCTTCTCACAGCCAGTGCGATCGGCGGCATTATCAAGCATCGAAGCTCAATTTCCGGGGCGGAAGTAGGATGTCAGGGCGAGGTAGGTTCCGCAGCTGCCATGGCGGCAGCCGGTTTGTGTGCGGTCCGTGGCGGTACAACTGAACAAATCGAGAATGCTGCGGAGATTGCACTGGAACATCATCTTGGTATGACCTGCGACCCGGTTAAAGGACTTGTGCAGGTACCCTGTATAGAGCGGAACGGCTTTGGTGCTATCAAGGCATATACAGCAGCTTCACTCGCAATCCGGGGGAGCGGCCATCACTTTATGCCTCTGGATAATTGTATTGCCGCCATGAAGCAGACCGGACTGGAGATGTCTGAAAAATACAAGGAAACATCGTTAGGCGGGCTTGCGGTAAGTATTACAGAGTGTTGAGGGATGTTTCTATTTTCAATGCTCCCGCGAGACCTTTGCTGAACCCGAATAGCTGCTATTTTGGCTGTTTACCACCGCTCACCAGGATGAGTTGAACATCCTCGCCCGCAGTCAATGCCAACATATCACCGCGCAACATGTCGCCATCTGTCACTGCCGTGCCATTGGCCTTTGCCGAACCACGCGTGACATAGGCCATGAAGGGCTCATTGATTTTGATTGATTGCCCCTTGGCGAGCATGCCGACATCGATCCTGGTGCCGGCGGGAAAATCCGCTTTGCCGTTGTCGACTCCGCCATAGATGCGAGTCATCTTGCCCGTCACAGGCTGATAAACCCGGTATTTAGCCGCTTTACCATGCTCTTCAGGCAGGACCCAAATCTGGATCATGCGATTCCAGGCATCATCCGGATTGATCTCATTATGGGAGAAGCCCTCTCCCCCGGCGCTCTGGACCTGTACATCGTTCACATTGAGATCCCTGCCATGTTCGAAAGAACCTTCATGGAGTATGCGACCTTCGACGACGACCGATATCACATCGACCTCATGATGATCGTGCATCAAGGTCTGGCCATGCGGCATGAAACGCGCATCGGCCAGATAGACAAAGTTGCCGCTACCGCGCCAACTGCCATCAGCGTTGGCCTGTGCGCCGAAGACGGCGGGATCTTGAACGACCCGGTGCTCTTTGAGACCGGCAAAGCCGCCCAGAGGAAGATTGTCTCTATGTAAGATGTTCATTCTGTTTACTCCTGTTATCCCTTGGCTAAGCCGCAGCCAACAGCTGCAGCTGCTGCATTGCGTTGACGAGTTGACCGTTGAGCTCTTCTTCACGATCTTCACTGTACAGGGGCATTTCGAAATCGTTGATGTCTATGATCTCAACCGGATCCTGTTTCAGCATCGATGCCGCATAACCCACCAACTGCCGGTTAATGGATTTGGAACTACTGCCGGCTGCGAAAGCAAGGATGTTCATGATTGTCTCCAGCTTCTTGTGAAATGCTTAAAATAAGTGTAATTTATTTCCCATTAACAATTAATGGCTTGATTGGAAAGTTATTATTTCCAAATGAATACCAATACAGCGCTATTTGATGGCATAGCCGTGTTTGTTGGCGTGGTGAAGAGTGGTTCATTCACGGCTGCGGCAGCGCACTTGGGGCATTCGACCTCCTTCGTCAGCAAGGAAATCAAACGGCTGGAGGCCCGTTTGGGGGTGCGCCTGCTAAACCGCACCACCCGCACCATCAGTCTCACCGATGCCGGGCGGGCCTATTTCGGGCGCTGTGAGCAGATTGTCATCGATGCGGAGAATGCCGAGCAGTCTATAGGAGAGCTTCAGGAGACGCCTCGCGGTCTGCTCAGAATCAATGCCCCTTCCAGTATTGGAATGCGCTATCTGTGCACTCTGCTGCCCGATTTCATGCGGCTGTATCCCGAGCTGAAACTGGAGGTGGAATATAACGACCGCATGATCAATGTTGTTGAAGAGGGTTTTGATGTCGTTATACGGGTGGGTGAAGCCCTGCAGGATTCGAGTCTGGTGATGCGTAAATTGGCCGGTTCGAGGCTTGTCACCGTCGCATCACCGGAATATCTGGCCGGTCACGGCAGGCCGCAATCCCCCTCTGACCTCGAGCACCACGCCTGCATCGCCTATACCTTGCTCAACAACCCTGCGACGTGGGAATTTATGCTTGGAGGCCAGAAGAGCAGAGTCCAGGTCATGACCAGGCTGCTGTGCAATACCGCCGAGTTGCAGACGGCCATGGCCGTCAATGGTGTCGGGATAGCGCGGCTGCCTTATTACTACGTCGAACGCCATATTGACGATGGTACGCTTGAACTCATCCTGAATCAGTACCGGCAAATGGAACTCGGTATCTATGCCGTCTATCCCCACCGTCAATATCTTTCGGCCAAGGTGCGTGCCTTCGTGGACTTCATGGTTTCACGCTTTCAAGGTGAATAGTCTCACTTGTTCGCGTGGATACCCGGGGCTGTGTCGTTTCCGCGATGTTCGAGGCGCCAGAGGAATCTGCGGTGCATGAGGGGGTATTGATGATCATCTTGATGCCAGCTGCGCTGCTTCCAGTGCTTCGAGGGAGTGCATCCACGCATCTTCTGTTTTCATCAACTCGGCGTCGATGGCTCCCTTCTCTTCGAGCAGCTGTCTGAGCTCCTGCTTGCGCAGTTCCTGATAGAGGTCGCTGTCGGTTAGCTGTTGTTTCAGCACTTCACTGCGCTGCTGCAGCTTCTCCACTTGCGCTTCGAGCTGTTCGGTTCTGTGCTTTAGTGGCTGCAGCTGTTGACGTTGCAGCGCCTGTCGGCGTTTGAGATCCTTGCGGGTGGTGGCGCTATTGCGCTGCTGCTCTTGCGGCACTCCATTACTGCTCTCTTTGTCCCGGTTTGCCAGCCACTTGCGGTAGTCGTCGAGGTCGCCCTTGAAATCGAGGGCGCGCCGGTCATCGACCAGCCACAGTTGATCGCAGGTGGCGCGCAGCAGGAAGCGGTCATGAGAGACGATCAGCATCGCGCCTTCGAACTCCTGCAGCGCCTCCACAAGCGCCTGGCGCATCTCGATATCGAGGTGGTTGGTCGGCTCGTCCAACAGTAAGAGATTCGGGCGCTGATAGACGATCAGCGCCAGCGCAAGGCGCGCTTTCTCGCCGCCGGAGAAGGGTGCGACAGGCTCCAGCGCACGTTCGCCGTGGAAGCCAAATCCGCCAAGGAAGTTTCTTCCCGACTGATCGCTGACCACTGGGTCGAGCTGGCGCAGATGCTGGAGCGGTGAGAGATCGGGATTGAGTTGATCCACCTGGTGTTGTGCAAAGTAGCCGATGCGGCATCTTTTAGCCGGGGTCATGCGTCCGCCGAGCACCGGCAGCATCTGCGCCAGCAGCTTGATCAGCGTCGATTTGCCGGCGCCATTGGGGCCCAGCAGACCGATTCTGTCGCCTGCATGGATATTCAGGTTCAGGGCCTGAAGCACAGGTGCGTCGTCATAACCGGTGGCCGCATTCTCCATTATCAGCAGGGGGTCGGGGTGATGTTCAGGCGGCAGGAAGCTGAAGTGAAAGGGCGAGTCGACATGCGCCGGAGCGATCAGTTTCATGCGCTGTAGCGCTTTCAGGCGGCTCTGCGCCTGCTTCGCCTTGGTGGCCTTGGCGCGAAAGCGCTCGACATACTGCTGCATGTGCGCCATGTCACGCTGCTGCTTCTCAAAGTCGGCCTGCTGGTTGGCAAGGCGCTCGGCGCGGATTTTTTCAAAGGCGCTGTAGTTGCCGCTGTAGAGCGTGATGCGCTGCTGCTCGATATGGAGAATATGGTTGCAGACGGAGTCGAGAAAATCGCGGTCATGGGAGATCAGCAGCAGGGTCCCCCGGTATTGACGCAGCCACTCCTCGAGCCACATCACGGCATCCAGGTCGAGGTGATTGGTTGGCTCGTCAAGCAGCAGCAGGTCCGAGCGGCACATCAGTGCGCGCGCCAGGTTGAGGCGCATGCGCCAGCCGCCGGAGAAGCTGCTGACAGCCCGGGTGATCTCCGCAGTCTGAAAACCCAGTCCATGCAGCAGTCTGCCTGCGCGGGACTCGGCGCGATAGCCATCGATGGCCTCCAGCCTGGCATGCAGCTCCCCCAGGCGACTGCCGTCGGTGGTGGTGTCGATATCCGCCTGCAACTGGCGCAGCTCCTCGTCGCCATCGAGCACATAGTCAAGCGCACTGCGTTCTGTCGCCGGCGTCTCCTGTGCGACATGGGAGATGACCCAGCCTGCTGGCAACGAGATATCGCCGGCATCTGTCGGATAGTGCCGCAGCAGCAGTGCAAAGAGGCTCGACTTGCCGGTGCCGTTGCGACCTGTCAGGCCCACACTCTGGCCGGGGTGAATCGTCAGCGAGGCTTCTTCAAACAGCAGCTTGACGCCGCGCTGCAGGGCGACGTTTTCCAGTCTAATCATTGGGGCCGGCCTGAAGCAATCGTAAAGCGATTCAATCAGTACTTCCCTTGATCCCAAGCGGGTCATGCGGGTCAATGCCTGCCATGAATGGCTTGGCGCGCTCCTTGTTGGTGATCTGGTAGACCATGCCCAGCCAGTTGCTGACGACTGCCTTGGCGGTGTCGCGCCAGGTGATATCGAGCATCGGTGCGATCAGAGGTTCGGGAAACTGCGGCAGCGGCTCGCCGCGTTGGCGTGACTTGCCGGCGTTTTCGCGATACTCGTCGAGGATCGCCTGCACGCGAATGCTGAGATAGTTGTCCGGGAAGGGCGGATAATCCGGGCGTTTGCCATTGAAGTAGAGCCCGACTTCGCGCTTGTACTCCTTCAGCAGGCTGTTGACGTCATATTCCGGGTGCCCCTGGAAAAAGACCTGGCGAAAGAGGTCCGGACTGACGGCGAGATGCACGCCTGCGGTTTCGCTTTCAGCCAGCACACCCAGGCCGGCGTTTTCAAGCTGTTTTCTGTCCACCTGGTTGAAGCGGGAGTGGGGCACGTCAAAGCGGCTGTTGACGGTATGCACCAGCGGATGATCCGGCATGGTGACCCGGTGCTCGAAAACCCCCCAGCGTTTGAAACCGAGGTGATAGCGATCGATGCCGTAGAAGTGCTGCACCACGGCATGGGTGGCGAGGCATGAGCAGAGCGTCGAGGTGACATTGTCATATGCCCATGAAATGACCTCGGCCAGTGGTTCCCAGAAGCTCTCATCGGCCAGGTTGGGATGGGTGACATTGGCGCCTGTAATGATCAGTGCGTCCAGACCCTGCTCCTGAATGGTTGTGAAATCCTCGTAGTAGTCTGCAATATGCTGCGCCGCCTGTTCGCCGCGGGGCAAGGCGTCGAGGGTAAAGGGGTGGATATGGAACTGGGCGATCAGGTTGCTGCGCCCGATCAGGCGGTAGAATTGGCGCTCGGTAGCCGCCAGCGCGGCATCCGGCATCATGTTCAGCAGTCCGACGTGAAGTTCGCGAATATCCTGGTCCCTGGCGCGCTCACAGGAGAGCACCTCAAACCCCTCCATCTTGAGGCGCTCGAAGGTGGGCAGATTGGTGTGGGCAACAATTGGCATCACTGCTTCTCCAGGGAAAATCTGAATGAATCGACGGGAAGGGGGTTCGGGGGAAGGGCAAAACAGATGCCAGCTATTACCCGTTGAATGACAACCCTTCCCCCGTAGAAAAACTTGAAAGGGAGGTCTGATTGAAGCGCGAAGCGGTTCATTTCAGAGCTTCTCCCGGTGGAGGGCACTCTCCACCAGTTGCATAAAATCATCTTCCGAGTGCAGCTCGTAAACCTCTTCACTGGAGATCGTGTAGCCATACTGTTCGGCGATGGCGTCATAGCGGGGTATGCGGCTTTCAAAGAGCTTCGGAAAGGCCCAGCGGGAGAAGTCGTCCGGATCGATCATCGCCACGTAGTCGATGTGCTGCTTGCGGCGGTATTCATCGAGAGTCTGGAGCAGAAAATCCGGCGGGTAGTAGAGCGGTTTGGGATCTTTGACGGCACGTTCGATGAGCCGTTCGCGGTCGTTTCTAGTGGCGCGGATGTAGAGGATCAGCGTGTGCTTCGCGAGGGTCTCCATGACACGGGGAATCTCCAGTTCACACAGGCTGCCGCCGGCGTCATTGATGAAGTTGCTGTAGTCATAGATGACCCTGGCTTTGTCGATAAAGCGGGGAACATCCAGCATGGCCGCCACCTCCGCATCATGATGCAGTTGCTGACGGTATTGGAACTCAGTCAGCGAGAGGCCGCCCTTGTTCGGGTCGCCCACCTTGCCGAGAAAAGAGGAGACCGGATGCAGGTTTTCAAAACTGATGTTGTTGTTGATATGGATGGAGTCGGAACGCAGCAGATCGCGCAGAAACGGGCTGTGCATCATCTTGCGTTTGATGTTGTCCAGGATGGGCTCGTCAAGGTAGTGACTGCCTATCCGGTAGTCGCCGGAGTAGTGATACCAGGCGTCTCTGGGCAGCAGGGCGGAGAGGCGTGTTTTTCCTACGCCGGACATGCCGAGCAGGGTGATTCTTTTCGTTGGCGAGGATCTGAACTCCTCCGGGGTCATGCGCACGAGCTGACTCTCCTGACGATCGTGTAGTTTCAGGGCAGTCTCTATTCTAATCGCATCCGCGGGAAATGCATTAGTCAAATGGAAAAAAGCGCTATGCTATGTGCATTCGCCTGAAGCTTTGCCCCTCACCCGGCCCTCTCCCGGGGGAGGTTGGATCGCGCAAGTCATTGAGACGCATTTGTTGAATGAACATGCTGCTGCGCTGGATCATCCAGCTTTCTCTGTTTGCTTTGCTGCTGCTCTGCGCCTGGAAAACCTGGGAGCAGGCGCATGCCTATGAGCGAGAGACCCTGCTGATCATTCAGCAGCTGGAGACAGAGACCCGTGTCGAGAATGCCGGTCGTCACCTGTTGGAGCTGATCACGCTCGGTCTCTATGACGGCTATACGGAGAAGCTTGACGAGCTCGGCCAGCACAGGCAGCTGCGCCAGGCCTATGCGGATTCGGTCAAGATTACCGGCGCTGCCTTTTTCATCGTTGCAGCAGGGTTTCTGCTGGTGGTGTGGTATCTGAACCGGACTACTCTGGATGTGGGCTATGCGATGCTGCTGGTGGCGCTGGTCGCACTGGCCGTTGGTTTGAGTACGCCGATCCTGTCGGTTGAGGCGAGCAAGGAGCTGCCGGTGCTGGGAGAGACGGTGTTTCAATTCAAGTCCAAGGGCATTCTCAGCACCATCGATGCACTGCGTCAGAGCGGCAACCTGTGGCTGGCTCTGCTGCTGTTTGTGTTCAGTGTCATCGTGCCCCTGTTGAAGACGCTGCTGGTTGGTATGACCTGGTTGAATCATGAGCACCACCTGTTCAAAAAGGGATTGAATCTGAGCCATCACATGGGGAAGTGGTCGATGGCCGATGTCTTCGTGGTTGCGATTCTGGTCGCCTACTTCGCCAATAGCGGTCAGGATTTGACTGAGGCGGAGGTGCAGGCGGGGCTGCTCTTTTTTGCTGCCTACGTGATCTTGTCCTTGATCGGAACGCAGTTGATTTCAAGAGGAATCAGCCGCCAGGGCGGATAATAGCTCATGGAGATTAGAGGTGGTGCTGGAAAAGTGACGGTATTATTACAATTCTTCCTATAGAATTCTTTCTGTATGGGTTAGAATTTAATAATATAACTCTGGAGGTTTCAATTGACTGATGATCCCCACAAGATGGGTGTGAGTGATGATGATGAGATTCTCGACCAGCAGTTTATGCGCGCGGTCAGTTCATTCGAAGGCATCATCCTCAGTCAGATCAGCACCAAGAACAAACTGGGCGTCCGGCTGAACTACACGGTTCAGGCCGGCATCGTTATTCTTGGCGTCATTGCGATCTCTATCCTGATACTGCTGCTGGTGCTGGCCAAGCAAACCGATCGCATCTCCACTGTCGTCAAGGAGATCAATACGCATTTTACCTCTGTGACACAACAGATGGAGGACCTCAACCTGTATGTCGAATCAATGGGAAAACAGGTTGCGCTGCTGGACAACATCGATCTCCAGACCGATGAGATGAAACGCAGCATGGATTCGATCGTGGCGGATATGAACACGATGCAAAACGAGGTTTTCGGCATCAGCGGCCATGTGAACGGTGTGCGCAACAATGTTGACAACATCTCGATGACGATGAATCAAATGGATATCGCGGTCGTGTATATGAGCAGGGATATTCACAGGATGGGCAAGCCTTCACGAACCCTGAACGACATGTTTCCTTTTCCATGATCGAAACATGTCCTTGAGATGAATGATGATGAGACAAATCAGGATCAGGCTGGAGCGGGATCATGACTGAAGATTCAAGGCGCGTCTGGGTCCGGGTCATTGGCCGTCTGGGACGGGAGACCCAGCTGCATCTGGATGAGCGTCATCGCCACTTCCGTATCACCGATGCGGTGATTATCGTGGTCTCACTGATCATCACAGTCATTGCTGTGTTCAATGTCTATTATGTCTATGTGCTGTCGCAGGGATTCAATGACATTGTCGATAGTATGGTCTCGATGCACGATCATCTGGTCGTTGTTGACAGGGATATGATCTCCATCACCGAAAAGATCGGAGATTTTACCGGCCACATGGAACATATGGATTCGATTGAACAAAATATGAGTTCACTGACAGACTCCATGGGCAGTGTGACAGCCTCAATGACCAGTATTACCGGCAACATGGGCCTGATGGAGCAGGAGATGCTGCTGATGAGCGCCGGAATGAGCAATATCGAGTATCGTGCCGGCAACATGGCGGGCAGCGTCAACGTGATGCGTGAAAATACCCGCCAGATGGCGCGGCCGATGAAAATGCTGCCGTAGGTAAGCGGTAATCGACCCCGCTACGTGTCATTTCGAGCGGAGGGGGGAATCTTGTACCGGTGATGATTCAGCCTGTTGTACGTCTACAGGTTTTTCGCTTCGTTCGAAATGACAATCAAGCGACGGAGTTTCCCCGCTGATTCTTTATTATTCCGGCTCCGCTTTCTGGCGCCGATGCAACAGTTCATTGACAGCCACCTTGGGATCCAGATCCTCGTACAGAATACGGTAGATCTGGTGGGTGATCGGCATCTCGACATCCAGCTCCCGGGCCATCAACCAGGTCTCCTTGGCCGCATGTATCCCCTCGACCTCCTGACCGATCTGCGCACGCGCCTGGTCGAGGCCAACCCCTTTGGCAAGCGCCAGTCCCATGCGGCGATTGCGTGACTTGTCATCGGTACAGGTGAGCGTCAGGTCGCCGAGACCGGTAAGCCCCATAAAGGTGCTGGCGTGGGCTCCAAGCGCCTTGCCGAGGCGGGTGATTTCAGCCAGGCCGCGTGTGATCAGCGCGGCGCGGGCATTGGCGCCGAAACCCAGCCCATCTGAAAGGCCGGCGGCAATCGCCATGATGTTCTTGATCGCTCCGCCAACCTGAACGCCAACCAGGTCATCAGAGGTATAGGCTCTGAAGGTGTCGCTCTGCAGGGCTGTTGCCAGGCGTTGTGCATAACTTTCGCTGGTGGCTGCGACGGTAATAGCAGTTGGCAGTCCTTGCGCCACCTCGACGGCGAAAGTCGGGCCCGAGAGCACGGCAAGTTCCGCCTGTGGAAAAATGGAGCGGGCCACCACGCTCAGAGGGCGCCGCTGTTGCGGGTCGAAGCCCTTGGTTGCCCAGCAGAGCGCCTCAGGGGTGTGGATCTCACTGATTTGATTCAACACCGGGCGAAACGCATGGCTGGGCACCACGACCAGGATCTCGTCGCAGGCGTCGATTGCCTGCTGCAGTGATGGCTCCGGCTGCAGTTTTGCGGGGAAGGGGATGCCGGGCAGAAAACGCCTGTTTTCGCGATGTTGCTGTAGCAGTCGGATCTCTTCCTCCTGCCCCCACAACTTTACTTCGATGCCGTTTCTTGCCAGCATGATAGCCAGCGCGCTTCCCCAGGAGCCCGCTCCCAGAACAGCAATCGAATTAATGCGTTGCTTCACTGCCTTCCTGTTGCTGTGCGTGCTGGGCATAGAGCGCCTCAAAATTGACCGGCGCCAGCAGCAACTGCGGGAAGCTTCCGCGATTGACGAGGTCGGAGACCGCTTCGCGTGCGTAGGGGAAGAGGATATTGGGGCAGGTAATTCCGATGACCGGTTTCATCTGCTCTTCGGGAACACCGATGATATTGAAGATGCCGGCCTGGTGGACTTCGGCCAGAAAGGCCGTCTTGTCTCCGCTTTTGACGGTGACGGTCAGCGTCAGCACCACTTCATAGTTGTTTTCGCCGAGCTCCTGCACGCCGGTATTGAACTGCAGGTTCATCTCCGGTTTCCACTCGCCGAGAAACATGGCCGGTGAGTTGGGAGTCTCGAATGAGATGTCCTTGCAGTAGATGCGCTGCAGATTGAACTGTGCTTCCGGCGTTGCTGCCGCTTCGGCTGGTGTCTCGTTGTTGGTCTCTGTGTTGTCACTCATTGTTGAAGTTATCTCTCTTTGGAGAGGGGCAGGTTGGCGCTTTGCCATGCCATGATGCCGCCCCTGAGGTTGTAGGTTTGTTCAAACCCTGATTTTCGTAGATCGCGGCACGCGGCCTGGCTCTGGCTGCCCGAGCGGCAACTGATGATGACCGGTTTGTCTTTATGCTTTTCGAGTTGCTTGATCTGGTTTTTAAAGCCGTTGATAGGGATATTGATGGCGTTGACGATGTGTCCCTTGTTGAAATCCGCGATGGGGCGCACGTCGACCACGACGGCCTCTTCGTGGTTGATCAGCTGGGTTGCCTGCAGAGGAGGGATGTTGTTTTTCCCGCCGCCGACAGCCGTGTGGTAGGCGAGCATGCCAAGAATGGCAAAAAAAGCGATCACCAGCAGCGAGTGATTGCCCGCAAATTCGATCAGTTGTTCCATGGAATCCAGTTTTGAGGTTACTAGCCGTTATGGGTGCAGAAGACGGCGCGCATCATGCTGATCAGTTGCAGCAGGCGCGGATCGCCGATCTTGTAATAGACGCGATTGGCGTCTTTTCGGGTCGAGAGTATATCCTTGTCGCGCAGAATTGCCAGGTGCTGGGAGATGTTGCTTTGCGATGTGCCGACATTGTCAACGATATCCTGCACGCTGACCTCCTCTTCGCCCAGGGTGCAGAGAATTTTCAAACGCAGCGGATGCGACATCGCCTTGAGTGCGCGGGAAGCGCGTTCGATATCGGACTGGTCAGAGAGGAGGCTGACCCCGGCATCTGTGTGAGGAAACTGATTCATGATTGTTTCGTCTCCGCTGCGTGGCATCTATATCGGTGAATGTTTGTTGTATTGAAATTAAAAGGCGATGACGGAAGCTTCGCTCAAGTCGCTTGGCGCATCGGTCATCGCGTTGCTGCAAATTTTTCAACGGGGAGAGGTTTAACTGTCAATGCGTTAATGGGCGCTCTTTGTTGCCCTTCCCCCGAACCCGTCACTTCTTTCAGCGCTTCCTTGAATAGCTGCAGTTTACACTACATTAGAAGATTAGGGTATTCGCAAGTGTATCAGATGAAGTGATGGTGATAAACTTCCCGTTCAACACTCTCTATACGTGATTTTCCAGGGAAGAGCCTGACCTTTATGACAAGAATCAAACCTGCTGTCCTGCTGATTCTCGATGGCTGGGGCCTGAGTGACGAGGTTGAGGACAATGCCATCGCGCAGGCGCGTACTCCCGAGATGGACCGTTTGGCGAGCAGGTATCAACATACGACGATCAAAACTTCCGGTGCGGCGGTGGGTCTGCCTGCCGGACAGATGGGGAATTCCGAGGTCGGCCATCTCAATCTTGGCGCCGGTCGGGTTGTCTACCAGGAGTTCACCCGTGTCAGCCGCGCTATTCGCACAGGCTCTTTCTATACCAACAATACCTTGACGGACGCCGTTGACCAGGCGATTGACGGGGATGCTGCGGTGCATATCGTGGGGCTGCTCTCCGATGGCGGCGTGCACAGTCATGAAGAGCATATCCACGCAGCGGTCAGGCTTGCCGTCGAGCGCGGAGCGCCCAGGGTTTATGTGCACGCCTTCCTCGATGGCCGGGATACGCAGCCCAAGAGCGCCCACAGGTCGATCGAGGAGATAAACCGGCTCTTCAGGGAGTTGGGGGGCGGCAGCATCGCCGGCATCATCGGCCGCTTCTACGCGATGGATCGCGACAGTCGCTGGGACCGCGTCAAGGAGGCCTATGACATGATGACGCTGGGCAGGGCTCCCCATACGGCCGGGGATGCGGCGACTGCACTGGAGATGGCGTATGCGCGGGGGGAGACAGATGAGTTCGTGCGCGCCACGGTGATTCTGCAGCCGCATGGCGAACCGGTCACGATGGAGGATGGCGATGTCATCATCTCGATGAATTATCGTTCGGACCGGGCGCGTGAAATTACCCGCCCCTTTTTCGAGCAGGATTTCGACGAGTTCGAGCGCAGCTCCTGGCCGAAGCTGGCGGCGCTGGTCACCCTGACCGAGTATAAGCACTCATTCAACCTGCCCGTCGCCTTTCCCCCGGAGAAGCTGCCCAATGGCCTGGGGGAGCACCTCTCCAATCTGGGGTTGCGCCAGCTGCGCATGGCCGAAACGGAGAAGTATGCGCATGTGACCTTTTTCTTCAACGGCGGCACGGATCAGCCGAGCGAGGGCGAAGAGCGCATCCTGGTCCCGTCGCCGCCTGTCAAGACCTATGACCTGATGCCCGAGATGAGCGCCTACGAGCTGACCGACGAACTGGTCGAAGTCATCGAACAGGAGGCATTTGATGTGATTATCTGCAACTATGCCAATACCGACATGGTTGGTCATACCGGTAAACTGGATGCCGCCATCGAGGCGGTCGAGGCGGTTGACAGCTGTGTCGGCAGAGTGGTTGAGGCGTTGCTGAAGGTTGGTGGTGAAGCCCTGATTACGGCAGATCACGGCAATGCTGAAAAGATGCTTAACCGCGAGTCGGGACAGGCTTTTACCGCGCATACAACCAATCCGGTCCCGCTGATTTATGTCGGCAATCAGCAAAAGGTCCTGCAGGAGCACGGCGCCCTGAGTGATATTGCGCCTACCCTGCTGCATATCATGGGGCTCGAGCAGCCAGAGGAGATGACCGGCAAGTCACTGCTCGTCGAACCTGGTGCTGCTGCCTGAGATGCACAGCAGGTACTGGCTGTTCCTCGCGGCAGCGCTGCTGTTGGCGGTGGTTTCGCTGCCAATCCTGTTTGCCGAAGACGACGAGGCGAAAAGAGAGCGCCTGCAGCTGGAG
>JBDLII010000044.1:0-14117 GCA_039714995.1 Pseudomonadota bacterium
AGCTTCTTTGCCTCTCCCACCAAGCCGGCCGCGGTGCGGGCTGATATGGCACTGCTGCAGCGTGCCAAGGATGAACTGCGGATCCCGGTGGTTGCGATTGGCGGTATAACACCGGACAATGGCAAATCCCTGATCGAGGCCGGCGCCGATATGCTTGCGGTGATATCGGCCGTTTTCGGGCAGCATGACGTTAAACAGGCCAGCCGTGGCTTTGCACAACTATTTTTGGAGAAACAACGATGAGTCAGTCCAGCGACCTGTTCGAGCAGGCGAAAATACATATCCCCGGGGGGGTCAACTCGCCGGTGCGCGCCTTTAAAGGCGTTGGCGGCGAGCCGCTGTTCATCGACTCCGCGGCGGGCTCCTCGCTCTATGATGCGCAGGGCAGACGCTATATCGACTATGTCGGTTCCTGGGGGCCGATGATCCTCGGCCACGCACATCCGGAGGTGATCGCCGCGGTCGAAGCCGTGGTGCGCAAGGGGCTCTCGTTCGGCGCACCCACCGAGATCGAGACCAGGATGGCGGACAAGGTGTGCGAACTGGTGCCATCCATCGAACTGGTGCGCATGGTCTCGTCCGGCACCGAAGCGACGATGAGCGCCATTCGCCTGGCGCGCGGCTTTACCGGGCGCGACAAGATCGTCAAGTTCGAGGGCTGCTATCACGGCCACTCGGATTCGCTGCTGGTCAAGGCGGGGTCGGGTGCGCTGACCTTTGGCGAACCCTCTTCTCCCGGGGTTCCGGCCTCCCTGGCTGAACACACCATCACGCTGAACTACAACGACAGCGCCCAGGTGCGCGAGACCTTCTCCAGCATCGGCGAGCAGATCGCCTGCATCATCGTCGAGCCCGTCGCCGGCAATATGAACTGCATCCCGCCGCTGCCCGGTTTTCTCGAAACTCTGCGCAGTGAATGTGATAAATCCGGTTCCGTGCTGATCTTCGATGAAGTGATGACCGGCTTTCGCGTGGCGCTTGGCGGCGCCCAGGCCCTCTATGACGTCAAGCCCGACCTGACGACGCTGGGAAAGGTGATCGGCGGCGGTATGCCGGTCGGCGCCTTTGGCGGCAGACGCGACATCATGGAGAGAATCTCGCCGCTGGGGCCTGTCTACCAGGCGGGAACGCTCTCCGGCAACCCGATTGCCATGACCGCCGGCCTGAAAACGCTGGAGCTGATCTCGGCGACGGATTTCTACAGCAAGCTGACAGCAAAAACCGAAGTGCTCGTCAGCGGGCTCAGGATGCGTGCGAGGTCAGCCGGCGTTGCCGTGACCACCAACCAGGTCGGCGGCATGTTCGGACTCTTTTTCAGCGAGGCTGACAAGGTGTCGGATTTCGCCCAGTCGATGGCCTGCAACCAGCAGCAGTTCCGGCAATTTTTTCACGCCATGCTGGAGCGGGGCATCTACCTGGCGCCGTCGGCGTTTGAAGCAGGCTTTGTCTCGGCTGCGCACAGTAATGAGGATCTGCAGCAGACGCTGGATGCGGCAGCGGAATCTTTTGCGGAAATCGGGAAATGACTCTCTGGTAACACTCCATGATGGAGCTGCTTGATTCCCTGATCACCTGGGTCAATGTCCATCCCCACTGGGCCGGTATCGTCGTGTTCCTGGTGGCCTTCAGCGAGTCGCTGGCAGTGATCGGCATGATCATTCCGGGCGTGGTGATGATGTTCGCCGCCGGCGCACTGATTGGCGCCGGTGCGGTCGGGTTTCAGGGCATCTACTGGTGGGCGGTTGCCGGGGCGGTACTGGGCGACGGCCTCAGTTTCTGGATCGGGCAGCACTACAAGCAGCAGCTCTGCGCCATCTGGCCATTTTCAAGGCATCCGCAGATGCTTGACCGGGGGACGCGTTTTTTTCAGCGCTGGGGCGGCAAAAGCGTGGCGCTGGGACGCTTCTTCGGCCCTGTCAGGGCCGTGATCCCACTGGTCGCCGGGATGATGGAGATGCCGCTGCAGCGGTTTCTGATCGCCAATGTCCTGTCGGCGCTGGGATGGGCCGTCGCCTACCTGCTGCCCGGCATCGTCATCGGCGTCTCGCTGGAGCTCGCCTCCGAGGTGGCGATGCACCTGGTCGTGCTGGGGGTGGTGGTCCTTGTCGGCCTGTGGCTGCTGTTGTGGCTGGCAAACAGGCTCTTTTTTCTGTTTCAGCCCGTGGCGGTGCGCTTCGTTCGCTGGCTGTTGAACTTCTCCGTTGGCGAAACGCTTCCCCGCCGCATGGCGGCCGCCCTGGCGGACCCTGATCACAAAGAGGCGCAGGGACTGGCTTTGATGGCGGCATTGCTGCTGCTGATGATTTTCGCCATCACGTTGATCGCATCGCTGCTGTTCGGCTTTCACGGTTTTGGTCCCTTCGACCACGCGGTGCATGAAGGCCTGGCCGCGTTGCGCTCTCCGGCCGTTGACAGCCTGATGGTTTTCATCACGATGCTGGGCGACGACTGGATGCTGGCCGGTTTGAGCCTCGTTGTGATGCTGCTGCTTCTGCAGCAGCATCCTGCAACGGCATGGCACTGGCTGGCGGCCGTGGCATTCGCATTCCTCATGGTGTTTCTGCTCAAGCAGGGACTGCGTGTGCCGCGGCCGGAGGAGGCTGCCGTCAGTGGCTGGTCTTTCCCTTCCGGACACACCCTGAAGAGCACGGTGATCTACGGCTTTCTCGCCCTGCTGCTGAGCACCCCGCTGCGGCCATCCGGGCGCATGCTCGTCTATGCGGTCAGCGTGGCCCTGGTTGCCCTGATCGGCTTTTCGCGGCTCTATCTCGGGGTTCACTGGTTTTCCGATGTGGCTGCGGGCTGGTCCATCGGCCTGCTGTGGGTGACGATTCTGGGACTGGCGTGGCGCCACCATCCGCACCCTGCACTGCATACAGCGGCACTGGCGACTGTGGTGATCCTGTGGCTGGTGATTGCCAGCGGCTGGCATCTGAGCCGGATGCATCAGGCGCAGCTGGCTTCCTATCAACCGCAACGCGAGGTGATTGCCGTTGATCTGGAGGAGTGGCGGCAGGGTACGCAGCTGCCGCGGTGGCGGGAGACCCTGTTCGACGGACGCGATCCGTTCGACCTGCGTTTTCGCGGTGAGATCGGCTTTATCGAGACGTTGCTGCAGCAGCACGGATGGAGCCCGGCGAAACCCTTCCGGGTTCTGGACCTGATGCAGAGCCTGATTCCGCAGCAGCGCGCGCCCGAGCTGCCTGCAGTGCCAAAGCTCTATGACGGCCGGCGCGCCATCCTGACCATGACGGCAGTGATCGACAACCGCTACCTGGTGCTGCGCCTGTGGCCGAGCCAGTTCGAGGCGGGGGGCTGCCCGGTCTGGCTTGGCCATCTGATCGAACAGCGGGAGCGGTCACTGGCGGGTATCCTGCGTATTCCCTACAGCACCGCTTCGGCTTTTACCAGCCGGCAGGAGGGGATGGTGCAGCAGCTGCTGGACAGTGCAGGGGGCTGTATCACTCCCCCCATCGCTGGCCAAGCGAATGCGCCACCTGCAGATGATCCAGGACTCTTGCCACCATGAAGTCGACAATCTCGTCAACGGAGCCGGGGTTGAAATAGAAGCCCGGATTTGCCGGCAGGATGGTGGCGCCGGCCTGTGACAATTTGAGCATATTCTCGAGATGAATCGTCGACAGCGGGGTTTCACGGACGACAAGGATCAGCGGCTTGCGCTCCTTCAGCATCACGTCGGCTGCCCGCTCGATGAGGTTGTCGCTGATGCCATGGGCGATGCTTGCCAGGGTGCCGGTGGTGCAGGGGCAGACCACCATCGCCTGCGGGGGGTTGGAGCCGCTGGCGACCGGCGCTGTCCACTGCGTGCGGCCGAAGACCTGAAGCTGCTCTGCCTTGACAGCGTAGTGGTCACATAACAGCTGCTGCGCATCCTGCGGCCTGGAAGGGAGCTCGATGCCGGCTTCCATCTGCATCACGATCTGCGCCGCGCTGGAGTAGAGCAGATAGACCGGCCGTCCTGCCTGAAGCAGCTCCTCGAGCAGCCGCAGTCCGTACTGTGCTCCTGAAGCTCCGGTCCAGGCCAGTGCGATCGGTTTGCTGTTATCCATGACGCCACCTGTAAGCCAGAAAAAACAGTCGATTCAGGAGCAGTATACAGAAATCATCAGGACGAACGGGAGAGCGCCCGAATCAGAGGGTAGAAAAAAACCACTTGATTCGTATTGCTGTAAATGCATATACTTCAGATATGTGTTGACATATATCAATCAATACTGAATTCGGGGTTAATTGCCCGGGTGTCAAACAATTTTAAATAACTAACCTTAGGAGTGGAGAAATGACTGCAAGTACCGGTAATCTGTTTGGTAATATTTGTGTTTCCTGTGTGGTAACGGTCCTGGCCGTTATTGCGATTATCAGCGCGGCAACCCTGATCTGGGTCAGCATGCTGTAAATCGCTTTTTGCATGGAGGCGCATCTCGCCCCCTGCAGGGATGCAGTCGATGGGCGTGAGCACATCCAGTACGCCAGGAGTAGCCTGGCGTTCCATCGTCACATACCACCTCTCTTGCCGAGCGCGTCGAGAATGCGCTGGTGGATCCCTTCAAATCCGCCGTTGCTCATCACCAGGATCGTATCTCCGTCGCGGGCCTCTGCCGCGATGCGCTCGATGATCGCCTGTGTTGAGTCGTAAACCTGCGCCCTGGCTCCCAGCGGTGCAAAGACGCCGTTCGCATCCCACTGCAGCGAGGGTGGAGAGAAGACCAGCACCTGGTCTGCCTTTTCAAGCGATGCCGGCAGTGTCCCGGCATGAATTCCCATGCGCATGGTATTGGAGCGCGGCTCCAGCACGGCGATGATGCGCGCCTCTCCTGTCTGGCGGCGCAAGCCATTCAACGTGGTTGCAATCGCTGTGGGATGGTGAGCGAAATCATCATAGAGACGGATGCCGTTGACCTCTCCGCGCAGCTCCATGCGGCGCTTGACATTTTCAAAGCGTGACAGGGCTTCGATAGCGATACCGGCAGGCACGCCGGTATGGCGGGCGGCGGCAATAGCAGCCAGCGCATTGCGCACATTGTGATCTCCCGTCAACGTCCAGTTGACCGTTCCCCGCGCCTTGCCGTCCTGGAGCACGCTGAATTCGCTGCCATCCTGCTGGAGATACTCCGCCTGCCACTGGCCGTCCGGGCCAATCGTCTCCAGCGGCGTCCATCTCCCCATCTCCAGCACCTGATGAAGCGGCTGGTCATCGGCAGGAGCAATCAGCAGGCCGTTGCCGGGAATCATACGCACCAGGTGGTGAAATTGGCGCTGGATCATGGCGAGATCGTCAAAGATATCGGCATGATCAAACTCGAGGTTGTTCAGTATCAGCGTGCGCGGCCGGTAGTGCACGAACTTGGAGCGCTTGTCGAAAAAGGCGGTGTCGTACTCATCCGCCTCGACGACAAAAAAAGGGGAGTCGCCGCTGCGCGCGGAGAGGCCGAAATTCTTCGGGATGCCGCCGATCAGAAATCCCGGCGCCAGGCCGGCATCCTCGAGAATCCATGCCAGCATCGCGGCCGTGGTCGTCTTGCCGTGGGTTCCGGCAACCGCCAGCACCCAGCGGTTCTTGAGGATATGCTCCAGCAGCCACTGCGGGCCCGAAGTGTAAGCCAGGTCGTTGTCGAGCATATACTCCACGGCGGGATTGCCCCGCGACATGGCGTTGCCGACCACGACCATATCCGGTGCTGGCTGCAGATGCCCGGGTTGATAACCCTCCATCAGTGTAATCCCGGCCTCTTCGAGCTGGGTGCTCATCGGCGGATAGACGCTGGCGTCAGAGCCGGTTACCTGGTGGCCGGCCTGGCGGGCGAGCAGGGCGATGCCGCCCATGAAGGTTCCGCAAATTCCGAGAATGTGGATGTGCATGGCGTATTTTTCAGATCGATGGTGACAGGCGTAGTGGCAATGGCTGATAGATGGGCCCGGGCTGAACGGGAGAGTTTATCGGGGCGGGTGATGCGATCCATCCCCGGACATTTGATGACACACTACTTTACAGATGCCAATGATAGGGTTCCACTGGCTTTGCTCTTAAACTCCTCCCAGCCGTCCAATTCCAGATCCTGCGCGATTTTTTGGGATATCAGGAGTACGGGGGTGTCTGCACGACCATTTCGTCGTACACCGACCAGTTTTACCGGCGTTTGCAATGGAATGCCGTTGATGTTCAGCGCAAGATACATCTCCGGCCAGGAGGCATCACATCTCAACCACGACAACCGATGCCCGGGATAGCTTTCCGGAATCACAAGTTCGGCATGGTACTCCAGATTCATGAACCAGTTGTAACAGTTGGCAGTTTTTGCAGATTCTGCATTCCTGCCGGCCATAAGGATCTGGACATCAACCTCGACATCCTTGACCTCTGAAAGCCTTGCGATGATTTCTGAATGGTGCTGTGATACTGCTTCATCAAATTCATCGTCTGACGCCAGTTCCCGGTCTTTTTGCACGTCTGTCGATGTGACCGTATCGTGAATCCTGTCTTGAACCGTGGTTTCCAGATCCGGAGGCGTCTCAACATTGGTGCCGTCAGTCATCAACCCTATTCCAATGCACAGGCCAAATCCTGCCACGAAAGCTGACAAAGCCGCTATGTAGGTGTTGCGGTTCTCTGCAAAAGATGCAGCCGCTTTGTTTGCGAGCAACCTGACATCCATGGCATTAACCTACCAAACACAGGCTGCTTTCTGCAACAGTTATTGCCGGGCAGGCGCTGTTGGGAGCCGTTCGAAAAAACTTTCCGCTCCTGCGCCGACGTCAACAGAGCAGGATGTTATCGGGATATGACGTGCATGGCGCCCTGTGATCAATGGTAAAGCAGCACGTCCCTGCGCTCTTCTAACCAGGCGTGTTCGTCCTTGCACAGCAATGCCTCGAGATCCGACGCTGCGCTGTTCGGGTCGTCCACCCACTCCCGCAGCAACTCGCTGCCATTGATCAGGTCGATAGCCAGCCGCTCGTGTTCATATTCGTAGGCAAAATCGCGCCACAGCGGGTAGTCCGGGTGAATCCGGCGCAGCGCCTTGAAAGCGAGCGCCTGCAGCCGCCAGGGCCGGAAGTCGTGATGGCTGTAGTGCGGACCCTCGACGTGGAACTGTAAGCCTGAGCACAAAGTCCCCTGGTGTTTCTGCGCAACGGGTTCGAACCAGCATGTACGCAGCCGGCAGCCGCGGAGCCATTCAGGCGCCAGGCGGGCCATTTCGGCGCTGATTGCCGGGGCGTCGATGTCCGGTGCGCCGAACATCTCCAGCGGCCGGGTCGTGCCGCGTCCCTCGGAGAGTGTCGTTCCTTCCAGCATGACCGTCCCCGGAAAGCAGCGCGCCATCCACGGGTTGGGGGCATTGGGACTCGGGTTGATCCACTCACGCTCACCCAGCGGCCAGCCGAATCCCGGCGCCTGTTCGGCTTGCCAGCCCTGCATTTCGATGACCCGGTAGTCAACATCCAGTGCGAATCGCTGCAGGAACCAGTTGCCCATTTCACCCAGCGTCAGTCCGTGGCGCATTGGCATCTCTCCCGCGCCAACGAAACTCTCCCAACCTTCCCGCAGGATCAGGCCCTCGACCGGGCGGCCGATGGGATTCGGCCGGTCGAGCACCCACACCGTCTTGCCATGCGCCGCCGCGGCCTCAAGGACATACCGCAGCGTGGTAATGAACGTGTAGATGCGGCAGCCCAGATCCTGCAGGTCGACCAGCAGGACGTCAAAGCTCTCCATCATCTCGTCCGTAGGCCGGCGCACCTCGCCATACAGGCTGTACACCGGTATACCGTACGCGGGATCAATGAAATCCTGTGACTCAACCATGTTGTCCTGCTTGTCGCCACGCAGTCCGTGCTGGGGGCCGAAGGCTGCCGTGAGCTGGATGCTCTTCTTCGCGGCCAGCACGTCCAGCGAGTGATCGAGATTTGCGGTGACCGAAGCGGGGTGGGCCAGCAGCGCCACACGCCGGCCTGCAAGGGGCGTCAGCAACGCGTCGTCTTCGATCAGCCGGTCGATACCAAACTTCATGACGGGGTCTCTGCTCAGGGTGGTGGTGTGGCCGGAAGCGGCAACTATAGATGCAGCCTGCATATCATCACTGCTCAGGGAGATGAATCAGAAATCTGCATCCGGTGCGCCGAGAATATTACATGAAACGGGTCTGTTCAAGTCTCGACAGGAGGAGGGTATTTGCACTGCACGACTTCCCGGGAAACTCGTTACAACACTGGTGCCCTGGGTAGTCCGCCGTCGCAAATGATGTATTGGTCATTGTCATACAATGACTTACGCTGCATTGGGCTCTATTGCAACAATAATATCTACAGGGTATATTGGCGCCTCAACTGACCCAAAGAGCGTGAACTTCAATGTCTCTGCATAAGCTGTTGATTGTGTCTATCTCTGTCATCGTCACTTCTCTGATTGGATCGCCGCAGGATGCCATGGCGAGGTCCGGCAACCTCTCCTCCCTGTTCGGCACCATCTCTTTCAATGGCAAACAGATTAATCTGCCTTCCCGGAATGAAAAAAAGATCGAGTTGAACCAGGGCGACATCAAACCGAAAAGGATCGGGATCGAGCCTCGTATCACGGGTGTTGCAGATAAATTGGGGAATCGGCCATATGCGGATATCGTTGATGAAAAAGCGAAAAAGTACGGCGTGTTTCCGGAGCTGGTTCATGCTGTAATCCAGGCAGAGTCATCCTATAACCCCAGGGCGGTTTCGCCTGTCGGCGCGGTGGGCCTGATGCAGTTGATGCCGGGAACAGCCAAACGCTTTGGTGTCAGGGACAGCACCAATCCAAGGCAGAACATCGACGGCGGGGTACGCTACCTGCGGTTTTTGCTCGACTATTTCGAGAATAACCTGAGACTTGCCGTTGCCGGTTATAACGCGGGTGAAAATGCTGTGATCAAGCATGGACGCAAGATCCCTCCCTACAAGGAGACCCGCCAATACGTGACCAGGGTCATGAAGTATCTGCATCGCAACCTGGACAAAACCCAGTCGCAGCATCTCTCCTCTCTCATTTAGACCGCTCCTTGTGATGTAACCTGTGCATTTTTATACGCACGGGCGCCAAAGATTATCTTGACGATATGACCGATTCGGCGCAGCATATTGTTATATGCTGATATTCCATGTGGGAGGTGCTGCATGAATATTGGAACCGGTGCTGTCAGATTATTGGTGTTAGTGTCGACGCTGTTGCTGCTCGGTGGGTTTTCAGGCAGTGTTTCCGCGGGGAGATTCTGCGAACCCTTTCTGCATGGCAAGGTGAAGCAATCTGTTCTGGATGCCGTACTCGATGCGGCAAAAGCCGGTGATTTATACCGTATTCAGCCGGCGACCTCCTCGGTGAAATTCTGCATTGACAGCGTCTTCGATCATGTCGAGGGAAATTTAACGGATTTCGAGGGTGGCGTCGCCATGAAGCTTGGCGCTGAAGAGGGCGGCCAGGCGCTGCTCTCGATCAACGTTGACAGTGTGTCGACCTCGAATAGACTGGTCGATAAATTGGTCAAAAGCAGAACCTTTATCGATGTCAAAAACTATCCGGAAATTCTTTTCGTCAGTTCCGGGTTTAAGTGGCTGAAGGGGACTGCGGGCGTCGTGAGAGGGGATCTGACGCTTCATGGCGTTACCAGGCCGGTCATCTTCGATGTCGAGCTGACTGATGTCAAAGGGAGAAGGATCGGCAGGGGCTCTAACATCCTGATCAAGATAACCTCGGATATCAAACGCTCGGATTTTGGCATGAGAAAGATGCGCCCGCTGGTCAAGGATACTGTCAAGCTGTGCATCTCTGCCCGTGCGACAAAAGCCAATCTCTCCTGCTTGGAGTGTCATGGTTCATAGGGAACTCTGAATGATTGATGGGAACCTGTCATTGCGAGCGCAGCGAAGCAATCTCGTGCATATAAATCAAAGAGTTGGAGATTGCTTCGTCGCTACGCTCCTCGCAATGACGATTCGGTCAGGGTTTTCTCAGGGTAACGACCTGTTGCTGCAATCGTTGAATATCTGCTTGCGTATTCCTTGCGGCGGCTCACGGAAAATGGATGAGTCTGTATGTTATTGTTGAAGTTGCTCCTTGTCGTTGCGGCGGTTATTCTCTTCGTCAAATTCGAGAGACTCTTTTTGTTGCTGGCAATCCCTGCCGTGCTGGTGATCCTGGTGATGGTTTACCAGGAGAATGCGCGGAAGATGACAATCAAGTCGATTCTGGTTGGTGAACTCATCAGTGAATTGGAGCAGGAGGGATACTCTGACAGCCAGATCGATAGCATGCTTGCTGCAAAAAACCTCAAGCGCCCGCTGAATATCGCTGAAGATCCTGCCAAAGCACTCAAAAGGGAAGGCTACTCTGAAGCGCAGATTGAAGCCATGCTTTCCCGGCATGGTGATGAACGCCCTGCAACGCAATAGAGCGAGAGCCAAGTGCTCCTTCAGCGTAATAATTTGGGATCCCAACTTATTACGCTGAAGGAGCAGTAGCCGTCAACCACCTTCTTTCTTTTCCCGCTATAGAAAATCTTAATAGCAATTGATCTTACTTGCTTGTTGCCTTTTCCGGTGCAATTTGCGATATTTCAATTTGATTTAAACTGGCACCAAAGTTGCTTTTGGCGCTCAGCTGATCAGTTGGAGGAGATTCAGTGCTTCAAACGATTGCCAATAACGGTCGTCAGGATGCTGTTTTTGTGATTCAGCCCAACAGGAACCTGTCGTGGAGCAGCGTCAAGCTGCTGTTTCTGTTTCTGGCTCTCTGCCTGGCTGCGGTCGCCGGCTACTTCGTCAGCCTCGGGGCCTGGCTGGTTGTTCCATTCGCTGGTCTCGAGCTGCTGGCGATCGGTTTTGGCTTCTATTTTCACTGCTGTCATGCACACCGGCAGCAGCTTATCCGGGTCGACGCTGACAGCATTTCGATCACTGACGGCAGAGAGGGAGTGCAACAAACCTGCTTTCCCAGAGCCTGGTCGAAGATTGTCCAGACGCGTGACCCCGAGGGCTGGTATCCCAGCCGGCTGTTCATCGGCGCGCATGGCAAATTCATCGAGATCGGTGAATACCTTATCGAAAGTGAGCGGGATACGCTTGCTAACAATTTACGCTGCACAATACAGGGCGCATAACCAGAATGATCAATCACGATAACGACAAACAAGATACAGCCGCAGCTCCGGGCCGCGGCAAGTCTGGACAGCATCTGCGCAGAGCCGTCATTGGTTCTTCACTGCTGCCTTTCGCACTCCTGGCAGCTTCTGCCGCGCATGCCGAATATGGCATCAACTTTCCGGAGCCCGCAGCCGGTGTGGCCAGGGAGATCTATAACATCCACATGTTGACGATGCAGATCACCACGGTGCTGCTGGTCATCGTGTTCGGCTTTGTCTTCTACTCCCTCTATTTTCATCGCAAGAGCCGCGGCTATCAGGCGGACCAGCACTTTCATACCTCCTGGTTCGGGCAGTGGTCATGGGTCATCGTGCCGGTATTGGTGCTGGGTGTGGATATGACCATTGCCGGCAAGGCGGATACCGTGCTGAAGAAGGTGTGGGAGGTGCCCGAAGATGAGAACATCATGGACGTCAAGGTCACCGGACACCAGTGGTGGTGGGAGTACGACTACCTCGATTTCGGCATCAACATCGAGAGCCGCTACGTCCCCGAGGAGGAGGCGGGCGATCTCTACCTGCGCGAGGTCGACAACCGCCTGGTGCTGCCCACCGGCATCAAGATCCGTTTTCTGCACACCTCGGCCGACGTGCTGCACGCCTTCTGGGTGCCTGAACTGGCGGTGAAAAAAGACGCCATTCCCGGCTACGTCACCGAAACCTGGGTATCGCTGGACCGCGAAGGTGTGTTTCGCGGCCAGTGCGCCGAGCTCTGCGGCACCTGGCATTCACGCATGCCGATCGTGGTGGAGGTCGTCTCACCCGAACGCTTCGAGGTCTGGAAAGCGGAGCAACTGGCCATGAAGGCCGCCGCAGCCGCCGAGGCCGGTTCCGACAAGGTATGGAGCAAGGATGAGCTGATGGCGAAGGGCAAGACCCTCTACGAGACCAAGTGCGCTGCCTGTCACCAGGCAAGCGGGCTTGGACTGCCGCCGGCCTTTCCGGCGCTGAAGGGTTCGCCGCTTACCACCGGCCCCGTTGCCGGACATCTCGACATTGTCATCAACGGCAAGGAGGGCACACCGATGGTGGCCTGGGGTTCGATGAATGATCTGGAAATCGCGGCGATTGTGACGTACGAGCGCAACGCCTGGGACAACAACACGGGCGATGTCGTGCAGCCGGCAGACGTCAAACAGGCAAGATAAGAGGAGAACCGTCACATGACTACAGCAACCATGACCCATGATGAGATTCATCATCACGACGACCCCAAGGGATGGCGTCGCTGGCTATTCAGCACCAACCACAAGGATATAGGCACGCTCTACCTGCTATTCGCCCTGACGATGATGTTCCTGGGCGGCGCCAGCGCCATGCTGATCCGCATGGAGCTGTTCCAGCCGGGCATCCAGCTGCTCGATCCCGATCTGTATAACAACCTGGTTACCAACCACGCCCTGATCATGATCTTTGGCGCGGTGATGCCCGCTGCGGCGGGGCTGGCCAACTGGATGATTCCGATGATGATCGGCGCCCCGGACATGGCGCTGCCGCGCATGAACAACCTGAGCTTCTGGATTCTGCCGGCGGCGGCTACCATGTTGATACTCTCGTTCGTCGTACCCTTCTTTCCCGGCGGCGGCACCCAGATCAATACAGGCTGGACCCTCTATCCGCCGCTGTCGGTACAAGTCGGCATGTCGATGGACTTCCTGATCTTCGCCATCCACCTGCTGGGCATCTCCTCGGTACTGGCCTCCATCAACATCATCGTCACCCTGCTCAACATGCGCGCACCAGGCATGACGATGTTCAAGATGCCGATGTTCTGCTGGACCTGGCTGGTCACCGCATTCCTGCTGATCCTGGTGGTTCCGGTGCTAGCGGGCGGCGTGACCATGCTGCTGTTCGATCGTCACTTCGGTACCAGCTTCTTCAATGCCGCCGGCGGCGGAGATCCGGTGCTGTTCCAGCATCTGTTCTGGTTCTTCGGTCACCCCGAGGTCTATATCCTGCTGCTGCCATCCATCGGCGTGCTCTCCCACGTGATCCCGACATTCTCGCGCAAGCCGCTGTTCGGTTACAACTCCATGGTTGGCGCCATGCTGGCGGTCGCCACCATCGGCATGGTGGTGTGGGCGCACCACCAGTACACGATCGGCATGTCGATCGGAGCGGTCACCTACTTCATGATCGGCACCATCATCATCTCCATTCCGGTGGGTCTGATGATCTTCAACTTCATCGCCACCATGTGGCGCGGCGCCATGACTTTCGAAACCCCGATGCTGTTCGCCGTGGCCATCGTGCTGATGTTCACCTTCGGCGGACTCAGCGGCGTCATGCTGGCGGTGGTACCTGCCGATATGCAGTATCACGACAGCATGTTCGTGGTGGCCCACTTTCACTATGTACTGATGCCGGGAGCGGTGTTCGGCCTGTTTGCGGGGGTCTTCTACTGGCTGCCGAAGTGGACCGGGCACATGTATGACGAGCGTCTCGGCAAGCTCTTTTTCTGGACCAATGTCATCAGCTTCAATATCACCTTCTTTCCGCAGCACTTCCTCGGGCTGGCGGGTATGCCGCGGCGCATCATCGACTACAACGTGATGTTCACAGAGTTCAACGTGGTCTCCAGTGTCGGTGCGATGGTCTTTGGCCTCAGCCACCTGCTGCTGCTCTATATCGTCATCAAGACCATCCGCGGCGGCAAAAAGGCCGAGAGCCGCTCCTGGGAGGGCGCCAAGGGTCTGGAGTGGGAGCTCGACTCACCACCCGCATTCCATACCTGGACCGTCGCTCCGCAGATCAAGTAAACGGGAAGCACTATGTCAATACCTGAGTATCAAACAGCCGAGCTGAGAAAGAAGAACCTGCGCCTGGTGTGGCTGCTGGTCGGCTTTGCGCTGTTCATCTTTCTGACCTCGTTTCCGTTCTGGAGCGGTCTGTTTCGCATCGTCGGCGATCAGGCCGCGGGCTGAGCATGCCTGA
>JBDLII010000045.1:0-14039 GCA_039714995.1 Pseudomonadota bacterium
GCGGCTGCAGCATCCCCGCCTTGTGTGTGCCCTCCCCGATTCTGGTGCCGGTGCCGTAATTGACCCCATAGGTGATGACCGGCCAGCCGTAGTTGGCGCCAGGACGGATAATGTTCAGCTCGTCTCCGCCCTGCGGGCCATGCTCATGGATCCACACATCGCCGGTCCGCGGATGCAGGGCGATGCCCTGGGCATTGCGATGACCGTAACTGTAGATTTCCGGCAGCGCATCGCTGCGGGAAACAAAGGGGTTGTCGCGCGGAATCGAGCCATCATCATGCAGTCGGATGATGGAACCGGCATGGTCATCGAGCCGCTGCGCGCGCGGCATGTCGCCCCTGTCGCCGAGGGTGATATAGAGATACCCGTTGCGGTCAAACAGCAGGCGGGAACCGAAGTGATGCCTGGTCCCGGATTTGGGGTGCAGTCGAAACAGCACCTGCAGGTCGACCAGCCTGTGTCCGGCAAGGCGCGCCCGCGCCACCTCGGTGCCCCTGCCGCCCTCGCCAGGTCCCGCGTAGGAGAAGTAGATCCAGCCATTCTCGGTATAGCCGGGATGCAGAATAATGTCGAGCAGGCCGCCCTGCCCGCCGGCCGCGATCTCCGGCAAGCCTGAAACCGGTCTGGGATCGAGACGGCCCTGATCGATAATACGCAGCCTGCCAGGCCGCTCCGTCACCAGCATGCGCCCGTCCGGCAGGAATGCAAGCCCCCAGGGGTGTTCCAGGCCTGCGGCGATGGTCACCGCCTTGATGTCACTGTCGTCTCCCTTCAGCGCCTCGGGCTGCTGGGCGTTGCAGCCCGGCATGAATAACAGCATCAGGATGACAAACAGAGCTCTCATGAATTTCTCCAGTGGAAAATCCAATTGTATTTCAATCGCGGTCAGAAGACTGCTCCTACGGCTCGATGCAAAATCAGAGGTAGGAGCGGTCTTCTGACCGTGATGATGTTGCACGGAATTATTGAGAAGCTTCGATTGGTTTGGATAAATCATGACAAATTCAACGGAATTGGGCTATCTTTGCCGGAGTAGTATCGAATATCCATTTGTAAGCATTTTAGACCATGCCTGGAAAACTGCTGCCAAACAAGCCCCCCTCGGACAGCGCCCAGCAGGAGCTGACTGCGATCTACCTGGCAAACAGGCGGCAGCGCTTCAAGTCAGAGATCAACCGCATGACAGGCGGCGCCATGCGCGAGATGCTTGGTGATCGGCAGCATCGCGATGACCTGGTCTTCCTGATGAGCTATCTCCACGCCTTCCACTGGCTGCAGCAGCATGTCGAACGGCAGTATCAGCCGCTGCTGCTCGCGGCTTTCAGGAACTCGCCTCGCGCATTTCTGATGGAGTTGCTGGAGCACTCCGCCAGCGGCAGGGAGTTCGTCAGCGGTTATATCAACCACTGGATCGCCGCTCCTGCGGAGAGCCCCGTGCAACGCGCGCAGCTGCTGCGGCTGCTTGCCGTCCACCGGGGCGACAGCGACGCGTTGATCAACGAGATCATGGCAACCTGGACGAGCCTCGGACTCTTCACGCGGACAGATGCCGTCGCTTACAGTGAGATCGGTCGCAGGGAGCGTGACCGCTATGGCGAGATGCTCGACGATGCCGACCAGCAGCGCCTGGCGCTGGTGGACGCACTGCCCGAAATGGACAAGCAAACAGCCGGTTTTGCCAAGCTGGGCATCATCCCCGCCATGGGCTGCCCGCAAACATGCCGCCACTGCATGTTTATCTGGCGGCCGCCCAAAAGCAGGAACCGGGATCCGCAGGCACTCTACAAACTGGTGGATGCCCATACGCAGAGCGTGCTGTTCACCGGCGGCGACCTGACCCGGCACATGGATCACTTCTACCGCGCGATTGGCGCCATGCGGCATATCCGCACCTTCGCGATTCTGCTCAACGGCGACTTCGCCACTACCAGCGAGGAGACCCACCGGGTCTTGCGCTCCATGGCGACGGCCATCAGGAAGCGCCCCGGAAGCTGGCCCAAAGCACAGGTGCTGCTGCAAATCAGCTTCGACGAGTTTCACCAGGAGGTGATCGCCGACAGGCATGGCGAGCTGAAGGAGCGTATTCCTGTCCAAAAAATCGCCAACATCGTCGAGGCTGCGCCGCGCTACCCCGAGATCCGGCTGGCGCTGCTGCACAAGCAGAATGGTCTCAACTTCTCGATGGACCTGTTCCAAAAAGGGGTCTTTGCGCGCCTGGTGAAGCAACTCGGTGAACGCGGACACCAGGTGCAGATACTCTCTTCAGCACCCTCGAGCAGAGAGAAAAGCAATCCCGCCAAACCCGGGCAGAGGGGCAAACTGATCAAGGATGCATCCTTTATCCTCAAACGCCATCCTGACCACCCTGTGATGCTGACCAGCTCCACGATCGACGCCTATGGACGCGCCGAACTGCTCGAAGTGGGTGAAGCGGTACGGGAGAGGGAGTTCCTGGCCGATGTCCTGCGCCGCGACGCATCGCCGGGTGAGGGTTTCGATACCGACCTGATGTTCTGGTTCAACGGCTGGGTGACGCTCTTCTCCGCCGTGCATATCGCCCTGGGCAATCTCCACGAGGATGACGCCGAGACCATTTTCGCGCGGCACCGCAAGGATCCGCTGCTGCGGGCGCTGCGCGACTTCGACCGCCGGCTGCTCGACTACTACGGCGAGGTGCGCAACGACCTCGACGGCTGCATCGCCAGGGCGACCGGACCGCACCACCTCTTCCATGTGCTCACCGAAAGCGCCGAGGTGCGCCTGCATATGACCCGGCGGCTGCTCGGAACAGAGACGGCCTGAATCGACGACTGCTGGCGCACTCTGCCTCTTTCGCCACACCCCGGCATCACTGTTGGTGACATTCAGTCTGTTACTCACTCTTCCCGTACCGCTCAGCAGGGTGGCATCTGCATCGTAACTTCTCAAAACCTCCGTGCATTTGATTTGAGACAATCCAATCGCATGAAATCGCGGTCAGAAGACCGCTCCTACATCTGATTCTACAGGAGCTGTAGGAGCAATCTTCTGACCGCGATTTTGCAAGAAGTTAGTGAGAAGTACCTCTACATCCGCTTATTCGTCCTTCCACCACAGCGACAATTCGGGAATATAGGTCACGAGCATCAACCACAGAAACATCAGTGCGAGGAACGGGAAGGTGGATTTGAACAGGGTCACGATTGACCTGCCGAATCGCTGGCTGGCAATAAAGAGATTGATGCCCAGTGGGGGTGTTGAATAGCCGATCTCGAGGTTCGCCAGGAATATCACCCCGAGATGAACCGGGTCCACCCCATAGCGCGCTGCAAGGGGGAGAATCAGGGGAACCACGACAATCGTGGCGGAAAAGATGTCCGCCACCGCGCCGACGGCCAGCAGGAACAGGTTGAGCAGCATCAGGAACTGCAATGGCGAAGTAACGTGCTGCTCCAGCACCTCCAGCAGCCGCATTGGCAGTTGCGCATCGATCATCAGATTGGTGAGCCCGAGCGCCGCCAGCAAAATGGCCAGCAGGCTGCCGAAGAGGATGCAGCTTTCAACGAGCAGACTGAAGAGCTGGGTTCTCGGGGAGATTTCCCTGTGAACGAAAACCTCGATAAAGAAGACATAGGCGGCCGTTGCTGCTGCAGCTTCCATGATCGAAACAAAGCCACCGAAGATGCCTAAAACAATGCCAAAAGGGAGAAAAATATCCCATATCGCGGCACGCGCAGTAACAGCCAGCGTCTTGAAATCAAACTCGTGTTTGACAACTTGCAGATGCTTGCCATGCACCATGCTGTGGATTGCAAGGATGATCATCAGCAATGTTCCGGGAACGATGCCGGCGAGGAACATCTTGTCGATGCCGACGCCGGCGACAATGCCGTAGATCAGGACCGCCAGGCTGGGCGGGAACAGCAGTCCCAGCGAGCCGGATGTCGTCAGCAGGCCCAGAGAATATTTTTGGCGGTAACCTTCACCGACGAGAATCGGATAGAGCAATCCGCCCAGGGCAAGGATGGTAACCCCCGAGGCCCCCGAGTAGGATGTGAAAAATGCGCATGTCCCGATGGTCACGATCGCGAGGCCACCCGGCATCCAGCCAAGCGCGGCGCGGTAAAAACTGACCAGTCTTTGAGGCGCGCCGCCGTGCGCCATCAACACCCCGGCGAAGGTAAACAGCGGAATGGCAATCATGTTCGGCGACGATGCCAGGCGATTCATCTCGACGATCAGAATGTCGGGGCTGATATCCGCGGCATGGCTGGCCAGCAGGCCACCGGCGGCAAGCGCCACGAACAGCGGTACACCGACCAGGGCGAGGACGACCAGTATCAGGGCTGCACTAAGCATCTGCTTTTCGCGACAAACAGTTGAGCAGAAAGTGCAGCCCGAGCAGGCCAAAGCCAAGCGGGTAGATCAGGGTAAAGGGTAGTGTCCAGCGTTGATTGACGGGGATGTACTCCCACTCGTCCATGACGAAAATGATGGCGTGATAACACATCACGACGCAGACGACAGCGGAAAAGAGAGACAGAGGACAACGCAGCAACGACAGGACTCTCTCGCTCATCAGCGGCGCCAGTGCATCGACCTTGATATGGCGAAATTTTGACGTGGCGATGACTGCACCCATGGTGCCGCAAATCACCAGCAGATAGCGGTTGATGATCTCGATTTCCGAAAAACCGAAATCGAATATATTTCGCGTCAGAATCTGGACCAGGGAGAGAAGAAGGAGCAGTGACAGGCTGAGAGCGGCCATGATGCTTTCCGCTTTGACCAGGCCGAGTTCAATTTTTTCGATCACGAAACTGATGGGTAGTAGCAGACCGGTCGATAGTCATTGCTTACCGCCGATAGTTATTCAGATGCTTTCGCGCATTGGCAAAAGTGGCGGCGGGAATGTAGTTTGAGGATTGCAGATGCTTGGCGGCAAGGTCACGGATTTCCGTCAATTCACTCGTTTTGACGTCGGACCAGTCGAACATGAACTTGATGCCGTTCTTTTTCAGAATTGCGAGGCTCTCTTTATTCTCCTTGCGCGCTCGCAGGCGGATATCGTCTCCGAGCCGCTTGCCCGTCGTCTTCAGCAGCTGCTGCAGGTCTTTCGGCAGCTTGTTGTAAAAACTGTTGCTGACGACGAGAGCCCCGATCGCATTGGTAAACGGAATATGGCTCGCATAGTTGATTTTTGTGTACCACTGCATGGCGATGGCGCCGAAGCTCGAGATGTAGACTGTGTCGATGCTGCCATGCTTGGCCGACAGCTGGGTGTAGACGTCGATGATGGAGAGTGGCACCGGTTTGATCTTCGCGGCCTTGAAAAATGCCTCGCCCAGCGGGTCCCCCTGCCACAGCCAGATTTTCGATTTCCTGACTTCGTCCATCGATTTGATGGGACGTTTGGAGAAGAAGTGGATGAAGCCCACTTCCGGCCAGCCCAGCAGTTCAAACCCTCTTTTCCTGAAGCCCCTCTCGAGTTCCGGCATCATCTGATTACGCACATAATCAGACTCTTTTGTGTTCTTGAACAGGAATGGCACTTCAAGTACGCGCGCGGGTGAATAGATATGGCCGATTCCATAGCCTGTGAACATGCCGCCATGCAGCTGGCCTTTGCGAATCTTGCGCAGGACATCGGGTTCATCTCCCATGACGCCGCCGGTGTACATTTTGAACTTGAGCCTGCCCTTGCTTTTCTTCTCGACCTCCTTGACCCACTCATCAAGCAGGTTGGTCCACGAGGCGCCGGTCGGCAGCAGTGTGGCGAATTTCAGCACATGGGTTTTTGCAATTGCATTGCTGTTGAATGCAAACAGCAGCAGTACGATGCTGAGAACCCTTAAAACCATTCCTGCTCCTTCTTCAGCAACAGAACAGCCTTGCGTTTTGCTATCTGGTTTTGCAGGGCGAGTTCCGGCATGAGGTCATCCGGCGCATCGACAATGCCGGTGAGCAGCTGGTGAAACCTCTTCCGCTCGAACTGCTGACGGGCAAGATATTGCGCTCTCAGCAGGTCGGGAATCAGCAGCTTGCCGTTGGTGATTTCACGGGCGCGGTCAAAATGTCGTTTGGATTTCTTGAAGTCGCCGCCGATCGTCGGCGCACGGCTGCCGTAATAGACGCCAAAATACATATGGGCGCCGCCGTAGTAAAAGGTCTCTTCAAGGTCGATCACGCGCTGCATCAATGCCGTGGCGCGTGAGAGCTGTGCGATCGCTTCGGGATCGTCACGATGCAGGTCGATCCACTTTCCCCAGTTGCCGGCCGTCCAGAACATGGCGGCGACATCACTGTTGCGCATGCTGCCGACCTCCTTGTTAAAGTCGGCAAGGGTGCTGTCGCGAAGGTTGTCAGCGCCGTTCAACTCCAACGCCTTGATGCCATGCTGCACGCCGCGCTGATAAAGGTCGGAGGCACGCTCCGGCCCGGTATCTTCATTGAAGCCATAGGCAAGGGCATAGTACGCCTGTGCTGCGTATGTACGCAGCAGGGCGTTGTTCGGATCGAGTTTGATCATGCCCTCAAGGATCTTGAGGTTGCCTGTGATGGTCTTCTCGGCCTTTTTCAGGTCGGTCTCACGGTTGAGCTCTTCAATACCGCTTTCGATCAGCGGCATGGTAGGCCGCACCAGCACAGAGCCCACGGTGCAGGAGGTTAACAGAATGCTGGCAATCAGTATCAGGGTGACGCGCATGGCAGGAGTCCTGTTTTGTTGTTTTATCAGGGAAGCCCTGAAGGAACCCTCTTTCATGTCATTTCAAGTAAAGCGAGAAATGACATTCGATCAGAGCTTCATAGGGAGACTCTGAACGAGTCGTTTTCACGTCATTGCGAGCGCAGCGAAGCAATCTCGAGCATATAAATCAAAAACCTGGAGATTGCTTCGTCGCTGCGCTCCTCGCAATGACGATTCGCTCAAAGCCTCCATAGATTAACTCTTCAGCAACTGTATGGTGCGATGTATATCACAGCATACTGAATGGTTACTTAAATATAGTAATAGACATTGTGAAGTAATTAATCAAGATAATCCAGCGAAAAACCGGCTCTATTCCATACATTTGCGGCTCCTCTCCTCAGCCCATGGCGTTATTCAGCGGCTCCCTAAGGAAGCTCTGATCGAATCGTCATTGCGAGGAGCGCAGCAACGAAGCAATCTCCAACTTATTGATAGCGAGGCATGAGATTATAAATTACATCCTTGTAATTTACCCTTCGGGTCACGCCGCCTGGCGCGTTCAATTTTGCTCCGAGTAAAATTAGTACCGCGCTGCGCTCGCAATGACACTCTGCATCGATTCATGCTCATTAGTCCGGTAGAGTGGAGCTGCTGCTGCGCCCCTGCAGCTCGTGGTGTCCGGTTTTCCAGGGGCGAGAGGCGATCACGAAGGCCACGGCAAGAGTTACCATCAGCCAGTCACGCCCGATCAGCACCAGCGAGGTCCAGCTGTAGCCGCCGTAGGGTTGCTGCAGCTCGGTGTAGAGATCGCCGGCAAAGATCACCGCGAGTATGGATGGGATGAAATACCTGATCAGCATATCCCACCAGGGGCCGAGCTTCATCGAGGAGACGCGGTTGATATGATTGCGCAGCCGTTCCGTGCCGAAGAGCCAGCCAACGACGATGCATTCGAGAATTCCCACGGTGATCAGGCCGTAGTGGGTCAGGTAGTGGTCGACGATATCCAGCCACAAAAGCCCACCCTGGGTGGTGAAGATGATGGCGCCGAGAAAACCAAGCACCGAGATCATGGTCGCGGCCTTCCTGCGCGACACCCCGAACTTGTCAACCAGGGCCGCGATAAAGGCCTCGATGATGGAGACGGCCGAGGAGATGCCAGCCACCACCAGGCAGAGAAAGAAGAGCGCGCCGAAGAGATTGCCGCCGGGCATCAGGCTGATCGCCTTGGGATAGGCGACGAATGCCAGACCGATGCTCTGGCTCACCACCTCCGACATCGGCTTGCCGGTGGAAGTAGCCATGAAGCCCAGCACGGCAAAGACCGCGATGCCGGCGAAAATCGAGAAGCCGCTGTTGATCACGACCGTCAGCAGGGCGTTGCGCGTGATGTTGGCCTTCTCCGGCAGATAGCTGGCGTATGCAATCATGATGCCGAAACCCAGGCTCAGCGTGAAAAAGACCTGGCTGTAGGCATCGATCCACACCTTGGGCTCGGTCAGTTTGGCGAAGTCCGGGGTCACATAGGCCTTGAGACCCTCCGCGGCGCCATCCAGGAACAGGGCCCACACGACCAGCACGGTAATCAGCAGCAGCAGCAACGGCATCAGGATCTTGTTTGCCAGCTCGATACCGCGCTGCACACCGCGGTAGATGACCGCCCAGCTGATCAGCCATACCACAACCAGGCCATAGAGGATCGGCGTCCTGATCTCGCCCGTTTGTGCAGGCGAATCGCTGACGCGCAAAAACTCCTTGAAAAAGAAGCTGTCCGGGTCATCTCCCCACCCCAGATTGAAGGAGAGCAGAAAGAAGTTCAGGCACCAGGAGATCACGGCGGAGTAGTAGAGCACGATGCCGAACATCACAAAGAGCACGGCCCACCAGCCGAGCCACTCCCACCCTTTCCTGATCTTGGCGTAGGCCAGCGGCGCCGAGCCAATCCGCTCATGGCCGATGCCGTATTCGAGAATCAGCAGCGGAATGCCGGCCGTCAGCAGGGCGATGATATAGGGGACCAGGAATGCCCCGCCCCCATGCTCATACGCCAGGTAGCTGAAACGCCAGATATTGCCCAGACCAATTGCCGAGCCAACGGCCGCCAGCAAAAATCCCAGTTGACTGTTCCACTCTTCTCGCGCCATGGTTTTTTGTACCTACTTTATTCGATCTCAAAGGAATCCCTGAATGAATAATGACGATTCGATCAGAGCTTTCCCAAGAAAGCTCAGCTTCTATCGCTACGCGCTTCGCCGACAAGGATGCAGGTGAGGGGCGTTAGCAGGAGGCGAAAGCTTCAATCAGGGCTCTTCCCTTCGTCGCCCGGTGCGCCGTCTGGCTTTGCGGGCGGCTTTCTGCTCGCGGAGCATGGCAAGCTCGGCCAGCTCCCGTTCCATCATCGCCGGTGTCTCCAGGGTAATTCTCCCCAATTTTCCTGAGCGCAGCTCCATCAGGAAGAGCTTTGCCGCCTTGGGCAGATCGACCCGGCCTCCGGGGCGCAGGCAACCACGCTTTCCGCCAACAACCTCGAGCAACTCAAGCCCGCTTCGCGGCAACTCCTCTATCCGGTAGCGGCGTTGCAGATTTTCGGCATAGTTGTCCAGGAGGTATTCGGCAGCAAAGCATGCAACGTCATCATACTCCATGGCCGTCTCCCTGATAGCCCCGGTCGCCGCCAGACGGTAGCCGCTGTTTCTATTCTCGACATTGGGCCACATCACGCCCGGCGTATCGTAGAGCATTATGCCATTATGCAGATTGATGCGTTGCTGGGATTTGGTAACCGCCGGCTCGTTGCCGGTCCTGGCAATGCTTCTTCCCGCTAGAAGATTGATCAGGGTTGATTTGCCGACATTGGGAATGCCGACGATCATGGTGCGTATCCCTTTCAGCCCGGTGCCTCTGTCCGGCGCCATTTGGCGGCATAAACCGGGAAGCGCCCTGATCCCGTCCCGATCCTGCCGATGAATGGCAACGCTGTTGACTGACTGCTGCCGCTCAAGATAGGATAGCCACAGTTGTGTGAGCTGCGGGTCTGCCAGATCACTCTTGTTCAGCAGTTTGATACACGGCTTGTCACCGCGCAGATCGGTCAGCATCGGGTTCTCGCTGCTGAAGGGAATGCGCGCATCCAGTACCTCGATTACCAGATCAACCCGGGGCAAGACCTGCCTGATCTCTTTGCCGGCCTTGTGCATATGGCCCGGATACCACTGGATAGGCATATTTTCAACATGAGCGGATGAACAGGAGCCCCTATTCTACAGAAAATCCTCCTGCATTCTCTGCGTGGACTTGACAAAAGTTACATTAGTATATTATGATTTGCTTATATTCAAATAGTGGATGGTATTAGCTATGCATACCAACAGAGTATTTTATCGGACATTCATTGCAGGGATGCTGCTGATTAATCTGTTTTCAGGCGTTGCTGTGGCTGCAGCCAATGGCATGTCCTCGATGTCCGGCATGAGCGGAATGTCGGCGATGTCGGGGATGTCAGGCAATAGAGCCACCGGCCAGTCATGCTCGCTCTTCAAAAACAGCAATATCGCCAAGACCATTCGGACAACGCTGCTTAAGGCCGCTGAAAAGGGTCACATGTTCCGTGTCGAGACATCGAACTCGCAGATCCGGTTTTGCGTCGACAGCAAAATCCGGGATGTCGAGGGCAGTTTCGGGAAGATTCGCGGCGGAATCGCCCTGGATCAGCAGCAGGTCAGCGAGGAGCAGGCCGTGATCGTCATTGACACCGGGAGTTTGCAAACCAATAACCCCGTGGTCAAGAGCATGATCAAGAGCGAGGAGTTCTTTGATGTCAAGAATCATCCGGAGATCCTCTTTGTCAGCACCGGCGTTGAGTGGATCGGCCCCACCAAGGCGGTTCTGAGAGGCGATCTCACGCTGCGCGGCGTGACCAAAACGGTGACCTTCGATGTTAAACTGACCAGCGCCGAAAAAAAGGCGTACGACGACGATGAGGAGATCATGGTGCATGCAACGACGAGCATCAAGCGCTCCGACTTCGGCATGGACAGCTTCACGGGCATGGTGAGTGACTCCGTCAAACTGTGCATGAGCGTCAGGGCCAAGAAGTACCAAGCCTAAAATCGCTCACTTGTGAAACCGGCAAAGCCGCCTTATGGCGGCTTTGCTTTGTCGCTAAATTCCCGAACAAGCCCCCCATCCTTGTCATCTGGAAGAGAGCCTGCGGCGTTTCAGTCTCCAGTCGCTGTAAAGGGATTCACATCGGAATAGACATCATTGCGAACCGGCGGCAGGGACTTCAGGTAGACGGCGATTGCCCGCTTGTCAGCTGGTGTCAACCGCATGCTGCTGGTTCCCAGCACCTCCGCCATGCGTCCCGAGGCGCTGGCGCCATCCGGCTTGACCCCCCTGTCAAAGAAATTGAACAGATCGTGGAGCTTCCAGTGGCCGATGCCCGTGTTCCTCTCCGGAGTGATATTTGGAACAGGGATGCCGCCGGGACCCTTGCGGTTGCCGGCCAGATGACGGGATCGATTCATGCCGCCAAGAACACCGCGCGGCGTATGGCACTCGCCGCAATGGCCCAGCGCATTCACCAGGTAGGCGCCGCGATTCCATTGCCGGGATCTTGAACGGTCGGGCCTGAAGGGGCCGCGCCTGAAATTGGCAAGCTTCCATTGTGCAACCATCCTCCTTGAGCCGAAAATACCCGGCAAATCATGCGGCCTGTTTTTTACCGGATAGGCGGGCTGCGTCATCAGATAGGCGTACAGGGCTGACATATCCTCGCGCGTCATGTCGGTAAAAGAGGTGTATGGATAGGCGGGAAAATAGTGTTCATGGTTCGGGCTCTTGCCGTCACGCAGGGCGCGTATAAAATCGGCTTCGCTCCAGGCGCCGATGCCATACTCCCTGTGCGGCGTAATATTGGGCGTGTAAAAGGTGCCGAAAGGCGTCTCGATAGGGCGTCCGCCAGTCAGCGGCTTGACTCCGGCGTGGCAGGAGCCGCAGCCTGCCGCATCGAAGATGTAGTGCCCGCGTTCGACAAGCTCCCTGTCAGCCCATGAACTGGAACTGCTGAAGAGTAGCCCCAGCAGCAGAGACATCCTGTATAGTGTTTTCATCATCGTATCGTCATCCGGATCCAGTAAATCATACCCCTATTATAGATTGCCATCATGAAAACCCTCGCTCTCGTCCGTCATGCAAAATCCAGCTGGGATCATCCCGGACTTGCCGATTTTGAACGCCCCCTGAACAAGCGTGGCCGCCGCGACGCCCCGCGCATGGGAAGCCGTCTGGCAGAACATTACATCCGTCCCGATTTAATCGTCTCCAGCCCGGCGGTGAGAGCGTTGACAACAGCGGAAGTGATTGCATCGCACATCGGTTACCAGCCATCAGAGATCATCAACGACAGGCGGGTCTATCATGCTTCCAGCAGCGAGCTGCTCGCTGTAATCAGGGAATTCGATGCCCGTCATCAAACTGTCATGCTGGTCGGGCACAATCCCGGGCTGACAGATCTGGTCGAGCAGCTGGCGTATGCCGGGATCACCAATATCCCGACCTGTGGCATCGTAATGCTCGGGTTTTCGGCGAATCACTGGCCTGAGGCGACAGCAGAAAACTGTGAACTGCAGACCTACGATTATCCAAAAAAATAATCCTCCATCAATGCCGTAATCACTGCCATAACACCCCTGATTCCGACTCCCCGCCCTATCCCAAACCTTGTCACAATTTTATGATAAATATCAATAGATTCATATAACCTATTGTCTTTTAAGGGTATCTTGATATTTATCATCTTGACTTCGAAATCGGATCAAAATAGAGTATATAAGCATGTACTTATCTATACTATGGAGATCCCGGATGCATACTGGAAATCCTGTTAAAAATTTCATACTGATAACCGTGCTGATGATCGGCGGATTATCACAGATCGCCGTTGCCGATCACTACCATAACGGCAAGGTCTCGGAATCTACGCTCAATGCCATGCTCGACGCCTCGAAGATTGGGCATTTGTATCTCATTCAGCCTGCAACATCGGAAATCGGGTTCTGTATTGACAGCAAGTTCAAGCAGGTCAAAGGCGTGTTCCAAGACATCAGGGGGGGATTCACACTGGAGTCGACAGGCAAGGACAACTGTCTTGCACTGCTGACGATCCGGGCCGACAGCGTCAGCACCTCAAGTTCCCTGGTTGACCATGTCATCAAGAGCGAAACATTTTTTGATACCGAGAAATACCCCGAGATCCTCTTTGAGAGCACCGGCTTCAAGTGGTTGAGTGATACCAGCGGCGTGATGCAGGGAAAGCTTACCCTGCACGGCGTTACCCGGGCGGTCACCAGCAGCGTTACCCTGATTGATCCCGAAGGGGGGGATGTTGGCGACAGCAACACCCTTCACATCAAGATCAGCACCGCTGTCAAGCGCTCCGATTTTGACATGGAGTCCATGCCGGATATGGTCAGCGACAAGGTGAGGCTGTGCATGCGCGTCCAGGCGAGCAAACCGGACGCAGCACAAACCGTGATGCAAACATCAATCATGCATTAGCGGAACCAGGAGAAAAACGAGTTGCTGTTTTTCGGCTTTTTTTGCTGCTGCGCGCGTCTCTCTTCAGCCGCTTGCCACTCCGCATAGGAGGCCGGAAGTCCCTGGTCGATATTGATAATCGTCTCACCAGTATTGACAAAGTCGCTGGCGAGCCAGCGGGCATCCTCAACTGGCACGCGCACGCAGCCGTGGCTGTCATTGTAGCCGGGGACCTTGTATGAGCCATGCAGGGCATAGCCCCGATGGTAGAACATGCAGTAGGGCATCTTGGCGCCGCCCTTGCCGATCGGAAATTTCTTTGACTTGCAGTCAGCCCCGCCCTTTCTGTAGACGACAAATCTGCCCGGAATCGTCGGGCACGGCGCCTTAACATCCTTGCAATACTCCTTGCCACCCGAAATCGGCCCCCAGTTCAGCAGTCTGCCGTCGGCGCCGTAGGCGGCCCATGCCAACACAGACTGCTCAACAAAGAGACGGGTTCCCTCACCCGGCTTGATCCGCTGTTCGAATGGAGAGATATCCATCAGCGTCAGATTTTCCAGATTCTCAGGTACCGCAATGGTTTTCCCGGTACGCAGACGGGTATTCATTCGATTGAGTGTTTTTACAACATCACGCTGCGTTTCATCAGGAAAGAGCTTTTCCCAGCTATCCCCCTTTTGCACGTTGATGCAGGAGTAACCCGTGACGCCGCAATATTGTTCACCATATCCAGCGACAGCAGAGTGATGAACCATCAGCAACAGGAGCGTCACCTGAAGAAGGAGTGGTACTTTTCTACTCTTGACCCGAATCATGCTCTGTTTCACTA
>JBDLII010000046.1:0-13586 GCA_039714995.1 Pseudomonadota bacterium
TCCGCAGTCTCTTCAATGGCGATGCGTTGGCGGCTGACGAAGTCCTCGCTGGCGTCATATCCCGCCTGGCGCAGGATGTAGTTGCGCACGGCTGTCTCCATCAGGATTGCCATGTTGCGTCCCGGTGCGACAGGGACCGTGACCAGGGGGATTTCCAGCCCGAGGATATTGCGCGAGGAGTAGCTGCCGGTCAGGCGGTCCATCTTGGCCAGGCTCTCATCATCAAAGCGCGCCAGGTGAATGATGAGGCGCAGATACTTGCTGCGCTTGATCGCGGTATCACCGAACATGCTGCGGACATTGAGCAGTCCAAGGCCGCGCACCTCGATGAAGTCCTGCAGCAAGGGAGGGCAGCTGCCGTTAACGATATCCGGGGCGATACGTGCGAACTCGGGGGCATCGTCGGCGATCAGGCGATGGCCGCGGGCGACCAGTTCCAGTGCGAGCTCACTCTTGCCGACCGCGACCATGCCGGTCAGCAATACCCCGGTGCCGAGGATTTCCAGAAATACCCCGTGCATGGTCTCACGCTCGGCAAGCTCCTGGGCCAGATAGTACTGCAGATTGTTGAGTACGCGTTGGTCATCTTCCGGGCTGGCCAACAAAGGCGTGCTGGTGCTGTTGGCGGCCTCGACCAGATCGCCGGGAACGGCAATGGCATCGGTGCAGACAACCGCGGCGGGCTGTGAAATAAAGAGCTGGCGGATGGTGTCAGCCCGGGTTCTGCTGGCGAGCCTGTCCAGATAGCCCAGCTCTGCCGGGCCGATCAGCTGGATGCGGTTGGGGTGAATAAAATTCAGGGAGCCGACAAGCGTCTGTTCACGGCTAAACCCCTCTTCATCCAGGATCGGCATGTCGCTGCCGTCGATACCTGCGACCCAGTTGATCTCAAGACGCTGGGAGACGGCCAGGATGAGTGTGCCAATGGTTGATCGGCTCATGCACTCTTGCGATGCTGGATGCCGGTAAGAATCGTATGAATCTCGTCCCGTGTGGAGGCTGAACGCAGCTGCTCGCGGGTTTCCGGATCGTTGAACATCTTCGCCAAAGACGCCAGCAGGCGCAGGTACTCCTCGTTTGCTCCGGCCGGAACCAGCATGGCAAAGATGATATCGACAGGCTCTTCATCCGGAGCGTCAAAATCAACGCTCTTTGAGAGGCGCATGAAGATGGCTCGTGGAGCCTGGATGCCCTGCATGCGCGCATGGGGGAGGGCGATTCCATAGCCAAGGGCGGTGCTCCCCAGCTCTTCGCGAGCGTGGAGTTTGGTACTGATGGTTTGCGGAGAGAGATCGGAGTCCTCCAGCAACAGGGCGATGCTCTCGATCAGCTCGTCTTTCTCAGCGGGGAGAGCATCAAGGATGATGCTCTCCCCGTTGAGTAGTGAAGTGGGTATAGTCATTCAGAACGGCTCGCTAGCGGTGATTTTGCAGCTTCTCTTTGTATTTCATCAACTGGCGGTCGAGCTTGTCAATCAGACCGTCGATGGCGGCGTACATGTCTTCATTCTCTGTATCCGCGTAGATATCCTGTCCACTGACATGGAAGTTGGCTTCCGCCATCTGGCGTTGTTTTTCAACGCTCAGAATGACATTGACCCTGGTGACATTGTCAAAATGCCGTTCCAGCTTGGTAAATTTGCTGGTGACGTAATTGCGGATGGAGTCGGTGATATCCATGTGACGGCCGGTAAGATTGACTTGCATAGTGTTCTCCTCTTGCTAGATCATGCTTTTGCGATCACTCGATGATGGTATAGCCATCGAATCACGATATTTTGCCACGGTGCGCCGGGCAATGGAGATGCCCTGCTCTTTCAGCAGGACGGTAATTTTGTTGTCGCTCAACGGTTTGCCGGGAGGTTCGGCATGAATCATCTTTTTGATGCGTGCACGAATTGCCGTTGACGAGAAGTTCCCTTCGGCTTCATTTCCGACATGACTGGAAAAGAAGTATCTGAACTCGAAGACGCCACGGGGCGTCAGCATGTATTTATTGGTTACAGCACGTGAAATCGTGGACTCGTGCAGCTCCAGTTCATCAGCCAGATCCCGCATCACCATGGGTTTCATGGCTTCGGGCCCCCTGTCAAGAAAGGCCTGCTGCCTGTTGACAATGCTTTGCGCGACTCGCAGCAGGGTCTCGCGTCTGCTCTGCAGGCTTTTTAACAGCCAGCGGGCTTCCTGAAGATGGTCCCGCATCAATTGGTTGCCGTGACTGCGGTCGCCACGTCTTATCAGGCTGGCATAACCGGTATTGACGCGCAGCGCCGGGGCGTTGTCGCTGTTGCTCTCGACGGTCCAGCGGTCGTGGCGGCGAACCACGGTGACATCCGGAGTGATGTAGTCGTGGCGTTTTGCCGAGATGGCCTGGCCGGGGCGGGGATTGCAGGAGCGAATCAGCCGCAGGGCCTCGATCAGCGTCTCCTTCTCCAGGCCGGTGCGTTGGCGCAGAGTCTGGATGTTGTTCTCGGTGAGTAGTTCAAACCACTCTTCCACCAGTGTGATGGCAGCATCCCGCGCCGGAGTTTCCTTGGCGAACTGCCTGAGTTGTATGCTCAGGGATTCACGCAGGTCGCGGGCGCCAACCCCGGCCGGATCAAAGGTCTGGATTTTCTTCAGCACGGCGCCAACCAGCTGCGGGGTAACCAGTTCGGTGTCGAAATTTACCGCGATATCCTCGCACTTTTCGGTGAAATAGCCGTCATCATTGGTCTCCTCGATGATGACTTCGGCAATCTGCTGTTCAATGTCCGAAAAGGAGGCCAGGCAGGTTTGCCACAGTAGATGATCGCGAAGCCCTGTTTCAGCCGCGGCCGAAGTGATATCCCAGTCTGACGCCTGTGAGGTGTCGCGATTGCGCTGCGGTGGTAAATCGTAAATGGATGACCAGTCGGCGTCGACGGGAAGCTCGTCAGGGATTTTGTCGCTCCCAGTCGTATTGAGCTCCACGGTGGAGTCGTCAGCGGTGTCACTGCCATGCTCCTCGCTCGATTGCCGCTCTTCAACGGTTTCATCGACCTCCAGCATCAGGTTCTCTTCGAGAGCCTGTTGAATCTCGGCATTGAGTTCCAGAGTGGAGAGTTGCAGCAGGCGTATGGCCTGCTGAAGTTGCGGGGTCATGGTCAACTGGTGGCCAAGACGGATGTGCAGGCCCTGCTTCACAGTTGTCGAAGATCGGTTTGTTTGCTCATAATGTAATATTTTAGCTCAAACAGTGAAATTTACTACTGACTTGTCTCAACTGATTGCGCATCGTGATCACATCTGGAAGTCATGCCCAAGATAGACTTCGCGGACATCCGGGTTATTCAGCAGGGTGTCCGGTTCACCATGCGCCATGACTTCCCCGGCGTTGATAATGTAGGCGCGGTCACAGATGCCCAGGGTTTCGCGCACATTATGGTCGGTGATCAGGATGCCGATGCCTTCGGATGACAGTTGCCTGATGATATTCTGAATATCGGTGACGGAGATAGGGTCGATGCCGGCAAAGGGCTCATCGAGCAGGATATAGGAGGGCTCCATGGTCAATGAGCGGGCGATCTCCAGGCGGCGGCGCTCACCGCCCGAGAGACTCATGGCGACGTTGGTGCGCAAAGCGGAGAGCCCGAACTGCTGCAGCAGCGTGTCGCAGATATCCATGCGCTGGTGCTTTTCGAGTTCAGGGCGCAGTTCAAGGATTGTCAGCAGGTTGTCCGCAACGCTCATGCGGCGGAATACCGAAGGCTCCTGGGAGAGATAGCCGATGCCGAGCCGTGCGCGGTGGTGTATGGGCATCTGCGTGATATCCCTGTCGCCCAGCATGACCTTGCCGCAATCGGCCGGCACCAGGCCGACGATCATATAGAAACTGGTGGTTTTTCCTGCGCCGTTGGGCCCGAGCAGTCCGACAACCTCGCCGCGGGAGACCTCGACTGTCACATCCTTGACGACGGTGCGCTTGTTGTACTGTTTGCACAGTTCGGTGGCGCTGAGCTTTCCCATGGGCTACTTATCGAGCCGTATCGTTGTCTGCACGCGCGTGCTGGCACTGGCCTTTTTCCCTGCGACGGCATTCATCTGCTTCAGATCGAAGATAATTCTGTCGTTGACGACCTTGCTGCCATCCTGCTCGATAATGGCATTGCCGGTCATGACCAGCCTTTCGCTGCCGAGGTCATATTCGATCAAGCCGGCTTCTCCGGTGAGAGGCGATTTGTTGTGGTCGCTCTTTTTGGTGTGCTTGATATGGATGGGTGATCCGCTCATTTCGATCCGTTCATTGTGCAGGTCATAATTTGCCGTCAGCGCATCGCCACTGGTTTGATTGCCCTGCTGGTCCTGATGGTGAAATTGAAGCGGTGATCCTTCGAGCCGAAGCAGCCTCTGTTTGACAAGGTAGGTGACGACGGATGCCTCTCCTCTGCTGCTGCCGTTCCTGCCGGACTGCTCAAAAATGACAGGAGCGCCTGTCGCGGTAATGAGACTGTCGTTCTGCTCGTCACGGGAGAGCTGCAACTGATCGCAGCGCAGCGTTATCTCCTTCCCTTGTGTGACCTCGACGTTGCCGCTGTAGAGCAGGGTTGCGGATGCATCGACATGTTCAACGCTGTCTGCCGTAATATTGACCGGCAGTCTCATGTCCACACCCGCCGCAGGATGCGCTGTCAGGATCAGCAGTAGCGTAAAAAAAAGAGTGCGCTGTCTATTCAAGGAGATGTGAACCGCTTACATTCGAGAGTAGTTTTACATGAACAGGTTTTTTCAACTGGATATCCACCCCGGTGCCGGAGAGCAGGTGGCTGCCATTGAGAACCGTTGCAGGCGCCATGCTGTAGGCCAGGCTGTTTTGATAGTCAATCATCATGTCCCTGGTGATGGTCTCGATTGGAGCAGCATCGTTGCCCGCCTCCTGCTTGAGAAACACCGGGCCGTAGAGCATCAAAAGCTTGTTTTGCTGGTCGATCCAGCCGTGCGCTGCCTGTGTATACCAGTTGGGAGCGTCGGCCGGGGTTGCCCGCAGTATGATATTGTCCAGCTCCGTTGATTTTTTGATGTAGTGGCGCAGCTCCTCGGCCACTATCTGATAGAGGTGCCGGCCATTGGCGTCTGCATGGACCAGTTGCAGATTGCGCACCTGGATATCCGGAAAATCCTGGTGATAGGTGTGTTGGGAAACGGAGGCATGCGTCTTCCTGTCGAGGTGATTGACATAGCTGCTGGTAGCCAGCATGACAGCAACTAGCAGTAGCAGTCCCGCCAATACGTTCATGAGGGAATCTCTGAATGAATCGATGGGAAGGGGGTTCGGGGGAAGGGCAAACTGAAGCCTGTTATAACCCATTGAATTACAACCCTTCCCCCGTAGAGAAACTTGCAAGTGAGCCCTGAATGAAGCGCGAAGCGATTCATTCAGAGCTTCCTGAGAGGAACGCGCTCAGGCTCGATTCAAAGGTTCCCTGGGCCTGCATGATCATCTCGCTGACATCGCGCGCCGCGCCGCGTCCCCCTGTTGACGGAGTTTGCCAGTGTGCATGCTGAGTCACCAGTGGATGCGCATCATTGACCGCAATCGCAAGTCCCACCTGGCGCATGACGGGAAGATCGATCAGGTCGTCCCCGACATAGGCGATTTGCTGGTCCGTGAAACCGGTATGCTGTTTCAGCTCTAGATATGCCGAGTTCTTGTTCTTGCGCCCCTGGAAGACATACTTGACGCCCAGCGTCTGCATGCGGATTTTGACGACTTCCGAGGTGCGCGCGGTAATGATTGCAATCTGTACACCGCTCTGCTGCAGCAGCGACATTCCCAGCCCGTCCTTGGAGTGGAAGGCCTTGTACTCCTGGCCGTCGTCGCCGATGAAGAGGCTGCCATCCGTCAGCACGCCGTCGACATCAAAGATGACCAGCCGGATCTGCGACGCTTTGTGTTCAATATCCTGCATTTTCTGGTTCTATATTGTCTCTGTGCAAGGTCTGGGTCGGCATATCAACGCTGTGCAAAACAGGGGTGTTCTGTCAAAGGCAAATCCCGACCCTGCTTTCGGCACGGGGTTTTTGAGATGTTACCAACCGCTGATTATACGTGCTGTGCGGGTTTGAGTTTTGCGTATTTCAGGCTGCATGCCCGGGCGGGTCGCACAAAGCCGGCAGCCAGGGTGCTATTTGATGATTTTCAGGTTGGGGCGCGTGCTGTTTTTGGCGCTGTCGTCCGCATCGGGTGGATGCGGGGGATCACTCTCAGGGGGCTCCTCCTGAAACAGCATTCCCTGGCCATTTTCGCGGGCATAGATTCCTGAGACAGCCCCGGGCGGCAGGCCGATATGCTCCGATTTGCCGCCAAAGCGGGCGTTAAAGCCGATCCAGTCGTTGCCAAGATCAAGCCCCTGAACTGCGGACGGACTGATGTTGAGTACGATTTTGCCATTCTCGACATGCTGTTGTGGTACCGAGACGTGCTCATGCCCGGCATTCACCAGCAGGTGCGGCGTTAAATCATTATCGACAATCCACTCGTAAAATGCGCGAATCAGGTAGGGGCGCGTCGATGTCATTTGCGGATCTCTTTCTCCTCTTCTGTCAGGCTCCTGGCAAAGCATGGACGTTCAAAAAGACGCTTTGCATAGCCGAGTACCTGGCCTGAGCCGGCGCCCTTGAGTTCAATGCCAAGCGCCGGAAGCCGCCACAGCAGTGGCGCAATGGTGGTGTCCACCATGGAGAATTCATCGCTCATGAACCAGGGTTTCGCTGCCAGAACAGGGCCTGCAGCCAGCAGTGACTCGGTGAGTTCCTTGCGAGCCGTGGCCGCCTGCTTGCCGCCCTTGAGAATGGTGTCGACAAGCGTGTACCAATCCTTTTCGACCCGATACAGATAGGTGCGCGTCATCGCGCGTGAGACAGGGTCGATTGGCAGCAGCGGGGGGTGAGGATAACGCTCATCCAGGTACTCCATGATGATGCGTGAATCATAGAGCGACAGGTCACGGTCGATCAGGGTTGGCAGGGTGCCGTAGGGATTGACCTCGATGACATCTTCAGGCAGATCGTGAGGGTCGGCATCGAGAATGTCGACCGTGATATTTTTCTCAGCAAGCACGATGCGCACCCGATGACTGTAGATAGACTCCGGATCAGAGAACAGAGTCATGACGGTTCGCTTGGTGATCACGCTTTGCATGCTGGGTAGATCCTCGAAGGTGCGCCTGAAGAGGAGCAGTTGTAAAAAAAGCGCACAGTATAACATGTGCGCTTTTTTTCAGGGGTATTCCGCCGAATTAATGGACGTCCTTCCAGTACTCCTTCTTCAGCAGGTAGGCGAAGATGAAGAAAATCAGCAAAAACAGCAGCACCTTGATGCCAAGCGCGTGGCGTTTCAGTTTGCTGGGATCACCCATATAGGAGAGGAAATTTGTCAGGTCCAGCGCCATCTGGTCATACTGCTCAGCAGTCAGCTTGCCCGGCTTGACCATCTCGAAGCCCTTGAAGATGTGGCTTTCATGACCGCTCTCATCCGTGTGCTCTTCAAAGACCGCCTTTTGCATGCCCTGGAGTTCCCATAAGACGTGCGGCATGCCGACCTTGTCGAAGACGATGTTGTTGACGCCAAACGGGCGGCTCTCATCGATATAGAAGCTGCGCAGGTAGGTGTAGATCCAGTCATCGCCGCGCAGGCGGGACTCCAGTGTGAGATCGGGCGGCGGAGCGCCAAACCAGTTGGCCGCGTCCTCCGTCTTCATCGCGGTCGTCATCAGATCACCGGGTTTGGCATTCGACGGCATCAGGTGTTGCTTCAGCAGATCTTCGGGGATGCCGAACTCCTGCATCCGCTGCCAGCGTTCATACTTCATCGAGTGGCAGTTGAGGCAGTAGTTGACGAAATAGTTGGCGCCGCGCTGCAGTGATGCCTGGTCAGAGATGTCCACATCGGCATGGTCGAGGTGGACATTACCGCCGCCCCCGGCGAAGACGCTGGAAGATGCCAGCGCCAGGATTGCAATCAATAGCTTTTTCATTTTGTCACCCTCTCTGGTACAGGCTTGGTTTTGTCAGCTTTGCTGAACCATGGCATCAGGATAAAGAATGCGAAGTAGAGTGTTGTCGCAATTTGAGCAAACAGGGTATACAACTCTGTAGCCGGCTGCGTGCCAAGCCATCCGAGGACGATGAATGCGATCACGAACATAGCGAGAAAGCCCTTGTAGAGCCCACCCTTGTAGCGGATGGATTTGACCGGGCTGCGATCCAGCCAGGGCAGCAGAAACAGCACGACGATGGCTGCGCCCATGGCGATGACGCCCCACACCTGGGTGCCGGCGAAGCTGGGAACAGCGCGCAAAATCGCATAGAAGGGGGTGAAATACCACACCGGGGCGATATGCTCGGGCGTCTTCAGCGGGTTGGCGGGTTCGAAGTTCGGCGCTTCGAGAAAATAGCCGCCGCCCTCCGGCGCAAAGAACATGATGCCGGCAAAAAACATCAGGAAGACGACAATACCGGCAATATCCTTCACCGAATAGTAGGGGTGAAACGGGATGCCGTCAGCAGGAGCGGTGTCGCTCCATCTGTTGCCTTTGGGGCCTTTCTTGATCTCGATGCCGTCGGGGTTGTTGGAGCCAACCTTGTGCAGCGCGACGATGTGAATAAACACCAGTGCGGCAAGAATGAACGGCAGCAGAAAATGGAGTGCAAAAAAGCGGTTCAGGGTGACGTCGGAGATGACATAGTCACCGCGAATCCAGACCGCCAGGTCCTCTCCAACGATCGGGATCGCCTGAAACAGGTTGACGATGACCGCGGCGCCCCACAGCGACATCTGCCCCCAGGGAAGCAGGTAGCCCATGAATGCAGTCGCCATCATCGCGACATAGATGATCATGCCGATCACCCACAGCAGCTCGCGCGGCTTGCGATAGGAGCCGTACATCAGGCCACGGAACATATGCAGGTAGACCACGATAAAAAAGGCCGATGCGCCTGTCGAATGCATGTAACGGATCAGCCAGCCCCAGTCGACGTCGCGCATGATGTATTCAACGGACCCAAAGGCGAGGTCGGCATCGGGTTTGTACATCATTGCCAGCCACAGGCCGGTCACAATCTGGATGACCAGCACCAGCATCGCCAGTGAGCCGAAGAAGTACCAGAAGTTGAAGTTTTTCGGCGCGTAATACTGGGCCAGGTGTTCATTCCACACCTTGGTCATCGGGAAGCGATCGTCGATCCAGCCGACCATGTTTTGTAATGCGCTCATGAGGCACCTCCGTCAACACCAATAAGTACGACATTATCAGAGAGATAACTGTGTGGCGGGATCACAAGGTTTGTAGGTGCGGGAAGGCCGGCGAAGACACGGCCGGCGAGGTCAAACTTGGAACCGTGGCACGGGCAGAAAAAGCCGCCGACCCAGTCAGAGCCGAGGTCGGCGGGTGCGACGTCAGGCCTGTATGTTGGCGAGCAGCCGAGATGGGTGCAGATGCCGATGGCAATCAGATAGTCGGGTTTGATTGAGCGTGTCGGGTTTTTGCAGTAGTCCGGCTGTTGATTGACGTCCGAAGCCGGATCGGCGAGTTTGCCGTCAAGCTGGGGCAGATCCTGCAGGTTTTTTTCGGTTCTGCGCACGACCCACACCGGTTTGCCGCGCCATTTGACGCGTAACATTTGCCCCTCTTCAATCTTGCTGACGTCGGCCTCAACGGGTGCGCCGGCTGCTTTCGCCTTTGCGCTCGGTTGCCATGACATCACAAAAGGGACCGCGACGGCTCCTGCTCCAACAGCACCAATCACGGCTGTTGAGAGAGTCAGGAAGCGGCGTTTTTTCAGATCAACCCCTTCGCTCATAGTGTTGTCTCCCACTCAAATCAAATAAACGACATCTTGAATGGCTAAGCGGATGCTTGGCCACACTGGATAAAATTGAATTTCGGTAAATCAGAATATTCTGGATTTCACGAAAATAATCGGCGAATTGTCTTATATGCGCATCAGAAGGTCAAGTTGAGATCACTTGAGGTTGACTTATCTCAATCGATCCGGTGGTTTTCGTCGCATCGAATTTTACAAGGGAAGCTCTGAATGAATCACAATCATGCGTCATTGCGAGCGCAGCGAAGCAATCTCATGCAGTTAAGGAACCTCTGATTAAGTCCCCGGGTTGGGGGTTTGGGGGAAGGGCAAACTGAAAGCCAGTTATAACTCATTGATATTGATCCCTTCCCCCATAGAAAAACTTGCGGGAATGCTCTGCTCCAGTCGCGAAGCGACTTGATCAGAGCTTCCTTAAATCAAAGGCTTTGAGATTGCTTCGTCGCTGCGCTACTCGCAATGACGATTCATTCAAAGCCTACCTCGGCATCTCCGGCGGCGGATTGCTCCTTAGCCAGACTTGATTCTCCATGTCATATTCCCAGATTTGCCGGTCGATGACCTGACGGGTCAATTGACTGTCGTGATAGACATATTCGATGCCAACAGTTTGCGTGGCGGTGTGCGCAGCTGTTCTGACAGGGTTGGAGAGCACCTGGTAGGAGGTAACGGTGATTCCCCGGTTTTTGGGTGCGAGGGTGGGGTCAGCCAGCATAGCGCCCTGTTCATGCGGGCCCTGCCAGCGCAGGATCTTGCCGTAGAGCACCAGGGTCGAGCTGAGCGCCTCATCGCTTCTGCGCTCGCTGATACTCTGGCAGCCGCTGCAGAGAGCAAGCACGATGGCGAGGATCAAAATAGGGAATCCCTGACCAACTCCATGGGATGGGGGTTCGGGGGAAGGGCAGAACCGGTTTCCGTTATAACTTGTTGAAATTGAACCCTTCCCCCGTAGAAAAACTTGCGGGAATGCTCTGAACGAGGTGCGAAGCAACTTGATCAGAGCTTCCATAAATTGCAGTTTCCAGCGTAACATCATCTGTAATGTGTCAAAATTCGTCGCGATTGCAAGCATAGCAGATTATCGATTCATTCAGAGGTTCCTTGGGGATGACAGAATATCAAAACCCTTCCAACGATTCGCGTGTCAAGCTGGGAAAAGGCCAGGTCTATGTGCTGGGAACAGCGCATGTCTCACGCGCCAGCGCGGAGGAGGTGCGTGAGTTGCTGGATAGCGGCGCCTACGATGCAGTGGCGGTGGAACTCTGCAACAGCAGATACCAGTCGCTGGTCGATCCTGACGCCATGGCCCGTATGGACCTGTTCCAGGTCTTTCGCAACGGCAAGGCGGCGATGGTGACGGCGCAGCTCGCACTGAGCGCCTATCAACAGCGGCTTGCCGAGCAGTTTGGCATCGAGCCCGGCGCTGAGCAGCGAGAAGCGATCGCAGTTGCCGAGATGCATAATCTCCCGGTGCTGCTGATCGACCGCGAAATAGGCATCACGCTACGGCGGGTCATGAACAACGTCAGCTGGTGGAAGCGTTTCGGACTCTTCGGCGGACTGCTGGCTTCGGTGTTGTCGCGCGAAGAGGTGACCGAAGAGGATGTGGAGCGGCTCAAGGAGGGTGACATGCTGGAGACCACCTTCGCGGAATTTGCCGCGGAGCGCAAGGATCTGTTCGATCCCCTGATCGCGGAGCGCGATCGCTATATGGCGGCCCGGCTCATCCAGGAGCAGCAGCAACACGACTACAAAAGCGTTCTTGCAGTGGTTGGCGCCGGTCACCAGAAAGGGATCATCGAGACCCTCGCTGAGGGTATTGCCGAGCCGCAGCGGCTGCTCTCCAGCCTGGAGCAGTTGCCGCCGAAAAAAGCCTGGTTGAAGCTGCTGCCATGGCTGATCGTGGTTGTCATTCTGGGGGGATTTACAGCAGGATTCATGCGCAGCCCGGAGTTGGGCTGGAACCTGGTTGCCGAGTGGGTGCTGATCAATGGCACGCTGTCGGCGCTGGGAGCATTGCTGGCAGGTGGACATATCCTGACCGTGCTGATTGCCTTCATTGCCGCCCCGATCACGTCGCTGAACCCGACAGTTGGCGCAGGCATGGTCACAGGCGCGGCCGAGACCCTGCTGCGCAAGCCGCAGGTTGGTGATTTCGAGCAGCTGCGCCATGATGTGACGCACTGGAGCGGCTGGTGGAAAAACCGGGTGTCACGCATTCTGCTGGTGTTTCTGTTCAGCACCATGGGATCGGCGGCCGGAACCTACATTGCCGGTTTCCGCATCTTTGACAAGCTGGTTGGTGGTTAACAGGCTGTTGAAAATGCATTTATCCCTTCTCCCCCTGGGAGAAGGTTAGGATGAGGGGTTGTAAAACCAATCAGTTAGATGCTGCATTCCCCCTCACCCCAGCCCTCTCCCTCAGGGAGAGGGAGTTTTTCAACAGTCTGTTAACGGAAACTCTTTCAGATCATTACTGTAACCACTGAGCAACCGGAGTTACATTTGGTCTTTTTCCGTGTGTTCCGTGGTTAAAGAGGTCTATAACTCCACCTCGAAATCAAACTGGCTCAAAAACTGTGCGGTGACGTTGTCCATCGTCGAGATGTGCTGCTTGAACCAGAGGGGCCAGTCATGCTGTACATACTGCCGCAGTGGTGCAATCTGCTGCTGTTGATGCCACTGCTTCTGTATCTGGCGCAGCTGATTCAGCGCAGCATCATGCTCGGCGGAGTGAACCGGGAATGCTGGAAACCTGTACTCCTGCATGTACCTGTTTTCACGTGCAAAATGTTGTTCGGTGTGCGCAACCCATTGATCCAGAACCTCACCGATCCTGTCGCTGTCGGGGGCGTCGACGTCGATTAATCCGCTGAGTGATTGCACCAGGGTCAGCTCTTCGCAGTGAACGGTATTCATGAAATCAAGCGCTACCTGGGGAATGGCGCTGCAATCAGTCGTTGTCATGGTCTCAAATAGCCTCGGCCTGTTGAATCGAGAGCCTATCTTCCATGCTTTCATTGCTGCCGACAATGATTTAGCTCAAGAGGGTATGAATTCTCATTTAAGAGATGAGTGAGGGGAGGAGACCGGGCAGGCCTGAAATAGAGTCTCGGAAGGGATTCCGGGGAAAGGGAGTAACAGGGGTGATTGTTACACGGCAAGCTCTGATCGAGGCGCGAAGTGCCTCGGTCATGGCTTGCCGTGATAGAGGGAATTGCTACTTCTTGTGGTGTTGAGTGTGAAGCACTCCCGAGAGCATGACGAGCGGGGCTCCCACGGCAATGGTGAACAAAATGGCTGCGACGAATATCATCATGACGTTGATCATGGTGTGTAACCTCTGAATGATGTTGTGAACTGCATGAAGGATAACAAATATTAGAATATAAGTAAACAATAATATACTAATAAATAGTAGAGCAAATCATGGATCAATTCATCAATTGGTTGACCTTACTATCTTCATGGGTAAGAATGCCCGCCATAAATTGAAAATCGTCAATGGGGGATGACATCCCTTGTATGGGTTCATCCATCCCGGTCGAAGAGACGTCAGTCAGGCTTTCCACTGCGCCGACCCTGCTACAAAAGGTATAGAGAATGAAACGAGGAGTGATGAGAGTGTGGCTGATGATGTGCGCGCTCCTGCTGGGGCTTTCCGCCGTCACCGGATATGCCAAGACGGACGAAGCCTCCGCACCGGCAGCCAAAGAGGCGAAGAAAAAACTCATCCCGAATAAA
>JBDLII010000047.1:0-13496 GCA_039714995.1 Pseudomonadota bacterium
GATGACAGTAACCATGATCAACCCGATCGCGATGGAAGAGGGACTGCGCTTCGCGATTCGTGAAGGCGGCCGTACCGTCGGCGCCGGTGTTGTATCCAAAATTATTGAGTAAAAGAGTATGTCAACAGGTCAGAGAATCCGCATTCGTTTGAAGTCGTTTGATCATCGTCTGATCGATCAGTCGGCGCGTGAAATCGTGGAAACAGCCAAGCGCACCGGCTCTGTCGTCAGGGGACCGATTCCGCTGCCGACGAAAAAAGAGCGTTTTACGATTCTGATATCGCCGCATGTCAACAAGGATGCGCGTGATCAGTATGAAATTCGCACCCACAAGCGTCTGCTCGAGATCATGGATCCAAGCGACAAGACGGTGGATTCTTTGATGAAGCTGGATCTGGCCGCCGGTGTCGATGTCCAGATCAAGCTGAACTGAGGAGAGTGACCATGACTATGGGTATTGTAGGGCGTAAAGCCGGCATGAGCCGCATCTTCACCGAAGATGGCGTCTCCATCCCGGTCACCGTGATCGAGGCGACGCCCAATCGTGTTGCGCAGGTGCGTACGCTGGAGAGCGATGGCTACCAGGCGGTCCAGGTTACAGCCGGATCCCGCAAGGCGTCACGTGTCAGCAAGCCGATGGCGGGGCACTATGCCAAGGCCGGTGTTGAATCCGGAAGCAACCTGTGTGAATTCCGCCTCGACGAATATGAGGGTGAGATTCCTGAAGTTGGCAGCGAAATCACCGTGGCCCTGTTTGAAGAGGGGCAGATCGTCGACGTACGTGGCACCAGCAAGGGCGCCGGTTTTGCCGGCGGCGTCAAGCGCCATAACTTCGCCATGCAGCGGGCGACGCACGGCAACTCCCTGTCGCACCGGGCACCCGGCTCGATCGGCCAGTGCCAGACGCCGGGACGTGTCTTCAAGGGCAAGAAGATGGCCGGCCATATGGGCAGTGTCAAGCGCACAGTGCAAAATCTCGAGATTGTCCGCGTCGATGCGGAGAGAAATCTGCTGCTGGTGAAAGGTGCTGTTCCCGGTTCCAAAGGCGGTGATGTGGTTGTCACTCCCGCTGTCAAGATGAAAAGCAGGGGTTGATGAGCATGAACCTGACAGTACAAAACGGCGCCTCGATCGATGTTTCGGAGCAGGTGTTCGGCGTCAAATACAATGAAGCGCTGGTTCACCAGGTTGTCAAGGCCTACTATAATGGCGCCCGCTCAGGCACCAAGGGGCAGAAAAACCGCTCTGCGGTAAGAGGCGGCGGTATCAAGCCCTGGCGTCAGAAGGGCACCGGTCGGGCGCGCTCCGGCACCTCCAGCAGCCCAATCTGGCGTGCAGGCGGCGTGACTTTTGCAGCCACCCCGCGTGATTATTCACAGAAAGTGAACCGCAAGATGTACAGCGGCGCCATTCGTTCCATCCTCTCGGAGCTGGTCCGCCAGGAGCGTTTGCTGATTGTCGACGAATTTGCCGTCGACGCGCCGAAGACCAGGCAGCTGGCGGATAAACTGAAAGCGCTGGAAGCCAATGATGCGTTGGTGATTGTCGAGGATCTCGATGAAAACCTGATCCTTGCATCGCGCAATCTCTACCATGTCGATGTGCGTGACAGCGGCGACATCGATCCGGCAAGCCTGATTGCATTTGACAAGGTTGTCGTCACCTCTGCCGCACTGAAAAAGATCGAGGAGCGCCTCTCATGAATAAAGAGCGTCTGATGAAAGTTCTGCTGGGCGGCGTCGTCTCCGAGAAGAGCGCCAATGTCGCCGAGTCCAACCAGGTTGTCTTTCGTGTCAGCAGTGATGCGAGCAAGCCTGAAATCCGGCGTGCGGTGGAACAGATGTTTGATGTCGATGTCACGGATGTCCGGGTCGTCAACGTCAAGGGAAAAACAAAGCGTTTCGGCGCGATGCAGGGCAAACGCTCCGATTGGAGAAAGGCCTACGTTCGCCTGAAGGAAGGCCAGGATATCGATCTGATGCCGGGTGCATAAGGCGCTTACCCCTGATTGAGCCGACCCCGAAAATTGAATTGATTTGAATTGAGCTGAATTTTAAAGAGTTGCAAACATGGCAATCGTAAAATCAAAACCGACATCTCCTGGACGCCGTTTTGTCGTCAATGTCGTCAAACCTGAACTGCACAAGGGTGGTCCCTATGAACCACTGGTCGAAAAAAAGAGCAAGTCAGGCGGGCGCAACAACAAGGGCCGCATTACATCACGCCACCGCGGCGGCGGACACAAGCAGCGCTACCGCGTCATTGATTTCAAGCGCAATAAAGAGGGTGTGCCCGCTACGGTTGAACGTATCGAGTACGACCCGAATCGCACCGCCTATATCGCGTTGCTGAAATATACCGATGGCGCCCGCAGCTACATCATTGCGCCAAAGGGCCTGAAGGCCGGCGCAAAAGTGGTTTCAGGACGCGAAGCCCCTATCTCCGCGGGCAACTGCATGCCGCTGCGCAATATGCCGTTGGGCAGCGTGGTTCACTGCATCGAGATGAAGCCGGGAAAGGGTGCGCAGATTGCGCGCAGTGCAGGCACCTCGGCGCAGCTGGTTGCGCGGGAAGGCGAGTATGCAACCCTGCGTCTGCGTTCAGGCGAGATGCGCAAGATACCTGCCAAGTGCCGCGCGGTGCTAGGTGAGGTCAGCAACGGCGAACACAGTCTGCGTTCTCTTGGCAAGGCCGGCGCCAAGCGCTGGCGCGGAGTCCGCCCGACCGTACGCGGCGTGGCGATGAATCCCGTCGATCACCCGCATGGTGGTGGCGAGGGTCGCACATCCGGTGGCCGCAATCCTGTGAGTCCCTGGGGCGTGCCGACCAAAGGCTACAAGACACGCAGTAACAAACGCACCGACAAGATGATTGTACGCGATCGTCGTCGTAAATAATTGAGGTAGAACAACATGCCACGTTCGGTTCATAAAGGTCCCTTTATCGATCACCATCTTGAAAAAAAGGTGGCGGCGGCTGCGGCTGCCAATGATCGGCGCCCGATCAAGACGTGGTCGCGGCGTTCCATGGTCAGCCCTGACATGGTTGGTCTGACCATCGCAATACACAATGGCCGGCAGCACGTTCCGGTCCTGGTTAACGAAAACATGGTTGGTCACAAACTCGGGGAATTCGCGCAGACGCGAACCTACCGCGGTCACGTGGCTGACAAAAAAGTTAAGTAACGGAGAGAGAGATGCAGGCTGTAGCCAAACATCGCTATGCACGAATTTCCGCGCAGAAGGGGCGTCTGGTCGCTGACCAGATTCGTGGAATGCCGGTTGAAGAGGCGCTCAATGTGCTCTCGTTCAGCAACAAAAAGGGCGCCGCGCTGGTCAAGAAGGTGCTTGATTCCGCGATTGCGAATGCGGAAAACAATGAAGGCGCCGATATCGACGAACTCACCGTCAAATACGTTTGTGTCGATGAGGGTCCAACCATGAAGAGAATACGTGCGCGCGCCAAGGGCCGCGCCAGCCGTATCCTCAAGCGCAGCAGCCACATTACCGTCACTGTAGCGGACGACTAGGGCAGAAGAGATTATGGGTCAAAAAATACATCCAACAGGTTTTCGTCTGGGAGTCACCAAGGAGCATACCTCGCGTTGGTATGCCAACTCAGGCCAGTACGCCGATCTTCTCAACGAAGATCTCGAGGTGCGCGATTTTCTGAAGAAAAAGTTAAAGCAGGCCCAGGTGAGCCGCATTCAGATTGATCGTCCCGCCAACAACGCCCACATCACCATTCACACGGCGCGTCCGGGAATCGTGATCGGCAAGAAGGGTGAGGACATCAACAAGCTGCGCGACGAGGTCTCCAGAAAGATGGGCGTTCCGGTGCAGATCAGCATCGAGGAGATTCGCAAGCCTGAACTGGATGCAACGCTCGTCGCCGAGAGCATCGCCCAGCAGCTCGAGCGGCGCATCATGTTTCGCCGCGCCATGAAACGTTCTGTGCAGACTGCCATGCGCCTTGGCGCCGGCGGCATCAAGATCAATATCGGCGGACGTCTCAACGGCGCCGAGATCGCCAGAAGCGAATGGTACCGCGAGGGGCGCGTACCGCTGCATACCCTGCGCGCCGACATCGACTACGGCACCGCCGAGGCGATGACGACCTACGGCATCATCGGTATCAAGGTATGGATCTTCAAGGGTGAAGTCTTCGGCGATATGCCGCAAGAGAAAGAGGAACCGAAGAAGAGCAAGGGGCGTAGCAGCAAGGGCAGAGAGAGAAAAGGTTAAATCATGCTTCAGCCAAAACGAACAAAATTCCGCAAGATGCAAAAGGGCCGCAACCGCGGTCTGGCAGAGAGAGGCAGCAAGGTCAGCTTCGGCGAGTACGGCCTCAAGGCCACCTCGAGAGGCCGTATCACCTCCCGTCAGATCGAGGCGGCGCGTCGCACCATTACCCGCACAGTCAAGCGTGGCGGCAAGCTCTATATCCGCGTCTTTCCCGACAAGCCGATTACCAAGAAGCCTCTCGAGGTGCGTATGGGTAAAGGCAAGGGCGGCGTCGAATACTGGGTGGCGCAAGTTCAGCCCGGCCGCATGCTTTATGAGATCGAAGGCGTCTCCGAGGAGCTTGCGCGCGAGGCATTCCAGCTGGCTGCTGCAAAATTGCCCGTTTCCACCACTTTTACCAAGCGGACGATACTCTAATGAAAGCGACAGAACTCCGAAGCAAGAGCCAGGTGGAGCTGGAACAGGAACTGCATGATCTGCTGAAAGAGCAATTTACCCTGCGCATGCAGCAGAGTGCGGGACAGATGTCGCGACCGGACCAGGTCAAAAAGGTCCGCAGGAATATTGCCAGAGTCAAGACCGTGATCAATGAAAAAATGGCGGATAGCGCATCATGAGTGAAGAACAAGTAGCAAACCGTACGATCCAGGGCCGCGTTGTCAGCAACAAGATGGACAAGACCATCACGGTGCTGGTTGAGCGCCAGGTCAAACATCCGATATACGGCAAGTTTATTCGCCGCTCGACCAAGGTGCATGCGCATGATGCCGACAATGCATGCCGCAGGGGTGATGTTGTCCTGGTCGAGCAGTGCCGTCCGCTGTCACGCAGCAAGCGATGGCGCCTGGTGGAAATTATCGAGCGCCCTGCAAGGGCCTGATCCAGTAGATTTTATCGTGGAGTAATCTGATGATTCAGATGCAGACAAACCTGAATGTCGCCGATAACAGTGGAGCCAAGCGTGTCCAGTGTATCAAGGTGCTGGGCGGCTCACATCGCCGTTATGCCGGCATAGGCGACGTCATCAAGGTCAGTATCAAGGAGGCCATTCCCCGCGGAAAGGTCAAGAAGGGCGATGTTTACAACGCCGTTGTCGTGCGCACCCGCAAGGGCGTCCGCCGTGGCGACGGTTCGCTGATCCGCTTTGATGGAAACGCTGCAGTCCTGTTGAACTCGCAACTGCAGCCTGTAGGAACCCGTATCTTCGGACCTGTTACGCGTGAATTGCGCAGCGGCAAATTCATGAAGATTATTTCGCTGGCGCCTGAAGTGTTGTGAGGTTGATGTCATGGCTATGAATAAAATCAGAAAGGGTGACGATGTCATCGTGCTTGCCGGCAAGGACAAGGGTAAGCGTGGCACCGTGCTCAACGTCAACCAGGGGCGTCTCGTTGTCGAGAACGTCAACCTGGCCAAGAAGCACGTCAAGCCCGACCCGAACAAGGGTGAACCGGGTGGTATTGTTGACAGGGAGATGCCGATGGATGCTTCCAATGTGGCAATTTATAATCCGATGACCAGTAAGGGTGATCGTGTGGGATTCAAGTCGCTGGATGATGGGCGCAAGGTGCGTTACTACAAATCCAACGGCGAGATCATCGATGTATAGTTCGATGTATGGGGCGAAGAGCAGATGAGCAGGCTAGAAGAACATTATCGTGACCAGGTGATACCGCAGTTGACCGAGAAGTTCGGCTACTCCAGTGTCATGGCTGTACCGCGTATCGAAAAAATCACCCTGAACATGGGGGTTGGAGAGGCGACTGGTGACAAGAAGATCATCCAGCATGCGACCAGCGACATGGCGAAAATCAGCGGTCAGAAACCCGTTGTCACCAAGGCGCGTAAATCCGTTGCAGGCTTCAAGATTCGTGAAGGCTGGCCCATTGGCTGCAAGGTGACGCTGCGCCGTGAGCGCATGTATGAGTTCCTCGACCGCCTGATCAGCATCGCGCTGCCCAGGGAGCGGGATTTCCGCGGACTCAGCAGCAAGTCGTTCGACGGCCGCGGAAACTACAACATGGGCATCAAGGAGCAGATCATGTTCCCCGAGATCGATTACGATCAAATCGATGCTATTCGTGGTATGGATATCTGTATCACAACCTCTGCAAAGAGCGACGAAGAGGGTCGTTCTCTGCTGCAAGCTTTCAACTTTCCGTTTAAATAGGAGCGGTTAAGAGTATGGCGAAGAAGAGTATGATTGCACGTGAAGCCAAGCGTGCGAAAACCGTCGCGAAATATGCCGAGAAACGTGCGGCATTGAAGGCGATCATCAACAATCGTGACAGCGGCTACGAAGAGATCGATGCCGCAGTGCTGAAACTGCAAAAGATGCCGCGCGATGCGAGTGCATCCCGGCAGCAGACCCGCTGTCGCGTCACCGGAAGGCCGCACGCCGTCTATCGCAAGTTCGGCCTGTGCCGTCACAAGCTGCGTGAAGCGGCTATGCGCGGTGATGTCCCCGGTCTCAGAAAGGCCAGCTGGTAAAAAACGTCAGGAATTTGACTGGCGTTGCCGGTCAGGTTTATGTATAATTCGCGGCCTTCGATTTGAAGGTCGTCTGTTTATTTCACAATCAGGGTATCGCGCCATGTTGGCGGGCTGACCCACAGGAGTCTCTGAATGAGTATGTCAGATCCGGTTTCGGATATGTTGACACGTATTCGCAATGCCCAGGCACGAAACAAGGTTTCTGTCTCCATGCCGTCATCCAAGGTCAAGAAAGCGCTGGCCGCCGTGCTTAAGGATGAAGGCTTCATCAAGGACTTCAACGCCTCTTCTGATATGAAGGCCGAACTGAATATCGAGCTCAAGTATTTTCAGGGAGAGCCGGTCATCGAGCTCATCCAGCGCATAAGCCGTCCAGGACTGCGCATCTACAAAAACAAGCATGAACTGCCCAAGGTGAGAAACGGGCTGGGCATCGCTATTATCTCAACTTCCAAAGGTTTGATGACTGATCGTGCGGCGCGCAAGGAAGGCCACGGCGGCGAAGTCATTGCCTTTGTTGCATAGCGGAGTCGGTTATGTCGCGTATTGCAAAAGCTCCGATTCCCGTTGTCTCCGGAATCGACATCAAGATCAACGGCCAGGACGTCCAGGTCAAGGGTTCCAAAGGAACACTCAACTGGTGTGTCAATGACGCTGTTGAGGTGGTGCAGGAAGAGGCTGAGTTGCGTGTCAAGCCACGTAATGAGTCATCCAGGGAGTCATGGGCCTTGGCCGGAACTACCCGGGCAGTGCTGAACAACATGGTCGTTGGGTGTTCGGATGGTTTCACCAGGAAACTGACCCTGATTGGCGTCGGCTACCGTGCCGCCATGAAGGGCAAGGCGCTCGATCTGAGTCTGGGCCTGTCCCATCCTCTGCTCTACCCGGTGCCCGAGGGTATCACTATAGAAACGCCCTCCCAGACTGAAATCGTCGTCTCAGGCGCCGACAAGCAGCAGGTGGGCCAGGTTGCCGCAGAGATCCGCTCCTACAGGCCACCCGAGCCCTACAAAGGCAAGGGTATACGTTACGCAGATGAGCATGTGCTGCGTAAAGAAGCGAAAAAGAAATAAGAGGGTAAGACGATGGATAAGAAAGAGAGTCGCCTGCGCCGTGCGCGCAAGGCCCGTGCAAAGATCCATGCTTCGGGCCGGCATCGTCTGACGGTTTTTCGTACGCCCAGGCATATCTATGCCCAGGTCATCGCGCCAAATGGCGCCAAAGTCGTTGCTGCCGCTTCAACTGTCGACAAATCAATCCGTGAAAGTATTGAGGGATCGACGGGTAATTCGGCTGCTGCCGCGACTGTCGGCAAGGTAATTGGTGAACGCGCCAAAGCGGCTGGTATCGATACAGTTGCTTTCGACCGCGCAGGATTCAGATTTCATGGGCGTGTGAAATCACTCGCAGATGCTGCCCGTGAAGCCGGCCTGCAATTTTAAGAGGAACAGCGATGTCAAAATTTGATTCTCAATTTGATTCTAAGGATGATGGCCAGGAGCTGATCGAAAAGCTGGTTACAGTCAATCGTGTCGCCAAGACTGTAAAGGGCGGACGCATCTTCAGCTTCTCGGCGCTGACGGTTGTCGGTGACGGCAACGGCCGCGTTGGATTTGGTCAGGGCAAGGCGCGCGAGGTTCCCATTGCGATTCAGAAGTCGATGGAGAATGCCCGCAAGAATATGCAGAACGTCTCCCTCAGCGGCGACACGGTACAGTACCCGTTGGTTGGCAGGCATGGCGCCGCCAGGGTTTTTATGAAACCTGCATCCCAGGGTACTGGAATCATTGCCGGAGGCGCCATGCGCGCCGTATTCGAGGTTGTCGGCGTACATAATGTACTGGCCAAATGTATTGGCACCAACAACCCTGTCAACGTTATCCGCGCTACCATGCAGGGCCTGGCGAATATGTCCAGTCCCGAGCATGCCGCAGCGAAGCGTGGCAAGAGCGTCGAAGAGATTCTGGAGTAATACAATGGCAGGCAAGAGCATGATGAAGGTCAAGTTGGTGCGCAGCATGAACGGCCGCCTGAAGGCGCACAAGGCATGCGTCCGTGGGCTCGGGTTGCGCAGAATGCACCAGGTTGTCGATGTGGAAGACACCGCGTCCACCAGGGGAATGGTGAACAAGGTTTCGTACATGGTAAAGGTTGTCGCGGAGAGCTGATATGCGTCTGAATACACTGAAACCTGCAGAAGGCAGCACCAGGACACGTAAACGTGTTGGCCGTGGTATCGGCAGCGGCCTTGGTAAAACCTGCGGCCGCGGCCATAAAGGACAGAAATCACGCTCGGGCGGACTCAGGAAGGTCGGCTTCGAGGGCGGCCAGATGCCGCTGCAGCGCCGTTTGCCGAAAGTCGGATTCAACTCCCGCATGGCGAAGTATACGGCCGAGCTCACTCTCGCCGAAGTTGCATCCGTTGATGCCGATGTCGTCGATATGAAAGCTCTCCATGCGGCGGATATTCTGCCTCACAGCATGAAGCGCGCCAAGGTGATCCTCTCCGGGTCAATCGACAAGGCGGTGACACTGAAAGGAATTCGTGCGACCAAAGGTGCCCGTGCTGCGATAGAAAAAGCAGGCGGCAGCATCGAAGCGTGAATGCGTCGCTAGCAGCAATTTAGACGGATCCCAAGATGGCAGCAAAAGATGCAATGGCGGCGGGTGCCGGAAAATTCGGGCACCTTACCGAAATCAAGCAGCGTATCCTGTTTCTGCTGGGAGCCCTGATCGTCTATCGCATCGGCACCTTTGTGCCTGTGCCAGGCGTCAATCCGGCTGCGCTGGCGGCACTGTTCCAGCAACAGTCCGGCACCATCCTGGACATGTTCAACATGTTCTCCGGGGGTGCGCTCGAACGCGCCAGTCTGTTTGCCCTGGGGATCATGCCCTACATCTCTGCATCGATCATCATGCAGTTGATGACAGCTGTCATCCCGACGCTGGAGCAGTTGAAGAAAGAGGGTGAATCCGGGCGCCGCAAGATCACGCAATACACCCGTTACGGCACCGTCGTGCTGGGGATATTCCAGTCAATCGGCATCGCGATTGCACTGCAGGGACAGACAGTCGGTGGTTCCAGCGTCGTCATTACCCAGGGGTGGGGCTTCGTGATGGTTGCCACCGTCGCCCTGGTGAGCGGAACCATGTTTTTGATGTGGCTGGGCGAGCAGATTACCGAGCGCGGTCTTGGCAACGGCATCTCGATCATCATTTTTGCCGGTATTGTCGCCGGCTTGCCGTCGGCAGTCGGCGCCGTCGTTCAGCAGGTCAGCAGCGGTGAGATGAATGCGCTGTTTGTCGTCGTTCTTTTTATTGCGTTGATTGCCGTGGTCGGATTTGTCGTTTTTGTCGAACGCGGCCAGCGGCGCATCAAGATCAATTATGCAAAACGCCAGCAGGGGCGCAAGATTTATGCGGCGCAGAGCAGCTTTCTGCCGCTGAAGTTGAATATGTCCGGCGTCATACCGCCGATCTTTGCATCCAGCATCATCCTCTTTCCGGCGACGATCGGGCAGATGGTGGGAAGCAGCGACAACATGCGCTGGCTGCAGGAACTGACCGGAAAACTGTCGCGCGGAGAGCCCCTGTATACGGTGTTCTTTGCCGCGGCGATTATCTTTTTCTGCTTTTTTTACACGGCGATCGTTTTCAACTCCCGTGAAACGGCGGACAACCTGAAGCGTTCCGGCGCATTTATCCCCGGGATACGTCCCGGCGTGCAGACGGCGAGCTATATCGACGGGGTGCTCTCCCGGCTGACACTGGTGGGCGCCATGTATATCACGCTGGTGGCGCTGCTGCCGGATCTGCTGCAATTTCAATGGAATATTCCGTTCTATTTCGGCGGAACGTCCCTGCTCATCATCGTCGTTGTCGTCATGGATTTCATGGCGCAGCTACAGGCGCATCTGATGTCGCATCAGTATGACAGCCTGATGAAGAAGGCCAATTTTAGCGGTGTTGGTGGCGCAGGCCGCATACACTGATACCGATATCTGGAGAAACTGTTATGAAAGTGCGTGCTTCCGTCAAGAAGATTTGCCGCAATTGCAAGATTGTCAAGCGCAATGGCGTCGTGCGCGTGATCTGCAAGGATCCGCGGCATAAACAACGCCAAGGTTGATTTAATAACGATTCCGCTATATGATTACGGGTTTTCCCGTGCCGCGGAACAACTGAGTTCAGAGGAGCTTAACTGATGGCCCGTATTGCTGGTGTCAACATACCGGACAGAAAACACGCAGTCATTTCATTGACTGCAATCTACGGCATTGGTCGTACCAAGGCAATGGAGATTTGCAAGGCTGCAGGCGTTGCGCCGGACCAGATGATCCAGCAACTTGGTGATGACCAGATCGATGCGCTGCGCACCGAGGTGGCAAAGCATTCGGTCGAAGGTGATTTACGCCGTGAAATATCCATGAGCATCAAACGCTTGATGGATCTTGGCTGCAACCGTGGCATACGCCACCGTCGCGGACTCCCGGTGCGTGGGCAACGTACCAAAACAAATGCGCGCACCCGCAAGGGACCGCGTCGTCCCATCAAGCGCTGATACGATAATCAGGTTACATGAATATGGCGAAACAACCTACACGCACAAAGAAAAAGGTCAGGAAGGTGGTTACAGACGGCATTGCGCATGTGCATGCCTCGTTCAACAACACCATCATCATGATCTCTGACCGCCAGGGCAATGCGCTCTGCTGGACAACTGCCGGCGGCTCCGGCTTCCGCGGTTCACGCAAGAGCACACCCTTTGCCGCACAGGTTGCCGCTGAAAGATGCGGTCAAATGGCAAAGGAGTTTGGCATGAAGAGCGTCGACGTCAACATCAAGGGTCCTGGACCCGGTCGTGACTCCGCTGTTCGCGCTCTCAATAATTCTGGTCTCAAGATCACCAGCATTTCCGACGTGACGCCAATCCCGCACAACGGCTGTCGTCCACCTAAAAAACGCCGCGTGTAACAGGAATCGAACATGGCTAGATATATCGGACCAAAATGTAAACTCAGCCGCCGTGAAGGCACCGACCTGGGACTCAAGAGCCGCGTGCGTGCGCTGGACTCGAAATGCAACATGGAGAAGGTTCCCGGTCAGCAGAGCGATCGTCGCCGCAGGGTCTCCGATTACGGCCTGCAGCTGCGTGAGAAGCAGAAAGTTCGCCGCATCTACGGCGTGCTGGAGAAGCAGTTTCGCAACTACTATAAAAAAGCTGCACAGAGCAAGGGCGCCACTGGCGACAACCTGCTGCAACTGCTGGAACGTCGCCTCGATAATGTCGTTTACCGTGCGGGCTATGGTTCGACACGCGCAGAAGCACGTCAACTCGTCAGCCACAAATCCATTGAAGTTAATGGCTCAACGGTGAATATCCCCTCCTACCAGGTATCGGCGGAAGATGTGGTCTCTGTGCGCGAGAAAGCACGCAAGCAGGATCGCATCAAGAGCTCACTCGCCATGGCCGAACAGTATGAGTTTCCCGACTGGGTCGAGGTCGATGTGAAGGGCATGTCAGCGGTTTTCAAGCGCATCCCCGAACGTGCAGATCTGCCCGCGGAGATCAACGAACAGTTGATCGTTGAACTTTACTCCAAGTAAGGCACCTATTGAGGCGTATTCATGACGGAATCAATCTCTGATTTTCTAAAGCCGCGTATCGTTAACGTTGAACCTGTCAACGAAACGCATACCAAGATTATCCTGGAGCCTTTCGAGCGGGGTTTCGGTCATACGCTTGGCAATGCACTGCGTCGTATTTTGCTCTCATCCATGGAAGGGAGCGCGGTTACCGATGTCATGATCGAAGGTGTCGAGCATGAATACAGCGGCATGGACGGCGTCCAGGAGGATGCACTGGATATCCTGCTGAATCTCAAGGAGCTTGCAATCGTCCTGCACAACCGCAAGGATGCAACGCTGCAGCTGAAAAAAAGCGGACCCAGTGTTGTCACTGCGGCTGATATCCAGCTGGATCACGATGTTGAAATTGCTGACCCTGATCATGTCATTGCGACGCTGACCAAGGATGTCGACCTCGATATCTCAATGAAAGTCAGAAAGGGGCGCGGCTATGAACCTGCCGCAAACCGTGATGATGATGAAGAGTCGAATCTTGTCGGCTGGCTTAAACTCGATGCAACCTTCTCGCCGGTCCGCCGTGTTGCCTATTCGGTTGAAGCCGCGCGTGTCGAACAGCGCACCGACCTGGACAAGCTGATCATCGATATCGAGACTGACGGCACCATCGATCCTGACCAGGCTGTACGCATGGCGGCAACCATTCTGCAGGATCAGTTGACAGCCTTTGTGCTGCTCGATGTGACGGTCTCGACGGATGTCGAGGAGGAGGCTGAAGAGGAGCCTGAATTCGACCCAACGCTGTTGAGTCCGGTCGATGATCTCGAATTGACCGTGCGTTCGGCTAACTGCCTCAAGGCGGAAAACATCATGTACATCGGTGACCTGGTACAGCGCACCGAAGTCGAACTGCTGAAGACGCCGAACCTGGGCAAAAAATCCCTGAATGAGATCAAGGATGTGCTTGCCGAGCGTGGTTTGTCGCTTGGCATGAAACTCGAGAACTGGCCACCCGAACATCTCGAAGAAGTGATGAACGGCTAGGTCGTCATAAAAAATATCTATCAGGAATTATTATCATGCGTCATCGCAAGTCCGGCCGCAAGCTCAACAGAAACAGCAGCCACCGCAAAGCCATGTTCAAAAACATGGCCTGCTCGCTGTTCGAACATG
>JBDLII010000048.1:0-13387 GCA_039714995.1 Pseudomonadota bacterium
ACAGGCGCCCAGGGTCAGGGCTGTTGATAGCAGCAGGGTGATCAGTTTGTAGTTCATTGTCTCCTCGGGAAGGTAGGCGGTTTTTATGTTTTAGGTTTTTAAGGAACCTCTGATCTAATTGTTTTCCCGTCATTGCGAGCGCAGCGAAGCAATCTCGTTCATATAAACCAATAGCTTGGAGATTGCTTCGTCGCTACGCTCCTCGCAATGACGGATAAATCAGAGTTTCCTTAAGTGTTAGGCGCATCCGTGGTGAATCTTTCCCATGCTCGGCGGCGTCTTCTGCGCAGCAGTTTATCGATGCCGTAGAGTAACACGACAGTCGTGATTGCCAAGGCATAGTTGAGGTATTCGCGCCGCTCCTGCTGTTCGCGGCTCAGCGGCCGCAGCGTGCGCGCATAGGCGCCGCGTCCGCGCAGCGCCAGCAGGCCGGGCTCCTCGAATGCCCACTCCATGCTGTTTTCGATCAGCTGCAGGCTGTTGCGATAGCTGCTGCCGGTTGCGCGGGTTGCCAGTTCGATGACAGAATCCGCCAGAAAGCTGTCAGATCCGATGATGATAAGTTTGCCATCTGCCGTTGACCGCTCGACAACATCGACAGCCAGTTGTGGCGTATCCGCCTCCGCGGGCAGCAACGGCGACCGCCTGCCCTTGAAGAAGGAGTCAAACTCTCCCTGGATGATGGCCGCCAGCAGCCTGGAGCGCTGCTGCTGATCTTCTCCGCTGCTAAAACCACTCCGGGAAAAGCGCTCGAAATCGGGTTGGATATCGCCCTCCTCTTCCAGCCAGCTGTCTGGCGAACTGCGCAGCAGCTCGATGACAGTATGATTTCGCGGCTCGATAATCAGCGGCGCTGCCCAGTTCAGCGTGACCTGGTTCAGCGAGGCGGTAATCCCGGTCGCGTTCTCCATGCCCTCCTTGCGGATGTCGGGAAAAAAGGGGTAGGCAAGATTCTGCATCTCGTCGACAACCATCTCGCCGCTGTTACGCTGCACAGGGATCGGAAATGCCCCGTTCTGAGCATCCATGACCATCGCGTCGCGCAGGATGATGCCATGATGCGCCAGCCACAGCTCGAGTCCAGTTTGATGTCGCTTTGCAGCAATGGCATCGCTGCCAAGCTGGATCTTCCAGGGAGCAGCGGCGATGACAACGGAACCGCCCCGCAGCAGGTACTGATCGATGGCGAACAGCTGTTTCTCATTCAATGATTCCGGAGCAATCAGCAGCAGCAGGTCACTGCCGGCCGGCACCTGCCCGCTGCCCAGATCATCCTTGCGCACGATCACGCTTTCGCGCAGGCGCTTCTCGATCTGGAGGTAACTCGCCTGCCCCTTGCGTTTGAAGCCGAAGATGGTGTCAGGCGCAGCGGGCATGGTCAGCGTGACTGTCCTGAGCACGCCGGGAGCAAAGTGGCGCAAGCCAGCCTCGATCGACGCCTGCAGATGCTCAGACTTCAGATCTTCGGGCACAGGTATCGGCACCCACTCACCGTCACTTTCGAGAACCATGTAGAAAAAGAAAGGGTCTGGTTTGGCGACACCCAGCACCATCGGACGAAACCCGTAGCTTGCGCGAATCTCCCTTGCCAGCGCACCGTCGCCGGCTTGCGGATCCCTGATATCGACACTGAAGCGCCCGGAAGAGCCCTCCCGGAGCATTCCGAGAATATTGTCCAGATCCTTTTTCAGCTGCTGCAAGCCAACCGGAAGCTTGTCAGACGCGGAGATGAAACCACGAAAGACAACCGGCTTGCCGATGACGTCAAACAGGGCCGTACCGCTGCGCTGCTCCGCCAGCACGCGCTTGATCGCACGGGTGATGTCATATTCGGGATTGCGCAGGCGTACATCCAGATCGGTCTCGCTGCGCATCCTGACATCGATCAGGTCATTGTAGTCAAGCGTCTCGAACTGGCCGCCGTAGCTGACCAGCAGGTTGAAATAGGAGTTCACCAGCGCCGATTGATACCTGTCGGCCACCTGGAATGCCACCGGCTCGATGCCAAAGTTCTGTGCCGCCTCCTGCTCCATTTCGGGGGCTTCGAGCGGATCGACGATCTCCACCCTCACCTTGCCATTGCCGGCAACCTGGTACTCGTGCAGCAGGTCGCGCAGCTGCGGCACCAACGGGGAGAGCAACGGATGGGTTCTGGCGCTGAAGTAGCCGCGGATCAGCAGCGGCTGGTCGAGCTGGTCCAGGTAGTCGCGTGTGGCCGGAGAGATGCTGAAACTGTGGTCCTGCGTCAGATCGAGGCGCAGCTCCCGGTTCCTGCTCAGCAGTACATTGCCGATCAGTAGTGCATTGATCAGGACAAAGATGATCATCTGGCGTCGTCTGTACTGCCTGCTCGGCGCGTCTCCAGCCAGGCGCAGTCTCTCGACCGAGAGCAGGTTCAGCAGCAGGAATATCAGGATAAGGGCGATATAGTAGAAAAGATCACGAAAATCCAGTACCCCGCGTGTGATCGCCAGGAAATGCGCGCCGCTGCCGAATTGCGCCATGATCTCGCCGCTCCGTTGCCCCACGAATGCCGTCAGCGAATCGGATCCGACCAGGTAGAGCAGGCCGCAGATGACAATGGTGCCGACCAGACTGACGACCGGGTTGTCGGTGCGTGAGGAGAGAAAGAGTCCGATTGACGCATAGGATGCACCGACGAGCAGCGCAGCCAGGTAGCCGCCAGCCACCGGGCCCCAGTCGAGCGGCCCGCTGAAAGCGACAGTCACCGGCAGCGGCAACGTCAACAGCAGCGCCAGCAGGATCACTCCACTCACCGCGGCGAATTTCCCCGCAACCAGGATCCACAGCGGGGTCGATGACGTCAACAGCATCTCGATGGTGCCACTGCGCCGCTCTTCCGACCACATGCGCATCGCCAGGGCCGCGACCAGGAAGATCAGCAGCAGAGGCATCCATTCGAACAGCGGGCGGATATCGGCCAGGTTGCGCGCAAAGAGCGTCTCGACCCAGAAGACGATGAAGAGCGATGCGGCAAGAAACAGCGCAATGAACAGGTAGGCCGACCAGGTGGAGAAGAGCATCCTGAATTCACGCCGGGTGGTTTGAGCAACACTAGCCATCCGCGCTTGCCTGAAGATACAGCGACTCCAGCTGGCTGCGCTGGGAGGAGCGACTGCCTGCAGTAATGCCGCAATGTTCATCCAGTGGAGCATCCACCGCCAGCTTGCCGCTGCGCATGATCAGCACCCTGTCGCACACCGCTTCGACCTCCTGCAGGATATGCGTCGAGAGTATCACCGTTGATGTTTTTGCGGCCTGGCGGATCAACAGCCGCATCAGCTGGATCTGCCCTGGGTCCAGGCCGTTGGTTGGCTCATCGAGGATCAGCACCTGCGGCCGGTTGAGAATCGCCTGGGCGACGCCGACGCGCTGGCGCATGCCGCGCGACAGCGTAGAGATGCGCTGCAGCGCCTGCTCGCGCAGATCGGTGGCGGCAATCGCCGCGGCGATCTGTTCCGGGACCTGCTGCCTGGCGACTCCCTTGAGATCAGCCATCCATTCGAGGTAGTCAACAACACGCATGCCGTCATAGAGGGGACAGTTTTCCGGCAAATAGCCGATCAGCTTCTGCACGGCGTGGCGCTGTTTGCCGATCTCCATGCCGTCGATCATGATGCATCCCGCGGAGGGTTCCAGACAGCCGCTCAGCATTTTCATCATCGTCGATTTGCCAGCGCCGTTATGTCCCAGCAGGCCGACGACCTCACCCATCCCGACCTCAAAGCTGACATCATCGACAGCGTGGAAACCGGCATAGCTGCGACTGAGGGAGGAGACTTTGAGCATGGGGGGAGGTTTTAAGTATTAGGTTTTAAGTTTTAGTGTTGTGGGGTGCAATAACTGCGGGGCACTGCGCCGTATTCCTGCAAGTTTTGATCTGCTCTTCACCGCTGTCCGGGTTTGAGGAGTTTGTCGAGACCGAGATTTTCCAGGGCGGCGCTCATGAAACCTGCGATCTCATCCGCCTCATTCATCTGCAGGGCGCTGCGCAGCAGGCGTATTGCATGGGACTGGCTGATGGTCGAGATGACGCGCTTGACACGCAGCAGGCTGCCGGCGCTCATGCTGAGGCTATCGACACCCATTCCAACCAGCAGCGCTGTGGCAAGTGGATTGCCGGCAAGCTCTCCACAAACGCCGACGGGGCAGTTGTACTGCCGCGCGCCCTCGACGACCTGCATGATCGCGTACAGCACGGCGGGATGGAGATCGCTGTAGAGTTCGGCAACGCGCGGATTGTTTCTATCGACCGCGAGCAGATACTGGGTCAGGTCGTTGCTGCCGATTGAGATAAAATCGACGCGCTTGGCGATCGCGGCGGTGTTGTAGACGGCAGCCGGCACCTCGATCATCACCCCGGTTTTGGGTTTCATGACCGCGTATCCCTCCTCCAGCAATTCACGGTGCGCGCGCTTGATCAGGGCCAGCAGCTGATCAACCTCGGCGACAGAGGTCACCATCGGCAGCATGATATGCAGATTGTCGAGGCCGTCACTGGCGCGCAGCATGGCGCGCAGCTGGGTCAGGAATATCTCGGGATGATCCAGTGAAATGCGCACCCCGCGCCAGCCGAGAAAGGGGTTGGACTCCTTCACCGGAAAATAGGGCAGCGGTTTGTCACCGCCGATATCGAGCGTACGCAGCACAACCGGACGCGGAGCGAAACTCTGCAGCACCTGGCGGTAGTTTCTTACCTGCGCTTCCTCACCGGGAAAGCGGTCCCGGACCATGAAGGGGAACTCGGTGCGGTAGAGGCCGACCCCGTCTGCCTCCTCGATGCCAAAGCTGCTCATATCCGAGAGCAGGCCTGTGTTGAGGTAGAGCGGGATATGCACCCCGTCCGTGGTTTTGACTGGCAGCCCGCGCAGGTTATCCAGCTCGGCAGATAGCGCGCGCTCCTCCTCCGCCAGACGCTCATATTCGATACGCACCGAAGGCTGTGGCGAGACATACAGACGCCCACTATAGCCGTCAAGGATCAGTTCCCTGCCATCAAGACGCGTTGACGGAAGCGCATCGACTCCCATCAATGCCGGCACGCCCAGTGCACGCGACAGGATCGCCACGTGCGACGAGTTGGAACCAGTGGCCGAGACGACCCCCGCCAGTTTTGGTCTCGGCACTTCCGCAAGCTGCACCGCGCTGACCTCCTCGCCGACCAGGATGGTGTGCTCAGGATAGTCGATGGTCAGCGGTGAATCCTGCTGCAAGTGCGACAACACCCTGCGCCCCAGGTCCCTGATATCGGAGGCGCGCTCCCGCAGATAGATGTCTTCCATGGCATCGAACACCCGTGCATGCTCCTCGACCGTGATGCGCAGTGCGGCTGGAGCCCACATGCCCGCTTCAGCGATCAACTGCATCGCCCTGCCGGTGAGTGCATCCTCGGAGAGGATCATCAGCCAGGCATCAAAAAGCGCCCTGTCCTCCTCGGGAAGATCGTCGCTCAGCTTCTCCTTGAGACGGCGCAGCTCCTGCTGAACCGCTTGAATGGCATCACGCAGCTGCTGCTGATCCCTCTTCCGATCATGCGAGAGACGGTCCGGAACGGTCTCCAGGTCGGCAGGCAGGTAGGTCACGAATGCCGTTCCTATGGCAATCCCGTTGGAACTGGCGCGCCCTTTCAGGAACTGACTCCCTGCAATCCCCGCCTCCTTAAAGGTCGCCAGTTCGCCAGTGGCGCCGGCATGCGTGATGGCGCCTGCAAGTTGCGCCGCCAGGGTAAGAACGAAGGTCACCACCTCGTCATCGATTTTTCCCGGCTCGCGGTTGCGGATGACCAGTACGCCGAGCACCTTGCTCTGCTGGAGGATAGGGGCACCGAGAAAACCGTGGTAGTCGGTTTCAGTGGTTTCCGCAGTGGCGAAATAGTGCTTGTGTCTGAGCGCATCGGCGACATTGATCACTTCGGCGCGTTCACAGACCAGGCCAACCAGGCCGCGATGCAGCGGCAGGGAGACTCTGCCGATTGCCTCGTCGCTGAGACCGACAGATGCCCTCAGTACATGGCGATGACGTTCAAAATCGGTCAGATAGACGGAGCAGACATCCGCATCGATGCTCTCGCGCAGCATCGAGACGATGGTATTCAGCGCCTCGTCAAGATCCTGGCAGGCGTTGACTTTTTGGATAATGCGATGCAGGGTTTCGAGCATTGTTTGGCATAGTCAGTGACAGTGGTTCGCCATACAGCGCCACTCTGAATACCGACCTGTATGCGTCGCTCAGCGGTACAGGCGCACGCGCCTGCTCACCGGTCGCGGATCGGAGTGCTGCTGCACAGGTTCCTCGTCGGGAAATAGCAGCGGCGCCAGCTGCTTCAACGCATCCGCATAGACCTTGCGCTTGAAGTAGACCACCTTATCGACCGGATACCAGTACTTCACCCAGCGCCAGTGGTCAAACTCCGGTTTCGGCGACTGATCGAGGCAAAAAGCCGACTCCTTGCAGTTGACGCGCAACAGGTACCAGCGCTGTTTTTGTCCAATGCAGATTGGTGTGCTCTGCTTGCGGATATAGCGTCTGGGAAGACGGTAGCGCAGCCAGTCGGTTGTTGAGCCAAGCAGATCGACCTGGTGGGGTTTCAGTCCGACCTCCTCGCCGAGCTCTCTGTACATCGCCTCTTCCGGGGTCTCATCCGAATCGATGCCCCCCTGCGGAAATTGCCAGGCGTCCTGGCCGATGCGTTTTGCCCAAAACAACTGGCGCTGTTTATTGCAGAGGATAATGCCGACATTTGGCCGGAAACCGTCAGAATCAATCACGATTGATGTGTTTACAACAAAAGATAACTTTTTTCATTTTTTCAAATTTTTTGCTCCAACGCAAGATAAGTACGCAATTATGCGACATAAGCTACTGCCAATTAACGAAATTCGGTATAGTGCGCGTCAATTGGGTGAACCTGAGGATCAGCATGGCGCTGGCAATCTTTGATCTGGACAATACCCTGCTCGCAGGCGATTCCGACTATCTATGGGGAGTCTTTCTATGCGACCAGGGAATCGTTGATCGCGGCTTCTATGAAGAGAGGAACCGGCAGTTTTTCGAGGCCTACAAGGAGGGGCGCCTCGATATCATGGAGTTTCAGCGCTTTTCTCTCGAACCTCTCTCCAGGCACCCACTCGAACAGTTGCAGCGGTGGCATCGGCAGTTCATGCGTGAAGTCATTGATCCGCTGATCACGGCAGACGCGCTTGCACTGGTGGAGAAGCATCGCCGCAAGGGAGACCTGCTGATGATCATCACCGCGACCAACTCCTTTGTCACTGCCCCGATTGCAGAGCGTTTTGGCATCACGCATCTGATCGCAACCGAACCCCGCGTAGAGGATGGACGCTACACCGGAGAGGTGGCCGGTGAACCCAGCTATCGTCAGGGGAAGGTGCATCGCCTCGAGGAGTGGCTGAAAGAGCATCAACAACCCCTCGACGGAAGTTGGTTCTACAGTGATTCGCACAACGACCTGCCGCTGCTGGATCTCGTTGATCATCCCGTCGCCGTGAACCCGGATCAACAGCTCGAGGAGCGGGCGCAGCAGCAAGGGTGGCCAATCATCAGATTGCATCTATGAAGCCGATATTTTCACCCATGACTCTCGCAAAGACGCAAAGCCCGCTAGGAAAACACTTTGCGTCTCTGCATCTTAGCGGGATATCAAGCAGTTCTCTACATCTCATCACTCTGAGACCTGCGTATGTCGGTTTATTGAAACTGCCATGAGGCACTCTCTTGTTGTATTGCTGATCATTTCAGGTATTGCCACGACGCTGCTATTGTCGATCAGTTTTGGCAGTGTCTCCATTCCGTTTGTCAGCATCATGGAAATCCTGCTGAACCCGGATGGCTCAACCTGGTCGCGCATTGTCTGGGAGCTGAGACTGCCCCGGGCGCTGTTTGCCTTCATCATCGGCGGGATGCTGGCGCTTGCCGGTGTGCTGATGCAGGCATTGCTGCGCAACCCCCTCGCCGATCCCTACATCCTCGGCACCTCCGGAGGCGCAGCAGCAGCCATGCTGGTTGCTTTCCTGCTGGCGGTGCCGGTCGAGCTGCATCCCTTCATGGCGCTTGCCGGGGCAGCCTTCAGCACCCTGCTGCTGCTCTCCATTACCGGCCTGCGCCAGGGACTGCAGCAACAGCCGCTGCTGCTCTCGGGGATCATCCTGACGACAGGATGGGGCGCATTGATCACCTTCCTGCTGACAGCAGCGCCGACCGCCCGTATTCCCGGCATGCTCTTCTGGCTGATCGGCGATCTTGGTGAGAGCTCTTCGCTGCTGCTGCCTGCTGCAACGCTGACGGCAGGCCTGGTTGCCGCGCTACTGCTGGCGAAGCCGCTGGACATGCTGCTACTTGGTGATCTGCAGGCGGCATCACTGGGCGTCTCCGTCCGCTCATTGCGCAGTATGCTGCTCGCCGTGGCGGTTGCCGTGACGGCCATCGCAGTTACCTTTGCCGGACCCATTGGCTTTGTCGGGCTGGTAACGCCGCACCTTGTACGCCTGCTGAGCGGACCCTCGCACCGCCGCCTGATTCCCGCCTGTGTCCTGCTGGGAGGCGCCTTGATGATGGCTGCCGATCTGCTGTCGCGCACCATCATCGCGCCGCGGCAGATGCCGGTCGGGGTGTTCACGGCGATGATCGGTGTACCGCTGTTTCTCTACCTGATGAAAAAGAGGCTACAGTGAACACTCTACTGAGCTGCCGGGCGCTCAACATTTGCGCAGGTGCCAGGGTGCTCGTCGATCAACTGCAGTGGCAGATCAGGCCACAGCAGTGCTGGGGGATCCTGGGGCCCAACGGCTGTGGCAAAACCAGTCTGCTGCATGCCCTTGCAGGGCTGCGTGAGGTTGATGCAGGAGAGATCGATATCCAGCAGCAACCGCTCGGTAGCTACTCCCGGCGGCAGCTTGCACAGCTGGTCGGCCTGCTGTTTCAACACAGCAGCTATGATTTCCCGACGCCTGTCGGGGAGCTGGTCATGAGCGGCCGCTTTGCGCAGCAGAAGCTGCTTGCCGGCAGCTCTGCCGATGATCGGCGGCAGGTCGAGTCCGCCATGCAGCTTTTCGATATCGGGAAACTTGCCAACAGGGCGGCCAACACGCTGTCCGGCGGCGAGATGCAGCGTGTTGCGATGGCTATCCTGTACGCCCAGTCACCCCGCCTTGCACTGCTTGATGAACCGGAAAACCACCTTGATCCAGGAATTATGTTCAAGTTATTACAATCACTTATAGAATGTTTCTCAACTTCTGATCATGCCCTGGTCATGGTGCTGCACGATCCGTCGGTCGCGGTGAGGCTGTGTTCGCATCTGCTGATGCTGTATGGCGACGGGCGCTACCTGGCTGGTCCCACCATGGATATTGCCACGCCGAAGAACATGTCGGGACTCTATGCGCACCCCATGCATGCTGTAAGCATCGATGACGGCCAGTTGTTTTATCCGGGTTAGGGAAGCTCTGGTCAAGTTGCACTGTTTCTCGCTGACAACGGCCGGTTGATGTGGTCAAATACGCTATCAACAATGACTACCGGGAAATCAGCATGAGCCGCATCGCCACTACACCATTCGATGACCAGCGACCGGGAACCTCGGGGCTGAGAAAAAAGGTCGCCAGATTCCAGCAGCCGCACTATCTTGAAAACTTCGTGCAGTCGATCTTTGATGTCAACCCGGCGCTGAAGGGCGGCACCCTGGTCGTGGGCGGCGACGGCCGTTACTACAACCGCGAAGCCATCCAGACAATCATCAAGATGGCTGCGGCAAATGGCATTGCCGAGGTCCTGGTAGGCCAGCATGGCCTGCTGTCGACGCCCGCTGTCTCCCACCTGGTGCGCAAGTACAAGACGCAGGGCGGCATCGTGCTCTCAGCCAGCCACAATCCCGGCGGTCCCGATGGCGACTTCGGCATCAAGTTCAACATCGATAACGGCGGACCTGCGCCGGAAGCCATCACCGAAGCCATCTACAGCCGCAGCAAGGAGATCAACGAATATTTCCTGCTCGGCGCCGAGGATGTCGATCTGGATGTTGCCGGCAAGATACAGATCGGCGATATGCAGGTCTCTGTTGTCGACTCCATCGGCGACTATGCGGAGCTGATGCAGACACTCTTTGATTTTGACGCAATCCGCGCACTGCTGGCGCAGCCCGATTTCAGGATGGCGTTCGATGCCATGCATGCAGTGACAGGTCCCTATGCAAAGCGCATCTTCGAGGAGATGCTGTTCGCGGGCGAAGGCGCCGTGATCAACGGCGCGCCCCTGACCGATTTCGGCGGCGGGCATCCCGACCCGAACCTGGCGCATGCACCGGAGCTGGTCGCCATGACGCAGGGTGATGAAGGCGTCGATTTCGCCGCCGCTTCGGACGGCGACGGCGACCGCAACATGATCCTCGGCAAGAATGTTTTTGTCACGCCGAGCGATAGTCTGGCGATCATGGCTGCCAACGCCACGCTTATTCCGGGTTACAGGGATGGCATAGCCGGCATTGCCCGCTCCATGCCGACCAGCCAGGCAGCAGACCGTGTTGCGGACAAACTGGGACTCAACAGCTTTGAAACTCCGACTGGCTGGAAATTCTTCGGCAACCTGCTCGATGCCGGAGAAACAACATTGTGCGGTGAAGAGAGTTTCGGCACCAGCTCTGACCATGTACGTGAAAAGGATGGACTCTGGGCCGTGCTCTTCTGGCTCAACCTGCTGGCTGCGAGGCAGCAATCAGTGAAGGAGATCGTCGAACAGCACTGGCGGGAGTATGGCCGCAACTACTACTGCCGCTATGACTACGAGGCGGTCGACAGCGCCGCGGCAAACCGGGTGATGGATGGGCTGCGAGGGAAATTCCCCTCCCTTGCCGGCTCCAGCATCGACGGACGGCAAGTCGCCCTGGCCGATGATTTCAGCTACACCGACCCGGTCGATGGCAGCGTCTCTGACCATCAGGGAATCCGCATCCTGTTCGAGGATGGCTCGCGAATCGTCTACCGCCTCTCCGGCACAGGCACTGAGGGCGCGACGCTGCGCGTCTACATGGAGTATTTCGAAGCCGATGCCGACAGGCAGCTGCTGGATACCGCAGAGGCGATGCAGCCGTTTGTCGATATCGCCACGACGTTGGCACGGATCGAAGAGCTCACCGGGCGCAGCGAACCGACGGTGATTACGTAAGATTTTAGGTTTTAAGGACTGTAGGGCGCAATAAGCGAAGCGCATTGCGCCGCATTAATGCCAACTCCTCTTTTTTTAACCACAGATAAACACAGATTCACACAGATAGATATCGCTTTTTTCACTCTGTGTTTATTTGTGTGCATCTGTGGTTAATTGCTTTCCCCTGAATTCGATAACAACCTTGTCATCTTTTCCCTAGTCGGAGCTTCGACGACGCCGCGTTCGGTGACGATGGCATCGACCAGCTCGGCGGGGGTGACATCGAAGACAGGGTTCCACGCACCGACGCCCGCTGCGCCGATCCGCTGTTGACCACAGTTGAGCACCTCCCCGGCGGCGCGCTCTTCCACCGGGATGCCAGCACCACTGGCCGCGTCCGGATCGATGGTCGAGACAGGCGCAGCCACCATGAATTTGACGCCGTAGTATCTGGCGGCTATGGCCAGTTGACAGGTGCCAATCTTGTTGGCGACGTCGCCATTGGCGGCGATACGGTCGGAGCCGACGATGACCCAGCCGACATCGCCGCGCGCCATGCGCGCAGCGGCAGCAACATCGGCAATGACTGAAACCGGGATATTGTCCTGGAGAAGCTCCCAGGCGGTCAGGCGGCTGCCCTGCAACCAGGGGCGGGTCTCGTCGGCATAGACATGCTTGATCCTGTCCTGCGCAAAGCCCGCGCGGATTACTCCCAGCGCAGTGCCATAGCCGCCGGTCGCCAGCGCCCCGGCGTTGCAGTGGGTAATGACCGCTGTCGGCTGATGAATCAATGCTGCGCCCAGCTCGCCGATGCGCCGGTTAGCCGCGATATCCTGCTGGTGAATCAGCTGCGCCTCCTTGAGGAGCACGTCGACGATGGCCGTTTGGTCATCGGCTTCTGCGGCAAGCCGTTGCATGCGCCTGAGCGCCCAGAAGAGATTGACCGCGGTAGGTCGTGCGGCAGCAAGCAGGTCCACATCGCTCTGCAGCCACTCACGCCAATCGTCTCCACGATGCATCACCGAAAGCACCACACCATAGGCAGCCGTGATGCCGATCGCCGGCGCGCCGCGTACCACCATGTCTCGAATCGCATCCGCCGTCTGCCGGGCCGTCGTGAGGCGGAGAAATTCCACTGTGGCCGGCAGCAGGCGCTGATCAAGCAGATAGAGCGCGTCATCGCGCCACAGGATGGCGTCGTCGCCGGTGATTTTTTTGTCGGGAAAAAGCGTCTCCATCTTGCTATCCTTCGATTGTATTCCGCCCTATTCTGCCTAAAACAGCAACAGATGACAGATAAAAATATTGATACGCTGATTGCATGCGACTGGATCATACCTGTGTCGGCAGGCGATCCCGTGCTTGAAGGACATGCCATCGCCATCCACCACGGAAAAATCATAGACATTCTGCCGAGCGTGGATGCCAGGCAATCCTATACGGCGACACAGGTGCATGATCTGCACCATCACGTGCTGATTCCCGGATTCATCAATGCGCATACACACAGCGCCATGAACCTGTTTCGCGGCATGTCGGATGACCTGGCGTTGATGGATTGGCTCAACAATCATATCTGGCCAGCCGAGAAAAAATGGCTCAGTGAAGATTTTGTTGCCGACGGCAGCCGCCTTGCCATTGCAGAGATGATCAAGGGCGGCACCACCTGTTTCAACGACATGTACTTTTTTCCCGAAGTGACGGCGCGCATCGCCCGCCAGGCTGGCATTCGCGCAACGGTCGGGCTGATCATGATCGACTTTCCCTCGGCCTGGGGCGAAGGCCCGGACGACTATTTTCAGAAGGGACTCGCGCTGCATGATGCCTACCTGAATCATCCGCTGATCCGCACAGCGCTGGCGCCGCATGCTCCCTATACGGTTTCCGATGAGCCGCTGTCCCGGGTTCACCTGCTTGCCGACGAGCTGGACATCCCGGTGCACATCCATCTGCACGAAACCAATGACGAGGTGTTGGGCAGCCTGCGCGATCATGGCGAGCGGCCGATGGCGCGTCTGCAGCGTCTCGGCCTACTGAATCCACAGTTGATCGCCGTACATATGACGCAGTTGACGGACGAGGAGATCGGGATTGCCGCCGAGAGCGGTATCCATATTGCGCATTGTCCGCAGTCGAACATGAAACTCGCCAGCGGCTTCTGCCCTGTGGGCAAGTTGCAGCGCGCCGGTGTGAATGTTTGCATCGG
>JBDLII010000049.1:0-13318 GCA_039714995.1 Pseudomonadota bacterium
GCCAGCCCCATGGCGCCGAGTATCGAGAAGATCGTGACCAGCAGGGTGCCGACGGTGCCGCCGAAACCACGCAGCTGCAAAAAGACCATCGTCATGATCAGCAGCAGCGCCAGCGGCATCAGGTGCTGCATGTCCCACTGGGAGGCTTCCGGGAAGGCGTTGTTCATCATCACCAGGCCGGTCAGGTAGACATCGAGCTGTGGATAGGTGGTAGTGATATAGGATCTGAGCTCACGCACCGAGGCGACCACTTCCGGCACCTCCCTGGTCATATCCTCACCAGGCAGCTCGACGACGATATTCAGCGCCGTCACGTGGCTGCGCGGTGAGATCAGCCGGTTGATCAGCATCGGCTCGGCCAATGCAATCCGCTGGATCTCCTCGAGCTGCTCCGTCGACAGCTGCAGCGGCTCCTCGACCAGGTCCGCAACCGTCAGATCATCGCCGCGGGCGCTGGTATGCTGGAAATTGGTGATGGAGTCGACGCGCAGCGAATAGGGAGTCTGCCAGGCCCGCCCGGTGATGTCCTGTACCGCGGCAAGCACCTGTGGCGTGAAGACACGGCCATCCTTCGGCGCCAATACGATCAGCACATTGTCGTTCTTGGTGTAGGTGTCCTGGAGATTCTCAAACGCCAGCAGCTGCGGATTCTCCTCGCCGAAGAAGATGCGGTAGTCGTTTTCGAATCGCAGCAAGCGGCCGCCGCTTGCCAGCAGCACTATCGCAATAATCGAGCCGATGACAATCAACCAGCGCCAGCGGATGACCCAGTGCGCATAACGTTCGGCCAGACTCTGTTGCATTCTTTTTCTTCGACCTTGGGAGCTGTGCAAACCCTGAAGTCGCAACTTAGCACAATTCCGGCATAACTTCTCCCCTGGGGAGTTCTGAACGAATCCTCATTCCGGTCATTTCGACCGTAGGGAGAAATCTTTCCGCGTTGCCCACCCCTTGGACCTTGGTTATGATGCTGCTATCAACACAAGATCATCATCAATAGACATGACTCTGCGGCAACATCTCGAAGCATTGATAGCGACACCCTCGATCAGCAGCGACAGTGCGGCATGGAACCAGAGCAATGAAGCGCTCATCGAGCTGCTGGATCAGTGGTTCACAGGTGCCGGTTTCAATACTGTCATTCAGCCGCTTTCCGGCTGCGATGACAAATACAACCTGATTGCCAGCGCCGGCAGCGGCCCTGACGGCCTGGTCCTGGCCGGCCATACCGATACGGTTCCCTATGACGAGGGGGGATGGAAACATGATCCCTTCAGGCTGACCGAATCCGGAGGGCGGTTTTACGGCCTCGGCGTCTGCGACATGAAGAGCTTTTTCGCCCTGATCCTGGCAGCGATCGACGGCCTGGATCTGGCAACCCTGAAACAGCCGCTGACGATCATTGCCACGGCGGATGAAGAGACCAGCATGTGCGGCGCCAAAGCACTGCAGGGACTCAACCGGCATCTCGGCCGTCACGTGGTGATCGGCGAGCCGACCAGCCTCAAGCCGGTACGCATGCACAAGGGGATGGCAACCAAATCCCTGCGCATCACCGGCCGCTCCGGCCACTCCAGCAACCCGGCATTGGGGAACAGCGCCCTGGAGGGAATGCACACTGCCATCAATGAAATCCTGCGGTGGCGCTCGGAGCTGCAGCAGCGCTATCAAAATCCACTGTTTGCCGTGGATGTCCCGACCCTCAACCTGGGTCATATCCACGGCGGCGACAATCCGAACCGCATCTGCGGAGCCTGTGAACTGCACTTCGATCTGCGCCCGCTTCCCGGCATGTCGCTGCCAGACCTGCATGCCGAACTGCAGCAGCGGCTGGAGCAGCTTTTCAACAACTCCGGGCTGAAGTTCACCCTGGAACCGCTGTTTGAAGGCATCCCTGCAATGGAGACAGCCGAAACCGCGGCCATCGTGCAGGCAGCCGAAGCGCTCACCGGCTACCAGGCTGAATCGGTCGCCTTCGGCACCGAGGGCCCCTACTTCAACGCCATCGGCATGGAGACCGTCATCCTCGGACCAGGCGACATCGCACAGGCGCACCAGCCGGATGAATACCTGGAGATCAATCGCATTCAGCCCACTGTCGATATGCTGAGGCAGCTGATCAGACGTTTCTGCCTCGAGTAATTTTGCCATATGATAGAGGCAGCCGGCTTGCACCTGGCGGTTGTTTCCGTTTCAATGGCACTACTCATGAATGAGATTGACTGATATGGCTGACCACTTCATCAACTGGTTTCGCACGGCTTCCCCCTATATCCATGCACACCGGGGGAAAACCTTTGTCGTGGCATTGAGCGGCAGCGCCGTTGCCGACAAGCACTTCCCTGCGCTGGTCCATGACATTGCCCTGCTGCATGGACTCGGCATCCGCCTGGTGCTGGTGCACGGCTCGCGCCCGCAGATCGAGGAGCGCCTGCAGCTGCGCAACGCCGACATGGAATATATCAACGGCCTGCGAGTCACCGACAGCGCTGCACTGGCCTGTGTCAAGGAGGCCGCGGGAAGCGTGCGTGTCGAGATCGAAGCGCTGCTGTCGACCGCGGCAAGTAACTCGCCGATGTCCGGGTCGCATATCCGCGTCGCTTCGGGAAATTTTGTCACGGCCATGCCCATCGGCGTACGTGACGGCGTCGACTATCTCTATACCGGTGAAGTCCGGCGTGTGGATGTGGATGCCATCGTGCAACAGCTGGACAACTGCAACATGGTGCTGATTCCCCCGCTGGGCTACTCACCGACCGGCGAGGTCTTCAACCTTAGCGCCGTCGACGTTGCAGGGGCCGTTGCCGCGGCCATCGGCGCCGACAAGCTCATTCTGCTCAGTGACGAAAAGCCCCTCAGGGACAGCCAGGGCAAAATAGTGGCCCATCTGACGCCCGCGCAGGCGGATGCCTTGATTGCCCGCCGCAAAAAACTCCCCCAGGAGTCAAGACTGCTGTTGTCGACCGCCGCCTGCGCGTGCCGCAGGGGCGTCAAGCGCTCGCACCTGGTATCACGCAGCAGTGACGGCATTCTGCTCAGGGAGTTGTTCACCAGGGACGGCGCCGGCACGCTGCTGAGCGCCGAGCCCTATGACCGGATTCGCCAGGCGAAAATCGACGACGTCGCCGGCATCCTGGCGTTGATCGAGCCTCTCGAGGAGGATGGCAGCCTGGTGCGGCGCTCCCGCGAACTGCTGGAGACAGAGATCGACCACTTTTTCGTCGTCGAACGCGACGGACTGATCATCGCCTGCGCCGCCCTCTATCCCTACCCCGGGGAGCAGATGGCCGAGGTCGCCTGCGTCGTTGTTCACCCCGAGTACCGCAACGCGGGATATGGCGACATCCTGCTGTCGCATATCGAGCAGCAGGCAAAGCAGGGCGCGATCCAGCAGATTTTCGTGCTGACGACCGGCAGCAGCCACTGGTTTCAGGAGCGCGGCTTCAGGCGGGATGACGTCAAATCACTGCCGATGGCAAAACGCGGACTCTACAACTATCAGCGCAACTCCCGCGTTTTGTTGAAAAGTCTGGAATAAATCAGTTTTACAACACTTCCTTTGTCTGATTCAGAAGTCGAAACCGATTGACACTCTGTGGTAGAATGTGCGCCTGTTTTATTCCCACAGACGATGAATTTCACTTAAGCTATTGATTTAAGTGGCTTTACAAATTCCAGCGTGGATTGCAGATCGCAACTGGATTCACTGGTATTGCCTCTCAGCGAGCAACAGCCCTGAGCGGCATTTTTTTCACATAGCAACCTAAACATTCGAGAACGACAATGGCTGACCTTTCGCACTATCGGAACATTGGCATCTTTGCCCATGTTGACGCCGGTAAAACCACAACCACAGAACGTATTTTAAGTCTCACCGGCAAGATCCATAAGATTGGTGAAGTACACGATGGCGAAGCCACCACAGACTTCATGGACCAGGAGCGTGAACGTGGAATTACCATTCAGTCTGCCGCGACTACCTGCGAATGGGATGGTCATCAGTTCAACATCATCGACACCCCCGGACACGTTGACTTCACCATCGAAGTCTACCGCTCCCTGAAAGTGCTGGACGGCGGCGTCGGCGTCTTCTGTGGCTCAGGTGGTGTCGAGCCTCAGTCTGAAACCAACTGGCGCTATGCCAATGACTCCGAAGTCGCGCGCATCATCCTGGTCAACAAGTTGGACCGCCTGGGCGCCGATTTCTATCGCGTCGTCGACCAGATCAAAAACGTGCTGGGCGCCAACCCGTTGGTGATGGTGCTGCCGATCGGCACCGAAGACGATTTCGTCGGTGTCGTCGACCTGCTGACCCGCAAGGCCTGGATCTGGGACGACTCCGGAGATCCCTCCAAGTACAGGCTCGAAGAGCCGCCTGCGGATATGGCCGATAAGGTCGAAGAGTATCGCGAGCAGCTCATCGAGACCGCTCTCGAACAGGACGACGACCTGATGGAAGCCTACCTGGAAGGTGAAGAGCCCTCTATCGAGGATATCAAGCGCTGTATCCGCAAAGGCACCATCGCGCTGGATTTCTTCCCGACCTACTGCGGCTCTGCGTTCAAAAACAAGGGCGTGCAACTGATTCTGGATGCAGTTGTCGACTACCTGCCAAGCCCAACGGAAGTCAAGCCACAGCCTGAAGTGGATCTGGAAGGCAACGAAACCGGCGAGCTTGCTATTGTCGACGTTGACCGTCCGCTGCGAGCACTGGCTTTCAAAATCATGGATGACCGTTTTGGCGCCCTGACATTTACCCGCATCTACTCAGGAAAGCTGGATAAAGGGATGACGGTGCTCAACACCTTTACCGGCAAGACCGAGCGCATCGGCCGTATCGTCGAGATGCACGCCGACTCACGTGAAGAGCTGGATTCAGCACAGGCTGGCGACATCGTCGCCATCGTCGGTATGAAAAACGTACAAACCGGCCACACCCTGTGTGATCCCAAGAATCCGGCCACACTGGAGCCGATGGTGTTCCCGGACCCGGTCATCTCCATCGCCATCAAGCCGAAGGACAAGGATGCCTCCGAGAAGATGGGTATCGCCTTGAGCAAGATGATCAAGGAAGACCCCTCCTTCCGCGTTGAAACCGACGAGGACAGCGGCGAGACCATCATCAAGGGGATGGGTGAACTGCACCTCGACATCAAGGCCGATATTCTCAAGCGCACCCATGGCGTCGATGTCGAAATGGGCAAACCCCAGGTTGCCTACCGCGAGACTATCACGCAGAAGATCGAGGACAGCTATACGCACAAAAAGCAGACTGGTGGTTCCGGTCAGTTCGCCAAGATCGACTACACCCTCGAACCCGGTGAGCCAGGCAGTGGCTTCCAGTTTGAGTCGGTGGTTACAGGCGGCAATGTGCCACGCGAATTCTGGCCTGCCGTTGACAAAGGCTTTGCAAAAAGCATGGAAGTGGGCACCCTCGCCGGCTTTCCGCTGCTTGACGTAAAAGTCACCCTCGTCGATGGTGGATTCCACCCGGTCGACTCCTCTGCAATCGCCTATGAGATCGCGGCCAAGAGCGCATACCGTCAATCGGTCCCCAAGGCCGGGCCCCAGCTGATCGAACCGATCATGAAGGTTGATGTCTTCACGCCCGAAGAGCACGTCGGAGACGTCATCGGTGACCTGAATCGCCGCCGCGGCATGATCAAGTCCCAGGAACCAAGTTCCAGCGGCGTGCGCATCAAGGCGGATGTCGCTCTCAGCGAAATGTTCGGCTACATCGGCGACCTGCGCACCATGACATCGGGCCGTGGGCAGTTCTCGATGGAGTTCTCGCACTACCTCCCCTGCCCGAAAAACATCTCGGATGAGATCATCAAGGAGGTCAGGGAACGCGAAGCGGCAAAGTAAACCTGGAAACAGCAACCAGACTTCTATAGAGTCTGGCCGATGACAAGCCCCGGCTGACGCCGGGGCTTTTTTTGTTCTGCGCGACCATCGCTCATGGTGTGACGGGCGTCTCTCCTTTCCTGCCAGGGATTTCCAGGAGCATCACCCTTCCACCCTATCATCCAGAGACACAAAGAGAAGACAAACCAACAGGTTATAGAGACATTTTAGAATTAATATACTATACTGTCAGTGAGCTTTCGAGCTCTCCCTTCGATCACGAAGAAGCGAGGTAACCCGGATGAACAAGCTCACAGAGATGAAGTTCGATGTAATCGAGTTGAAAGAGATCTGGAGCCACTATCTTGAATCCAGCAGCAGCAAATGGACGGAAGGCGGCGATGCACGCGCGTCGGTTGTCGGGCCCTACATCATTGCACTGGCGCTTTTGATTCCCATCTTGTTCCTGATTTTTGACTGACGGGGTCTTTTCACGCGCCTCGCTATGAAGTGCGTGACTGACCTTCCTGAGTATTGTGCAGTCTGCTTGACCGGCGCCTGGACGTTGAGTCGTATACAGCCATCTGTGGAAGTTTGATGATGGCCTTGCATGATATTCACAAGAAGCGCTTGTTTTTCCACGGCAGATGGATACACTTGTCTCTATGAACCCGATCAAGGCACACAACCTAGCCATTCTTGTCCGCCGCGCGATGCGCTGGCAGACATATGGCTGCGTGCTTTCATAGATCGATTTCACAACCCGATTCTGGGAAAGGCCGCAGCTTTCACAAGCTGCGGCCTTTTTGTTTTTGGCCGTTGAAAAATGGGAGGACAAAATGTCTGTGCCGGCCGCATACCTTGGGATGGTGTTGATCTGGACGACCACGCCACTGGCGATCAAGTGGAGCAGTGAAGGCATTGGCCCCTGGCTGGGCGTCAGCGCGCGCATGCAGCTCGGCGTGTTCGTCTGCCTGGTGCTGGTTGCTCTGATGAGCCGTCGCATGCGCTGGTATGCAACCGCGCGAAACACCTACCTGGCTGCTGGTCTGGGCATCTGGGGAGCGATGAGCTCGGTCTACTGGGGCGCACAGTTTATCCCTTCAGGGATGGTCTCGGTCGTGTTCGGTCTGACACCGGTCATGACCGGCCTGCTCGCCGCGCTGATTCTCAATGAGCGCGTGTTCACGCGGTTCCGCGGCCTCGGTATGCTGCTTGGCATTGCCGGTTTGTTGCTGGTATTTGGCAACAGCCTGCAACTGGGTAATCAGCAGTTGCCGGGGCTGCTGGCGGTGCTGCTATCAGTGTTCGCCCACTCGCTGAGCGCGGTATGGATCAAGCGTATCGATGCCGGCCTGCACCCGTTGGAAACCACCACCGGTGCGCTGCTGGTGGCGGTGCCGCTGTTCTGGCTCAGCTACGGTTTGCATGGCGTGGACGTGGATGTACAGATCAGCGAACGTGCGCTATGGTCGATCCTGTACCTTGGGGCGGTGGCCACCGCGTTCGGCTTTGTCCTCTACTACTACGTGTTGCGTGAAGTCTCTGCCAACGCCGTGGCGCTGGCGACCCTGATTACGCCGGTGCTTGCGCTATTGCTCGGCGCCTGGCTGAATCACGAGCGAATCAGCGCAGCCGACCTGCTCGGAACCGGGATCATTCTGCTCGGACTGGCAAGTTACCAGTGGGGCGATAGACTCTCAGGCGAGACGCTTGCTGTGCGTTGAAAGAGTATCCTCCCGGGCAACCGGGAGGGCTCTGTTTCACTAAACGGAAGGTAAGAATATGCTGTGACCAGTCGCGGCGACTCCTCCCCAAACCCAACTCGACACATCAGGCATTCAAATGGATTCGCATCTTGTATCGCTGTTGGGAAACGCATACTCCATACAATGAATCTGAGTATCTCAAGGCCCTTCAGCGCCGTGGCTCTCCGCTTCTAAAACAGTTCTCAGCAGTGAAATAAACTTGACGGAGTGACTCAGGGCGTGAAGGAGTCATTGATCTCCTGGTGCATTGATTTGACAAGCTTGCGCCCTCATACACCGCAGATTCTCTTGGCGCCTCGAACATCGCGGAAACGATACAGCACCGGGTATCTACCAAGAGAGGTCTCAGCTTAAGCATGTGACCAACCACCTGAATAATTGACTATTCTCAATTTATATGTAAACTTCTGGCGACCGGATAGGTTTTCCGGAGAAAAGATGAGGGAAATGGCCATATCGCTTCAACGCAGTGTTGCCATAGAGGTCTCTGCCGGGCTAACGGGCATGCTGAAAAAGACACTGCCTCGACTGAAAGCGTTGTTCCTATACCTCAGATAATGAATTTAATGTCATGGGAGATACATACAGTGAAAACGATGCTGAATACAATGATTCCAGCCACGGCTTTATGCTTGCTGGCTACCCCGCTCTGGGCACTTGATCTGAAGTCGGGAGACAAGGATTACGGAGATCTTGAACTCTTCGTGAAGGCCATGCACATCATCGATGCCGATGACAATGGTTATGACCCAAGCGATGGCACATCCTACCTTCTGAAGGCGAAATACCTGTCACCCTCTTTCAAGAATTTCAACGTGGGAGTGGCAGGTTATGCCAACGGCGACCTGTTCGGAATCACTGATTTTGATTTGAATCCCGCTACCGAGCGTCTGGCGCGGGGGATGTTCGTCAGTGATGACGGATCGACCGAGTTTCTACTGGGCGAGGCCTACGTGACCTATGATCACGAAAAATTTTCTTTGCATGGTGGGCGGGAGATGTACAAGACGCCATTAACCACCATTGCCTACAGTACCATGCCAAACTTCTATACCGCACTCGGCGGTGTCGCAAAGCTCCTGCCAGACACCAAGCTCGGCGCTGCCCAGATCTTTGAAATCTCCTGGGGTGCCCGCTCCATGACTGATTTCGCTCTCATCGGTGAAGGCACCAAATCAGCAGGTGCCGCCATCAAGACCAGTACCATTGGCCAGGCTGAGTTTCATGACGTCAGCACGGCCACACTTGGTGCTGATGCCCCGAACACTAATGGCATCACCGTACTCAATGCAGAGTATGGCGGATTCAAGAACGTTACGCTGGAATTGTGGGATTACTACGTCGACGATATCGCAAACAATATCTATGCTGAAGCAAAAGCGGTTTTCCCGTTTAAAGACAAAGGCGTGAAACTGAAACTGGACGGGCAATATCTTTATCAAACAGATATCGGCAACAATTATGCAGGTGATCTTGATTTCAACATGCTCGGCTTGAAGGCCACACTCGCGAGCAAAAAATGGGCGGTGTTTGGCGCCTACAATCACTCCGGAAGTGGTGAGGCCATGCTGAACGCCTGGGGTGGCGACCCGGCCTACACCAGCACGATATTCTCCCGCAACGCCTACCGCGAGAATGTGGATGCCTTCAAACTCGGGTTTAAATACAATATCCTGGACAATCTGACCTTCGTTGCCGCCTATGCTGACTATGGCCAATCCGACACTTCCGCACCTGCCAAGGTGATCAAGGTTGGCTCGGCCGGATTCGTTGATCCGGTCACAGATGCTACAGAACTTGACCTGGTGCTTATTTACAAACCGACCAAGAAATCGATGCTGAAGCTGTTTTATGCAGACAGGACAAGTGAATATGATGGCACGGGAAATGGTCGGGAACTGCAGCAGCAACATCTGAGATTGATCGCCAGCATTCGCTTTTGACCCATAAAATAATCACGTACTACCGCTCTGCGTGTAGTACGTGATTTCATCTGGGAATACGGGAAATGGTGTTCTCTGCCTGGGTGGAAACCCCTCGGGTAGCACCGGAAGCACATAATAGGCCTGTGGGACCCGATTGTTGACTGGCCTATGATTCTCTTCTGCATGTAGCGTATGCTACTGAAGCCCAAGCTTTCTCCTGCTCACCCAATGTCTTCAGGGAGTACACTGCTGCCGGTCGCCGAGATTCCTTCCAGAGGCATATTTCTCATTTGCTAATCGGCAGTTCATGCTTCATTGCCTTCACTCGCAGGTCATCGATAACGTCTAAGCTATACTGCCCTCTGCAATATTTCCGCACAGTGCCTTGTGCTTTTCCAGCGTCAGCTCCAGCACTATCTGGTCGCTACACGAAGCTCCACCATTGCTGAGGAAACGACTCGAATCGCAGAACGCATCAAGAGCCAAACGAGGCCAAATGCAACCAGGATATCGGGCCAACCCGAGCCAGTGACCCAGACTGCTCCAGCTGCCAAAAACACCGCAAGATTTGACGCGATGTCGTTTCGCGAACACTCCCAAACAGAACTCATATTCACATCTTCGTGGCGATGCCGCCATAGCAGGTAAAGACAGAGAGAATTTGCGACAAGGGCGAGAAGGCTGAAAACGCCCATCACTTCGAATACAGGCACGCTCGGGACAAAAAGCTTGTAAATAATTTGGGCGGCCACGACGCATGCCGCCAGGAAAATCAGACCGCCCTTGAACAATGCCACCCTGGCCTTCACAGCAGTTCCCCTCGAAACAGCGTACAAACTGAGACCATACGTCAGGGCGTCCCCAAGGTTATCAAGACTGTCTGCCAGCAAAGCCGTTGATCTGCCATACACCGCAGCCACCGCGATAACCAGGAACATACCGGCATTGATGCCGAGCACAATTCGCAGTGTTCCCCGCTGCCTCTCTCGAAGGGCATCGATCGAACAATTGTTATCACAGCAGCCACTCATCGTGAAAACCTCATTGTGTTTGAGTCGAAGTTGCAGAGTGCATCCCTTTTGAAAACACGCCATACTGTGAATGAAATCGCTTGACGATAAGAATAAATCTCAGTATTGTTTTTTATACCATGTGCCGCTTGACTCAAAAACTGCTGGCTGTGTTGCTCATGTTGCTGCTGGGATTCTCCCCGTTGCAGAGCGCTATTGCCGGCGCAACTTCCCCCGGCCAGGAAGAACCTGCACCTCACTCAGCATGCACGTATGACGGTGATATGGCAATGGCCAGCAATCAATCAACCCATGATTGTGAGCAATGCAACAGTGACACAGGCTGCAGTTATCATTCTTGTTCATCCGGCCACTGTACTTCCAGTGTGCTGGCGATGATTCCGGCATTTTCATACCCCATACATCTTGCTGTCACAGACGCTCTGCCTGGAGCCGAAGACAGTTTTGTAAGCCAACTCTCCTCTTCCCTCTTTCGCCCGCCCAGGGCCTGACTTCCCTGCTGTCGATCTCCGGGTTTTCCGGAATCACTCGATAACAACCCATCGTTGACTATCCGTCAGTGGCTGTGTGCTTGCTGCTGACTTGCAGAGGAAAAGAGATTTCATGAGTATTAATGACCTGATTTTGAAGGGGGGCGTCTCTCTGACACGACGCCAATTTGTCACTGGAGTTGCGATGAGCGGTGCTGTCGCGAGTCTGGGCCTTGGATCAACCTCACTGCTGGCCGCTGCTATAAAACAGCAAGGACCACAGACGCTGCGTGGCACGGATTTCAACCTGACCATCGGTGAACAACGCGTAAACTTCACCGGCGCCGCGCGCATTGCCACCACTGTCAACGGCTCACTGCCGGCACCGATCCTGAGATGGCGTGAGGGGGAAACCGTCACCCTGCGCGTGACCAATCGACTGGACGAGACCAGTTCCATCCATTGGCACGGCCTGATATTGCCGAGCGCAATGGATGGTGTCCCCAACATCGCCAACGGTTTCAAAGGCATCAAGCCTGGTGCAACTTTTACCTACCGCTTCAAGGTAAAGCAGAGCGGAACCTACTGGTATCACAGCCACTCCGGGTTTCAGGAACAGACAGGGCTTTATGGAGCGATCGTTATCGATCCCAAAAGATCAGATCCCGTTGCCTACGACCGCGATTACGTGGTGATGCTGTCCGACTGGACCGACGAAAATCCGACGCGTCTTTACGCCAAGCTGAAGAAGTTGAGTCATTACTACAACTTCAACGAGCGCACCCATGCGGATCTGATGAAGGATATCCGGGAGAAGGGGCTGTCTGCCACCTGGAAAGATCGCAAGATGTGGAACACGATGCGCATGAGTCAGCGCGACCTCTCGGATGTGACCGCCTACACCTATACCTTCCTGACCAACGGCCATACACCGTCGGATAGCTGGAAAGGGTTGTTCAAAAAAGGAGAAAAGGTCCGTCTGCGCTTTATCAACGGTTCGGCCATGACATTCTTTGATGTGCGCATACCGGGGTTGAAGATGACGGTGGTCGCTGCGGATGGACAAAACATCGAACCGGTCTCGGTCGATGAATTCCGCATCGGCGTGGCAGAAACCTACGATATCGTCGTCGAGCCGAAGCATGACAGAGCCTACACCATCTTCTCCCAGGATATAGCGCGTTCCGGTTATGCCAGGGGGACCCTGACACCGGATATGGAATTAACTGCGAAGGTCCCCGGGATGGACCCGGTGCCGTATCTTGGGCATCAGGATATGGGAATGGATATGTCCGGCATGGATCACTCGGGCCACGATATGTCCGCAATGGCGATGGATCACAGTCAACACCAGATGCCGGATGGAACGATGATGTCGGACGCCGAGATGGATCACAGTCAGCACCAGATGCCAGGTTATGGTACGAAGAAGACCACATCACGATCTAGCAGGTCGAATCCATCCGATTTTACGGCCGGGTCTGTCACGCATGCATCGACGGAGTTTGGACCGCACGTGGATATGCGCTCGGATGCGCCGCAGTACCGTCTGGATGATCCCGGTGTTGGCCTGCGCGGCAATGGCCGGCGCGTCCTGACCTACGCAGACCTGCGCAATCTGCATTCCACCAAGCGTGCGCGTGAACCGGACCGGGAGATCGAACTCCATCTGACGGGCAACATGGGCCGCTATATGTGGTCGATCAACGGCGTCAAGCATGCCGATGCCGAGCCGCTGCGCTGGAGATATGGCGAACGCCTGCGCATCACCTTCGTCAATGACACCATGATGAACCATCCGATGCATCTGCACGGCATGTGGAGCGATCTCGAGACTGGGGACAACAACCGGCTTCCACGCAAGCATACGGTCACTGTTCAACCGGGTTCGAGAATCAGTTATCGCGTCAATGTGGATGCCAGGGGCGGTTGGGCATACCACTGCCACATGCTGTATCACATGCTGGGTATGTTTCGTACCGTGATCGTCAGTTGAGGAGATGAAAGATGATTAACAAAGTAATCGTTGTATTGATGGCGGCCGGACTCACGTCAGCCGCATTCGCCAGTGGCAAGGATGATCCGCTGCTTTACAAGGTAATGATCGACAAACTGGAAGTCAGGGTAGGCGAAGAAGAGAATCCCCTGGCGTGGGATGCGGATGCCTGGATTGGCTATGACCTCAACAAGTTCTGGTTCAAGACGGAAGGGGAGTATGTCGACAGTGAAACGGAAGAGGCCGAAGTGCAGTTTCTCTACAGCCGGGCAATCGCGCC
>JBDLII010000050.1:0-13042 GCA_039714995.1 Pseudomonadota bacterium
GCAGCCAATATCATCGAATTTATAGAGCCCGCTTCTGCCGCCTGCCGGACCGCCGCGCACCTGGGCCGAGTAGTAGGGGTCGCTGACAGCCATGGCGCAGCGCTCGCAAATCTCGCGGTCCCAGCGCACCTCACCGGGGCCGGTCAGCGGCTGCGCGGTACAGCCTGCCAAAAGTACGGCAGTAACAATATATAGAGAACGGAACATACCTTTTTAATTTGTTTTTATTTCAATAAGTAACAGATTTTTATTAAAGTTGATTAAACGTCTTTCGCACGTGGTTGCCAGCAATCCGTTCTGTGACCGTCAGCAGCGATGGATGGCTGCTGCGGTCGTGCAAGGATGTGATCACAGCGTGTCGCAGACCGGGTTACTGACTGCTCCCCGGTATGCAGCTGATAGGGGATCACCACAGCATAGCAAAAGGATTAATTGATGGAGGCAACCATTACCTTATCCGCCGGCTCCATCGAGACGCCCTGCAACAAGCCTGCATAGCGGGACAGCACACCGAGAAAGCGCAGACGATCCGGTCCGGCGATTTGCCCCTGCCATACCACTCCCTGCCTGAGTTGCTCGAATCCCCATTCACGCACCGTCTCTGCAAACGCGGAATCCTCCCGGTTCAGGGTCACGCGCACATCCAGCAGGCTATCCATATCGACCTGATCGGCGACCCTGTCGTCGAGCACCACATTGCCCATGTCGAGCTCGACGACGCGGTTGACCAGAGCAGCCACCTCGTCGAGACGGTGGCTGGAGATGATCATCGCTGAATCCTGCTGTTTGCCGGCCAGCAGCTTGAAAAAAATGTGACGCGCCTCCGGGTCCAGGTTAGCTGCCGGTTCGTCCATCACCAGCAGGTCGCAGTCGCGACCCAGCGCAATGCTGATCAGCAGCTTCTGCTTCTGCCCGCCGGAGAGTTTGACGAACGGCTGGCGGCGGAAGCTCCTGGCATCGAGCCCCAGTTGATCGGCGACTGCATACATCCGCTCGACATCGCTATCGCAGACGCCGGCGGCAAAATTGAGCAGCTGCGCAACCGGCATGCGCAGCGGCGGAGGCAGTTGCGGAACGAAGCCGACACGCTTCAGGATTTCCGTGCGGTGGGCGCGCGCCTCCAGGCCTCCGACAGTAATGCTGCCGCTGCAGTTGTATTCGCCCAGCAGGCAGCGGATCAGCGTCGTCTTGCCGGCGCCGTTGGAGCCGACCAGCGCCAGACGCTCCCCCTGGCCGATCTGCAGATTGATGCCATTGAGGACCCTTGTACGGCGGAACTGCTTCGAGACATCATCAAAATGGATCATCTAGAGCAGATCTCCAAGTCCCTTGAACTTGAACGTCAGGGATTCGGTGGGACAGGTTTCGACGCAGCGGCCGCAGCGGGTGCAGTCGGCGCCGATCGAGACATTCAGGTCCGTCGCGCGACCCTTGATGACGGTATCCAGTACATGCGGAACCTCGCACACCTTGCGGCACTCTCCCTCGTGAAAACAGGATTCGAGATTGTAGCGCACCCTGAAGGGGGATGTCGCGCCGACCAGGCCGTAGGTCAGACCGATGGGACAAGCGTAGCGGCACCAGGCGCGGCGCGAATAGAAGATCTCGAACAGCAGCAGCAGAAACACCCACACCAGCGCCAGCCCGGGGCCGTAGATCAGCGCGCGGCTGAGGATGCCGGTCGGCGAAACCGTCTCGAAGACCGTGTAGCCGGTGACGATGGCAAGCACCGCGAAGATCAGCCAGGACCAGTTGCGTGCCCTGCGGTCCAGCGGATGGTCCTTGACCAGCTTCTTCTTCACCAGCCACAGGTGGATCATCTCTGCCCACTCGGCCACCAGGTGATAGGGGCAGACCCAGGAGCAGAAGGTTCTGCCGCCCAGCAGCCACCACATGATGAAAACCGTGATGGTGCCGATGATCAGGTTGAGCACCATATATTTGAATGCCAGTGTCACCTGCAGCGCCGAATTGAGATCGGCCATGTGAAAACCGACGAAGCGCGACCCGGTCAGCGCCCCCTCCAGCATCTGGATATCGAGCCAGTAGGAGACCACGAACAGCAGGTTGACCGCAATCAGCACGGCCCAGCGGCGACGGCGCCACACCTGCGGCTCCTTGTGTATTGCCTTGTGCGCCAGCTCGGCGTGGATGGCGTCGATGCGCTCCTGGTCGTTTTTCTGCTTGGCGTGCAGTTTTTGTGCTTCAGCACTGATGTCATCTTTGGTCGGACGCCTTGCCGTGCGGCCGAACAGCTCGGCAAGAGAGTCTTTCATCCCGTTCATGCTCTTCTCTCCTCTCTGTCAGCGTGCACATCGATGACGATGGCTGCCGGCTCGGGCGGGCAGATCATCTCGCACACGCCGCATCCCACGCAGCCCTCCTTGATGACAGGCGTCATGACGCCGTCGACCTCCTCCAGCGCAATGGCATGCACCGGGGGGCACTCGTTGCCCTGCTTCTGCGCGACCCGCTCGACTTTTCCCTCGACGGGTTCTGCTTCGGCGCACTGGGTGATGCGAATCTCTATGGGACACTGGCGCACACAGAGGTCGCACAATTCCAGATCGTAGGGGTGCTCACTGACCAGGATAGGGTTCCAGCGGTCGACCTTGTCATAGCGCAGCATTCCCTTGTAGTCGGGCCCGCGCGCCTGCCCCTTGAAACCCTCGCCCTGCATGGCAAGACACTTGCCGGGATTGGCCAGCCTGGCAATACCCATGCGGGTGTCGGCCGGATAGTTGAGGTCATGCGTCAATGTCCCTGTCGGGCATGCCAGCACGCACTGCAGTCCGTCGCAGGAGAAGTCGCAGGCCTGCTGGCGGGCTTCGATATAGGGGGTGCCGTTACCGAAACCACTCTCCAGGTCCATCAGCTTGATGGCATTGACCGGACACACCTGCACACACTGCCCGCACTTGATGCAGGAGGCGAGAAAGCGGTCTTCGTTCAGTGCGCCTGGCGGGCGTAGACGGTTGACCCAGCCCTTGACGACCGGGATATATCCCAGCAGGGAGACTGTCACCACGCCTGCCGTCATGGCGATCGAACGCAGAAACCTGCGCCGCTCCCGCTGCTGGTGACGTTTTGAAACTACTCTTTTTGATTTCGGCATGTCTTCAACCCCCTGGTATCCGCACAATCACTGCATGTTCTGCTCAATTCCATCCCTCGGACAGTTCGCGGTCGGAAGACAGCTACACCAGGATTCTGTAGGAGCGGTCTTCTGACCGCGATAGATTCCGATTCCTACCTCAGCACATTCAATACAATAATACACGCTTTGTTCTTGCCATTACCCCTGTGCATCAAGCAGCATCTGCAGGGCATCGGTTTTCTGCTCTTCCTGCCCGACCTCGATTTCAAACTTCTCTTTCAACGGCTTCTTGTCCCGCACCAGCAGATCGGGCTCGGTAAAGGGGGCCAGGCGCTCAAGAAAATCGAGGGTTTCAAGAAGCGGCGAACCCTTGAAAAACTGCGCATAGGGGAGGTCGCGCCAGATACGGTCTGCATAGGCATAGAGCTCATAGGGTTTGTCGCCGACGCCGTCCTCATCAAGATCGAAACCCTCGTAGTCGCTCCAGTAGTTCCCCTCCCAGACATTCCTGTTGGCGGATTTACCGCCGCTGACCATCACCTGGGTGAGGTTGCCGATGAACTGGTTGTGTTTGAAGATATTGCCGGTCCAGTCGTTGAGAAAGCGCACGCCGATGCCGTTATAGGCGATCAGGTTGTCGCTGAAGCGGTTGGTGGTGTCCGGTTGAAACGGCGAGACATCGATATAGAGTCCGCTGGCGCAGTAGAGCACCCGGTTTCCCTCGAGTACCAGGTCCGATGTCTCCTTGAAGCCGATGCCGATTCCGGTGGCGCCCGCGGCATGTGCAATAGAGTTGTTGCGCAGCACGATGCCGTCGCTGTACATCAGGAAGATACCCACGGCATTATTGTAGTAGCTGTTGTTCTCCACCTTGTTATAGCGGGAGTACATGAAATGCAGCGAGTAGCGGCTGTCGGAAGTGGTGTTTCCGCTGATGGTGTTGTCTGCCGAATACCACACCACCATATCGCGCACACCGGTGATGTCGTTGTCGGTAATCTTGTTGTAGAAGCTGTACCACAGGCGCACCGAGTCGCCGCGCTGGCCCAGTCCGAACGAGGTCTTGGAGCTGATGGTGTTGCGGCGCACGATGTTGTGTTCCGACTGCTGCAGATCGACGCCGAAGAGGCAGTCGTCGATGATGTTGTCCTTGACGACATTGAACTTGCCGCGGATCTGCACCCCCGAGTCGAGGTCGTTGTGCGACTCACCGGAGTTGGTCAGATGCAGGTTTTTCAGCGTGGCGCCATCGGTGTCGAGCAGTATCACCGTGCCTTTGCCGCCGCCGTCGATGGTCACCTGGTTGTTGCCGTCGATGGTGATCGGCTTGTCGATCACGACCGGGCCGGCGTAGGTCCCGGGAGGAGGCGTCAGGGTTTCGCCCTCCTTGACCGCATCGACGAGTTCCTGGAATGGGGGGTATTGTGCTGCTGATGTTAAAAGGGGGAAGCCGGTTAAAAACAGCAGAATCAAAATCCGGGCTGCTGTCCCTGTCCGGATTCTCAGGTGTCCGTCACCCCGGCGCAGGCCGGGGCCCAGGGGTTTCAACAATTTGCTGGATCCCGGCCTGCGCCGGGATGACGCGGTTTCAATTGAAGCGCATAGAGCGCGACCGATGCGCTTCGCAAGCTCAGCACATCCTACGAATTCCATCGTTACGACTCTTCTTCTGCCTGCCCCTTGCGTCTGAACAGCGCCGCCAGCGCCAGCAGCACCGACATCAGCAGCATCAGCCCGAAACCGATGTCCGGGTAGGAGTGGGTGGTGAACTGCGCCACCTTGCCCTGGCCGAAGACGGTCGGCATGAAGGGTTTGACGGTAAAGGCACCCATATCATTCAGCGTATGCCCGTACCACCACAACCAGGCTGAATACTCGATAATGAAGAACAGCGGCAGCGCCATCGGCACCAGCACCAGCAGCCAGTACAGCAGGCCGCTGTTCTTGCGCGCACCGAAGACCAGCAATACCATCGCGGCGAGGATCCCCCAGAAGACCACTTCCGCCACCATTGCCATGGTCGCCACCATCGGCCTGATCTCTTCCGGGTTGTTGAAATACTTGCCGAGGCTGGAAGCGTAGTGCCATGACATCATCTGTGAACCGCTGCCGTCCCAGTTCAGGCGCTCTGCCTCCGGTTTGCGCTCCTGGGATTTTTCGAAGGTCTGACGCAGATGCTCGATATTGTACAGCTTCTCGGATATCGCAACTTCAGCAGGCTGCTCTGCTGCCGGATCCCTGGTCTTGATAGGAGTTTCGATATCCTGGGCTTCCCGCAGCTTGATCAGGGCCTCGCTGGGTATGACATCGACCTCGTCAGCATCAGGGCGCTGGAGATCTCTCTCGGTATCCTGGTCGAGTGCGGTCACCAGCGCATGGACATAGCCTGAATTCTGATAGGAGAGACCGTCCTTTGCATACCAGGTCAAATACATCCATACGGCGAGGACAGCGAAGCTGAGCGTCATGATGATCATGCGCACTTTGGGGTGCCTAATCAGAAAACCTATCAGCATGACACCGAGCAAGGCGACCAGAAACTGGGAGAATGCGCGTTCGATGACGCCGCCGGATGCTATCGGATACATCCCCACGTAGTGGTTGATGGTGTCCATCTCATGCACGCAGTCGAGCGCCTCATCCTCGGTGATCTCCTCCTTTTCGATCTTTTCACAGCCGTTGAAGACACCGTTCATGTGAAACTCGATGCGCACACCGTCCGGAAAGGCCTCTTCCGGGTAGTTGGGCGCCGTCAGCGCAACCCACCAGATGGGTGAATAGTAGATCGCTATCAGGATACCGATAGCGGCGGCGACCAGCAGGCTGCTGACAAGACTCTTGTTGCTCATGATCGATACTTCAGAGGTGTTGTAAAAAAAAGAAATCCGGGGAAGAACTTTAAAAGGTAAAGCTGGATCCAATCCACTGCATGTCATTTCGACCGCAGGGAGAAATCTATGTCAGATGGAACACAAAAGTGTATGCGTTTTCAGATTTCTCGCTTCTCTCGAAATGACATTCGTTCAGAGTTTCATCAAGTAACCTCTGAATGAATAAAGAACTGCGTCATTGCGAGCGCAGCGAAGCAATCTCGTGCTCAGGCATCAAAAACCTGGAGATTGCTTCGTCGCTACACTCCTCGCAATGACGATTCTGACAGAGATTCCCTGGCAACGATTAATCGAAGTCAGGATTCAACCAGTCCTTGGACGGCGCCAGTTTCTCCTTGGGAACAGGAATCCTGGAGACATAGTTGACAACGGCGGCCATATCCTTGTCCGTGAAGCCCTTGATCTGCTTGATCATGTCGGGATTGGCGTTGCGGCGCTTGCCGTCGCGAATCCACTCGAACTGACGCAACATGTAGTTGTAGTGCTGTCCCTGGATCAGCGGATAGTACTTCTCCTTGTCGCCTTCGCCGTTTTCACCGTGGCACTGCACGCAGTTGTCGGCATAGAGCTTCTTGCCGAGGTCGAACTCCGGCGTGCCCTCGGCCCATTCGCCCAGGCCGTTCGCGGGATTCATCGGCAGCTTTTCGATGTAGGCAACCACATCGGCCAGCGCCTGGGCATCGCCAATGGCTTCCGGCAGCGCAAAAGGATACATGGTCGGGTTGTCGCGGTTCTTGGCGCGGATATCCGCGAGCTGCTTGATCAGCACCTCTTTGTGCTGGCCCGCCAGCTGCGGGAAGGTGCCGTCCGGCTTTCCCCAGCCCTCGGTCAGGTGGCATCCGGCGCATACCTCGTAAACTTCGATACCGTTTTCAAGGTCGGGGGCCAGGTGCATCGCCTCTTCGCGTTCACCGCCCTCTTCCATCCATGCTGCCTGGGCAGTTGCCGCCAGGCCCAGCGACATCAGCATCGCTGTCATTTTCAATCTGTTTTTCATATCGCTTCTCTCGTCAGTTTCCGGTAAATCGGGCGTAAATGTATCATGGCTGCTGATTTCGACTCCTTGAGTCAGATCAAACCCTTGGCGCAAAATACCCATTTTGCATTACGGGTATTAGCACTGGATTCATGGCGCCAGTGTTGCCACATAGTCCGCCAGCGCCTTCATCTCTTCATCAGTGACCAGGTGCATGATCCCCTTCATGGCGGCAGACTGGCCATTTGCCCTGGCGCCGCTCTTGATATCTTTCATCTGCTGCAGTGCATATTCCGGGTTCTGGCCGGCAATCTTCGGATAGATCGGAAGGATCGGCGATTTACCATCCTTGCCATGACAGGTTTGACAGGTCTTCTCCTTGAACAGCGTCTCGCCATCAGCGGCGACAGCCGTACCAAGCTGAGGAAGCGCCAGCACCATGGCAAGGGCGATCGATTGTGTCAGTTTCATCGACTTTCTCCAGATTATTTACAATTTATGTTGTTGATGTGACGATCCGCACTTCAGTAGGATGTGCTAGGGAACGAAGTTTCCGCATCCTGCTCATACCCCTGACCTACATTCATGCAGGCCAAGTGCATCAATCGCGAAAGATGCAGATCGCACGTTCACCACATCCTATAGATGACCATTTCACCACTTTCCGGGAGAACAGATCCATGATATGGATCAAGTGACGACGATTCAGGATAGTTTATAGCCCAAAAGCATGAACAGATGACATCAAATTTTGTAAGGTATTGATAATTATCAAATAAAACAGGGGTAGTAAGAACTACCCCTGTCGCATTACAAGCTCAGGCCAAAGCCTGATTACTGCTACTTGACCTTCTTGGCGTCATTCTCCTCCAGGTGGGTCTTGGCGCGCAGTCCCATGTCAGCCGTCTTGACCTGGTACTGCCACCACTGGTTGGCCCACAACATGGCGTTGTTCCAGTCCTTCTCGGCTGCTGCAGCTTCGGCCTTGGCCTTGGCTTCGTCGGCAAATCCCAGCTGGTCGGTCGCGTCTTCAACCAGTGCGACAACGGTCGGGAAATCCTTGAAGTTGTGACTGGTGATGAAACCGACAACCGAGTTGATGACATCCTGGGTCTCGAGGTTGGTCTTGACCTGCTTGTTGTAATCCTCCTCGGTGTAATTGGTTCCCGCTACAGCTTCAACATCTGCAGCCTTGTAGCCTTTCGGCTGCACCAGCAGATAGCCCTGCATCTCGAGGTGCAGTGCCGAGCAGAACTCGGTGCAGTAGTAGGGATAGACGCCCGCCTTGTCGGCAACGAACGAGGCTGTGGCGGTCTTGCCCGGTTCGATGGAGAGCTGGACATTGTCGCCATACATGGCGAAGCCATGGACCTCATCCTGGGCTCGCTCGAGGTTGGTCAGGTGAATATGGACATTGTCGCCCTCGGTGACCTCGATGATCTCCGGCGTGATGTGGGAACGGATGACGGTGCCGTAGACATGCACCTCGTTGCCGTCGCGCTCGATCTTCTCGCGACCCGCGCGGGTTTTCCACTGAGACTTGGAGTCGGTACGCGAGTTCCAGCCGGATTTGTAGCGCACGGCGGGCTTCAGCTTGTCCGCCTTGATTGCCGTCACATAGTGCGGTTCGCCCAGCGGCAGCGGCATGTCATACAACAGTTCCATCTTCTCGCCGCTGATGTCGATCAGCTGGTGGTTCTGCGGATGCAGCGGGCCAACAGGATTGAAGCGGTCGATCGCCAGCTTGTTCAGCGCGACCAGGTACTTGCCATCCGGTGACACAGTGTCGCCCTCCATCGTCATCAGGTGGCCGACGTTGTAGTGAATGGAGATCTGGTCCAGCACCTTGCCTTCACAGTAGTCCCACTTGGTGACCATGGAATCGACGTAGATGGATGTATAGGCGACGCACTCCTTGGAGTCATACTGGGTGTGCAGCGGACCGAGGCCGACATTGACGGATTTATGCAGCACATCCTTGATGGCGATGATAGGAATGCCATAAGGGTCCGTGCCTTCGAACTTCTTGTCGGCAATCGCCTGCATGATCTTGTCGAAGCTGAAGACCCAGGTATGGCTGTCGAGCTTGCCGCTGATGATGATCTTGGTGCCGTCAGGCGTTACATCGACGCCGTGCGGACTCTTGGGCTCCGGAATCAGGTAGAGCAGCCCCTCCTCTATCGCCTGCTCCATCGGGATCAGGTAGGCGCCCTTCTCCTTCTTGACCTTGCCGGCGGCAACCAGCTCGGCGGCCTTTTTCCAGTTGGTGACATGCAGGAAGTCGGTATCCTTCGAGGAGCAGCCCGCCTCGAATGGAGGACGTCCCCTCATGGTTCCGCCGACATAACGCTCCGTACAGAAGGAGTTGGTGAAACCCCAGCCGTCGCTGGGCCCCTTGCCGGCATCGGAGAGATCCTGGCTGTAGGGAGGCAGTTCAAAGGTGAAGGATTGCTCGGGATCGATGCGCCCCTTCTCGTTGTCGAAGCGCCAGTAGGTCAGGCCGCCGCGATACTTCTCGTTAAACTCCTCGAGTGGGACGAATTCATCCTCAAAGGGAGCCGCGTATTGCGTTGCCTCCATGATGTAGTCTGTATTCGGCGTGACGAAGGCGCCGCCATGCTCCGACTTGAAAAAGGGGTTGACGACGATCTGCTTGGTCTCGAAATCGTGCAGGTCGATAACTGCAACCCGCGGGTTCGCCTTGTCGTTGATAAAGAGATAGCGGCCGTCGCTGTCGCCGTTGGTTTCCGAAAGCGCCGGGTGGTGGGTATCACCGAAGGTGATGTCCTTGCCGTTGATGCGTCCCATCGCCAGCACGGCCTTGGACTCGTCATCGAAACCATAGCCCTGCCAGGGTTCCGGGGTAAAGACGCCGATGTATTTCAAAATGCGCATCGACGGAACGCCGTAGACGATTACCTGTCCACTCTGGCCCCCCGAGCTGAATGCAAGGTACTCATCGCGCCCGCCTGTCGGCGTATAGGTTTTCGCGGCCGCGAGAATGTTTTTCTCGGTCAGCCCGCGCCGCTCCATGACCTGCTGCAGAGTCTCCGCGGCAAATGTCGGCGCAGCGATCGCCAGGCCAAGCAGACCTGCCACGAGCGATGTTCCTGTTGATTTTCGTATTACACTCATTGTTATTCCTCACAAAAGAGATGGCTGTCGTCCGCACATTGAATCGCGATTGAAGAGACCCTGTAGGACCTGTTTCGCATATCTATCAATCGCCAATTCACATGTTTCTGCAGGTACGATACTGCTCGATAAAGCCTACTGTGTCAAATCACACAGTTTTGCACACTGGATTCATACCGAATCAGAGTAATAAGTAAAGGACATTTCAGGGAAAAATGAATTGACCTGAATCAAGTAAAGATAAAAAGTGTGTGAAATGACACAATTGAGTGCGGGATAAGCATGTCACGGCCTGCGCCATCGGCAGACTGATGACAAGGGGATTTGAAGGTTAGGATGAATAAGTTGACGGAATTGGGATGATGGGGAAAGGGAGGAGCCGATGCGTTATCACATCGATTAGCATGACTCTTTCCCGTGGGAAATACTTGCAGGATTACTCTGGATAATATGCGAAGCTTTCTCAGAGCTTTTTGAATGTTTTCTGTTGTCCGATCAACTCCTTGGCCGCAGACTCCGCATCCTGAAGCATCTGGTAGGGGCCCCTGCTGTGACGCTGGGATTGCGTCTTGAAATACCAGCCTTCCTCGGTATAGAGTGGCGTCAGGTGAAAAAAACAGACTTTTCTCTTGGCGTAACGGGCAGTCAACATATTCAATACTCCATCTGCCAGGGGCCCGTCGGGTTACGAAGGATTTTACTGTACTTGCAGGGAAACGGCCCCAATTTGATATTTCTCAATCGATTGTTTAAAAAATAACCGATCTCATCCGCGAACGCAACTATTAAAATGCAACGCTCGCAATCAACGTCACTCTCCACCACACTATCAAGACACAATCGGCATGGTGGATAATACCTCTCTGTTGGGTATAATCCGGTGCTATCGACTTCATACCAGCTACCAGGCATCAACATGGTCCATCATCACGCCAAAACCGAGTTCATCCCGTTGCGTATCGCCATCATGACAGTCTCCGATTCGCGTAGCGAGGAGAACGACACCTCAGGCAAGACACTGGTTGACAAATTGACCGCCGCAGGCCACCAACTGGCCGAAAAGCGCATCGTTCCCGATGACGTCTACGCCATGCGCGCCGCTGTATCGGCCTGGATCGCCGATCCGGATATCACCGTCGTGATCAGCACCGGCGGCACCGGCCTGACAGGCCGCGACAGCACGCCCGAAGCCATGAAACCGCTCTATGACAAGGAGATCGAGGGATTTGGCGAGCTGTTCCGCCACCTCTCCTATGCCGAGATCGGCACCTCGACGATCCAGTCGCGCGCCATCGCCGGCGTCGCCAATGGCACCGTGCTGTTCTCACTGCCCGGCTCATCCGGGGCTTGCCGCACTGGCTGGGACCAGATTATCGTCCACCAGCTCGACGGCAACTACCGTCCCTGCAACCTGATCGAGATCATGCCGCGCATGATGGAGCACCTGAGAGGTGAGCGATGAGCGAGTGCGGCTGTGACGCGGTGAAAAGCCAGCTGACGCCTTTTGCCGAAGCGCTGGAGACTATCCTCAAGCAGGCAAAAGCCGTCACCAGCAGCGAAACGGTGAAACTGGAGGATGCAACCGGGCGCATTCTGGGCGCCGCACTGCAGTCGCCCGTCGATGTGCCTCCTGCCGACAACAGCGCTATGGATGGTTACGCCGTTCGCAATGCGGAAATCGGCGACGGCGGCGTGCGGCTGCCGGTATCGCAACGCATTCCCGCCGGCGTTATGGGCCGGCCCTTGCAGACGGGAAGCGTTGCGCGGATCTTTACCGGCGCGCCGGTTCCAGCCGGGTCCGACGCCGTGGTCATGCAGGAGCACACGACGGCCCACGATGACGGCAGCGTCACCTTTCACCAGAGCGTGTCGCCCGGCGCCAACATTCGCTGCGCCGGCGAGGACATCACCAGCGGTGCAGCTATCCTGGAGCCTGGCCTGCGCCTGCGCCCCCAGGATCTCGGCCTGGCCGCCTCCGTCGGCATCGGCGAGCTGGCGGTCACGCGTCGCCTCAAGGTCGCCACCTTTTTTACCGGCGATGAACTGGTCAACCCCGGCAACAAGCTGGCACCGGGACAGATCTACAACTCCAACCAGTTCGCCATCAACAGCCTGTTGCAGAAGCTCGGTTGCGAAGTGGTCAATCTCGGTATTGTCGAAGATACGCTCGAGGCGACCAGAAGCACGCTGCAGAACGCCGCCCGCCAGGCCGACCTGGTGATTACCAGCGGCGGCGTCTCCGTCGGTGACGAGGATCATGTGCGCATTGCGCTGGAGGAGCTGGGCGAGCTGTGCATGTGGCGCATCTCCATCAAGCCCGGAAAACCCCTCGCATTCGGCCATATTGGAGAGACCCCCTTTCTGGGACTGCCGGGTAATCCGGTGTCGGCCTTTGTCACCTTTCTGCTGTTTGTCAGGCCCTTTATCCTCACCCAGCTTGGCGTCACGGATGTTCTCCCGCAGCAGATTAGCGCGCGCGCAGCATTTGACTGGCCGCATACCGTCAAGCGCCGCGAATACGTCAGGGCACGCCTGCAGACCGGTGCGGATGGCCAGCCCGAGATCAGCATCTACGGCCACCAGGGCTCCGGTGTGCTCTCTTCGACCAGCTGGGCGCATGGTCTGGCTGTTCTGGAGGAGGGATCCACCGTAGCCAAAGGCGACAGTGTCGCCTACATTCCCTTCAGCGAATTACTCTAGGGAGGTTCTGATGGCAAAGATTCTCTATTTCGCACGCCTTGGCGAGCAGCTGCAAAGCGCATCCGAGGAGCTGTCGCTCGATGACATCTCCTCAGTCAGGCAACTGGTTGATCACCTGCAGGACCGCGGAGAGCCCTGGAGCAGTGAATTTTCCAGCGGCAGGGTGCTGGTGGCGGTCAACCAGGAGATGTCCAACTTTGACAGCACCATCAAGAATGGCGATGAGATCGCGTTCTTCCCGCC
>JBDLII010000051.1:0-12911 GCA_039714995.1 Pseudomonadota bacterium
GAGGTATTTACGGCGTTTTCCGGAAGATATACCCAATTGCAGTGACGTTCTTGATTGTGCTGAATAGTTACATTTTGTTTTCCTTTCACTCTAATAATATCGCACCGTCATCAATTGACCGTCGTAAACGATTAACCGGGTCGACTAACCCCAACTCTGTGAGCACGAATTAACCATGTCCAGCAAATCTGATGTGAACACCAAATGGGTCTTCTCTTTCTCCGAAGGCGATGGAAAAAATAAAAAGCTGCTGGGAGGAAAGGGCGCTAATCTGTGCGAGATGACGCAGTTTGGATTGAATGTTCCCCCGGGATTTGTCATCACGACCGAGGCCTGCCTGGATTATCTGGACTCGGATGATAACGCACTGCCTGCGACCGTGATGGAGCAGGTCAAGGAGCAGATGCTTGCCGTAGAGAAGGCGACCGGAAAGGGTTTCGGCGACCCGCAGAACCCGCTGCTGGTATCGGTGCGCAGCGGCTCCGCCCTCTCGATGCCAGGGATGATGGATACCATTCTGAATCTTGGTTTGAATTCCGAAACCCTGCAGGGCGAGATCGAGCAGACCGGAGATGCCCGCTTTGGCTATGACGCCTACCGGCGTTTCATCCAGCTGTTCGGCAAGGTTGCGCTGGGCATCGATGATGAATATTTCGACAAGGAGTTTGATGCGGTCAAGCAGGATGCCCATGTACGCGAGGATGTCGGCCTCTCTGCGGACAACCTCAAGGAGATCAGTGAGCGCTTTCTGAAAGTGATCGAGGATCAGACGGGACGCCCCTTTCCCGAAGATCCCTATCAGCAGCTTGAAATCTCCATCAAGGCGGTGTTCAACTCCTGGCTGGGAAAACGGGCCGTCGATTACCGGCGGGAGTTCAATATCACCCCGGATATGGCGAATGGCACGGCCGTCAACATCTGCACGATGGTGTTCGGCAACCGCGGTGATGATTCGGGCACGGGCGTTGCCTTTACCCGCAATCCCGGCACCGGCAACAACAAGCTCTTTGGCGAGTACCTGGTCAATGCCCAGGGCGAGGATGTGGTTGCCGGCATCCGCACTCCCAAACAGATTGCGCAGCTGGCGGACGAGATGCCGGAGATGGCGCGTCAACTCGAACAGCTGCGCCAGAATCTGGAGGAGCACTACCGCGAAGTCCAGGATTTTGAATTTACCATCGAGAGAGGCACCCTCTACTGCCTGCAGACACGCAACGGCAAGATGAACGCCGCCGCGATGGTGCGCACTTCGGTGGAGATGGAGCAGGAGGGGCTGATCCCCAGGGAGGAGGCGCTGCTGCGTATCGATCCTTCCATGCTGGAGCAGATGCTCTATCCGCGGCTGGATCCCGCCAACAGTGTCGAGCCACTGGCGCAGGGTCTGCCGGCATCGCCCGGTGCGGCCTGCGGCCATGCGGTTTTCGACGCCGACCGGGCCGAATTGCGTGGCCGTGATGGCGGCGAGCGGGTGATTCTGCTGCGGGAAGAGACCAAGCCGGAGGATATCCACGGATTTTTTGCGTCACAGGGCATCCTGACCAGCCGTGGCGGCAAGACATCACACGCGGCCGTCGTGGCGCGGAGCATGGGGAAGCCCTGCGTTGCAGGCGCCGAGGGCGTCTCGGTCGATGTCTCGAAACGGGAAGCCTACGTGGGTGATGCCGTCATCAAGGAGGGTGACCTGATCACCCTCGACGGCAGCAGCGGTCATGTCTATCTCGGCGAGATTGCAACGGTTGAACCGGAGTTTACCCCGGAACTGACCCATTTGCTGGAGTGGGCGGATGATGCGGCGATCATGCAGGTGATGGCCAATGCCGACACCCCGGATGATGCCCAGCGCGCCGTCACCTATGGAGCCCGGGGGATAGGGCTGTGCCGCACCGAGCGCATGTTCAATGCCATCGAGCGTCTGCCGATCGTAATCGAGATGATCGTCGCGGAAACGACGGCGGAGCGTGAGGAGGCGCTGAATAAACTGCTGCCGATGCAGCGCGCCGATTTCAAGGCGCTGTTTACCGCGATGGCGCCCAATCCGGTGACCATCCGCCTGCTGGATCCGCCCATCCATGAATTCCTGCCTTCAGAACGCCAGCTGCAGGAAGATCTGCAAAATCTCTATCACCTGAGGCAATCGGTCTCGGGCATGGATATCCTCGCCGGTACCATGCCGTTGCTGCACTCTCCAGAAGAGGCGCGCCGGGAGGCGGAGACGATGCGCGGTATCGTTGAACTTCACGTGGTCGAAAAGGCGATCGCCAAAAAAGAGGCCATGCTGCAGAAGGTGCGCGTGCTCTATGAGACCAACCCGATGCTCGGTCACCGAGGCGTGCGCCTCGGGATCACCTTTCCGGAGATCTACGCGATGCAGATCCGCGCCGTTCTCGAGGCAACGGCCGAGTGCGCCAACGAGGGCATCGAGATACACCCGCAGGTGATGGTGCCGCAGGTGTGTACGGCCGAGGAGTTGAAACACGTCAGGCAATCGGCTGATTTGATCAGAAAAGAGGTGGAGGAAACCGTTGGCCATGAAGTGGACTTCCACTTCGGCACCATGATCGAGGTCGTGCGCGCCTGTATGCGCGCCGGCTCACTGGTCGAGGAGGCGGACTTCTTCTCCTTCGGCACCAATGACCTCACCCAGGCGACCTTCTCCTTCTCGCGCGAGGATGCGGAGAACAAATTTTTGCCGATGTACAACGAAAATGACATTCTTCAGGATAATCCCTTCGAGGTGCTGGATGTCAAGGGCGTCGGCAAACTGATGGAGCTGGCAGTCAAGTGGGGACGCGAAGTGCGTCCGGATCTGAAAGTCGGCATCTGCGGCGAACATGGCGGACACCCTGATTCGATCAGATTCTGCCAGCAGGCGGGTTTGAACTATGTCTCCTGCTCGGCGCCACGGGTACCTGTAGCCAGACTGGCTGCCGCACATGCCGCATTGATGGAGTAGGGGCGGCTCTGATTGATTCGTCATTGCGAGGAGCATAGCGACGAAACAATCTCTGACTGGTTGATCTCAAAAATACGAAGGAGCCGGTGACAAATGATCTACATTCGTTACCAGCCCCTATATTCCCGTTTATTTTCCTTTTAATAAACGGTCTTGGGAACCACATATTTCGCCAATCCTGCGATACCGCCTTTCAGCACGTAGACATTGCTAAAACCGGTATGACGCAGAGCGGTGGCAATCGCCATGGCTCTGACTCCCGCCTTGCACACGACAACAATTTTCCTGTCGGTAGGAAGTTGCGACAGCACAGTCGGCGTGAATACCTTGTTCATCGGAACGGCCAGTTGTTCCTTCGCACCCATCGCTACAACTGCTGTCTCGGCAGGGGTTCTGATGTCGAGAACAAAGAGTTTCTCACCCTTCTTCATTGCCTCGACAAAATCGGGAGCCTTAATGAATTGCAACGCCTTGGAAGTGGCCTTGCCGTCAAATGGCTGGAAATATTGCGAATAGCTGTAAGCCAAGCCTTCATTAAAACTCCACGCCGCTGAGCTGAACAGCACCAGAATCAATGTCAACATTAACTTTTTCATGACTGCATCCTCATTGTTGTATGGCTCTCCTTTTTTATTACTCCACCCTTCATTAAATAGTATACGCCGAGCCCGTCTCTTTGGTTGATTCGATTGACAACTATCAAATAACCTCTCCAATTACTATGGAAGCGCTGCTGCTGGCAGAAAAAAACCCGGCTCGATGGCCGGGCAATGCACCCCTGTCAGGGGCGATGAATCGGCCCGACAGTTCAGCAATGAATCGCGGATTCCAGGACTCTGACTATATGCCGCCAACTAATGTTGCGTTCAGCCCCTGTGAGCGAATCTGTCCGAGCAGTTGAACAGATTTGATGCGCTCCGCATCGTAGTCAATAACCATCAGATGCCGGGTGCGCACATGCGTACAGGCAGACTGCACGCCATCCCCTGCCGAGACTCTCCTCTGGACATCATGGATCTCGTTATCTGACAGTGTTTCATCGATGTGTACGATGACGACTGCATTGTGATTCATTGTTTCCTCCTCCTTTTGCTATGCCAAAGGTGACGTCCTCTGGTATCCCGAATGATAGAGTAGCTGTTCTGAAATGGATACTTTACTCAAAGATGATATTTATGTATTGACATAACAATATTGATAATAATTATTAATATCAGAATATTAGAGATTGTTGTTGTTCCGAAGGAGGCTCTGATAGATTCGTCATTGCGAGGAGCGCAGCGACGAGGCAATCTCCAACCCATTGATTTGTAGGGATGAGATTACTTCGCCTACATGGATGTAGGTGAGGGGCGTGAGCAGGATGCGGAAGCTTCGCTTTGCTCGCAATGACATGTCATGGATTTATTCAAGGGTTGTCTCAACGTAGCAATCGTTCCGGGGCATCCTTGCACAGACCAACGGTAAATAACGCGCTGCTGTCAATCTGCGGTAATTCAAAGCGCAGGTCGCTGAACCAGTGGCATGCTGTTGCGGTGTGTCGACTTTCGATCATCCGCGGGAAGCGGGCGAAGCGGCGGTAGTCATCCAGGGTGGCGTGCATCCAGACCTGGCGGGCCGCTTTCGCGAGGTTGGGGTCTGCGCCGTATCTGTACAGCTTTTCCCACAGGATGTTTTCCGGCTCCGGGTAGGCCGAAGCCATTAGAGACAGGAGGCCCCCGCGGTTTTCGCTCCTGATCGCTTTTCCAAACAGCTTGACCAGGCCAACGTGGTAATGCTGCCGGTGTTCGATGACGATTTTCCAGTTGAACGGTGACAGGGGCTGCGGCAACGCGCTGACTTTTGTCTGCTGCCACTGGTGGTCGACAACGGTCTGTTCTCCCAGTCTGACAGCCTGATGATGCGCCCATGCCTGCACACCGACATAGGCCAGCAGAACGACGCTGCCGATAGCAGCAGCTCTCTTTTTTTGAGGAAGCAGCCAGGAGAGCAGCAGGGCGACGACAATGATCCCGCTGAAGAGCGGATCGATGATGAATGTGGTGTCCAGCGAGGCGCGCCAGTCGCTGAGGGGCGCAAAAACCATGGTACCGTAGCTGGTAATCACGTCGCCGCCGATGTGCAGCCCGATACCGAGACAGCAGAGCGGGTAGAGTGTCCGCCAGCCGCTATCCAGACGAAGAATTTTCGACAGCAGAAAGGCGAGCAGCAGCGCCCACAGCGGCAGCAGTACAAGCGAGTGCGTGATGCCACGGTGATAATTCAGATAGACAATAAAGTCACTGCTGAACAGCCGGACGATGTAGTCGATGTCAGGGAATGCCGTGGCCAGAAAACCGACCAGCGTGCGTTGCCGCAGTGTGAGTTGAGACGTGCTTTTCTTCCATGTGGCGCGGGAGACCAGAGCGCCGCTGAGAGCATGCGTCAGGGTGTCCATGCTGCTGAGGTCTTATGTTGAGTGGTTTTCAGCGATGGAACCGGCATCATGCTTCTTGCATGGGTAGAGCCGGCAGGCGGCGTCGAGGCTCTGTTGAATAAAACGGCTTGTTGAGCGGCTCTCTGCGCCGTCATCGAACATCCATTTTGTAAAGGCAGCGAGATAGATAGACGTCAACGCGGCCTCTTCAAGCGCGCGCCACGGCAGGGTCGATGAGATGCCGGCGGCTTCGCGCAGCCACTGCACGGTGCGGCTGACCCTGAGCAGGCCCTGGACCTGGTAGTGGATATGGCCGGGTTCCAGTTTGCCGGCGATCATCTGGCGCGTTACACGCCGGTGCGGCTGCAGTGCGCCCAGCCACTGCATCATCAGCAAGTGCAGCTTCTCACGCGTACCGCCCCGTGCAAAGCCTTCGGTTTCACGCGCCTGCAGCATGGCCTCGTCGGCGCGGTCAAACCAGGCATCGATCAGCTCCTCTTTTTCACGAAAATGCAGCCGGATCTCATCTAGCGGCAGTTGCAGCGCTGCGGCGACCTGGTGGAGCCTGACGGATTCCCATCCCTTCTCCTCCGCGAGCACCATGGCCGTATTGACGATTGAGCGTTCGATCTCTGCTTGGTTGATCATGAAGCCACCTCCTGAGCAGTGTCCGTCCGGAAACAACAACGCCCGTCATTCCGGCGCATGCTGGAATCCAGTAAGTTGCTGAATTCCATGGATCCTGGCCTTCGCCGGGATGACAAAATGATAAATATGGTGCGTTTCTGTACGGACACTTATATTTATAGTATAGCCGTAGCGACGGGGCGGTGTTCTCTATTGCACGGGTGCTCCTTCAGAGCGATGTTTCTTTGTCTATACTCTAATTACACTGTGAAGTGACATTTGTGAGAACATGACATGGCATATCTTCTCATCCGACATGAGGTCAAGGAATTCAGAGCATGGAAGTCTGTATTCGACAGTTTTAACGAGATACGACGGGCCGGTGGTGAAAGGTCGTACCAGATTTTTCATCCTGAGGATGATCCCAACAATCTCTGGCTGCTGTTTGAGTGGGACAATCTGGATAATGCCCGCGCCTTCATGGCAAGCCAGGATCTGGAAAAGACGATGGCTGAAGCCGGAGTGACCGAGTTACCGGAAACCTTTTATCTCGAAGAGTACGGCAAGGGTACGCCCTGATCCTCCACCCGGAGCGGTAGTATTGTCCCCGACCACACAGCTTGTCATCCTGATCCTGGGCTGGATTGCCTATTTCCTGCTGCACTCGCTGCTGGCTTCCCTGATGGTCAAGCGTCGGGTGGCACGCTGCTGTCCCGGCTGGATGCCTGCTTACCGCCTGCTGTTCAACTTCACCGCCGTGATACTGCTGCTACCGTTGCTGTGGTTGACCTACAGCATCGATGCTCATCCGCTGTGGCGCTGGAGCGGCGCCTGGGGCTGGCTCGCCGACAGCCTGGCGCTGCTTGCCATCGCAGGCTTCGTGTGGACGACCCGCTATTATCAGAGTGGTGAATTTATCGGTACCCGCCAGCTGCGTGAGCGGGAAACCCGCGTCGAGGAGCAGGAGCACCTGCACATCTCTCCGGTGCATCGCTACGTGCGCCATCCCTGGTACCTGTTTGCATTGATGTTGATGTGGAGCCGCGACATGAATCTGCCGCTGTTGATCACGGTGTCGATGGCCAGCCTCTACTTCCTGTTCGGATCCCGCCTGGAGGAGCGCAAGCTGTTGAGCTATTACGGAGAGGCCTACGCCCGCTACCGGGAACGTGTTCCGGGGCTCTTTCCCCTTCCCTGGCGTCATCTCGGCAGGGAGGAGGCCCGCGAACTGGAGCAGCTGGCGCGCAGATGGCAGCAGAGCAGGGGAGACATACCGAAACCTTCCTGAGGGTGAGGATTTCGCCTTTCATGCTCCCTTGAAGCTGTTATGATTATTCGGATACGATTTCAAGTAATGGAACAGTCATGACACCACTCGAAGCGATCAACGACCTCAAGCAACGCATGTCGAAGTCCATCATCGGACAGGAGAATGTGGTGGAGCGCCTGCTGATGGGCCTGCTGGCCAACGGCAACCTGCTGGTCGAGGGGCTGCCCGGCCTGGCCAAGACCCGCGCGATCAAAGCGTTGTCTGACAATCTGGAGGCGGACTTCTCCCGCATCCAGTTTACCCCCGATCTGCTGCCGGCCGACATCACCGGCGCCGAGATCTACCTGGGGGAGGATGCCGCCAACCGCTTCGAGTTCCAGCCGGGTCCCATCTTTGCCAACCTGGTGCTGGCCGACGAGATCAACCGCGCCCCGGCCAAGGTGCAGTCGGCGCTGCTGGAGGCGATGGAGGAGCGTCAGGTGACCGTCGCCGGCGCCACCCACAGGATGGCTGATCTGTTCATGGTCATGGCGACCCAGAATCCGGTCGAGCAGGAGGGCACCTACCCGCTGCCGGAAGCGCAGATGGACCGCTTCCTGATGCACATCAACATCACCTACCCTGATGATGCCTCCGAGCAGGCGATCATTCGCCTGGTGCGGCAGGAGAAGAGCGACAAGCCGCGGGAACAGCCTGAACCCATCCCGCAGCTGGCCGTCTTCGATGCGCGCGCAGAGATTCAGAACGTTGCCGTTGCCGATGCGATGGAGAAGTACATCGTGGCGTTGATTGCCGCCACGCGCCGCCCGGCGGAGTTCAGTGAGGAGCTGGCCCGCTGGATACAGGTTGGCGCCAGCCCCAGGGCCTCCCTGGCGCTGGACCAGGTGGCGCGCACGCATGCGTGGATGCATGGCCGTGACACCGTTTCGCCGGATGATATCCGCGCAATCGTCCATGACTGCCTGCGACACCGCTTGATCCTGAGTTATGAGGCCAATGCCGAAGGCATCTCAGCCGACAGGGTGATCGATGAACTGGTGCAGCTGGTGGCCGTCGCCTGAGGCCGGCCGTGGCGCACGAATCTATATTCCCCACCTTTCATCCGGCCAGTGAGGAGCTGGATGCCCGGGTCTATGTCGAACTCTCCAGGCTGACTGCCCTGCAGTACAAGGCAAAAGGCTTCTCCTTCCTGCCCAGGCAGCCGGTGCACAGCATCCTCAACGGCCGCTATGCCTCCAGGGTGCGCGGTCGCGGCCTGAACTTCGAGGAGATCCGCCAGTATCGCCCGGGAGACGACGTGCGCTCGATCGACTGGAAGGTCACGGCGCGCATGCGCCAGGCCCACAGCAGGGTCTTCACCGAGGAGCGCGACCGGCCGGTGCTGTTCCTGGTGGATCAGCGCATCGAGATGTTTTTTGGCACCAAGCTCTTGATGAAATCCGTCGTTGCCGCCGAAGCTGCGGCGCTGGGCGCCTGGCGGGTATTGTCCACGGGCGACCGGGTCGGAGGCCTGGTGTTCGATGACCGGCAGATCGACGAGATCCGCCCGGGCCGCAGCCGCCAGACGGTGATGCAATTGCTGAAGAGCATCACCCGCTTCAATCAGGCGATGCGGGCGGATGCAGGAATAGAGGCCAATCCAGGCATGCTCAACAGGGCGCTGAAATCCGCGCTGCGACTGGCCGGGCATGACTTCCTGGTCGTGATCATCAGCGATTTCATGGGTGCCGATGACGACACCGAGAAGCTGCTGAAGCAGCTGACGGCGCACAACGATGTACTGGGAGTCCTGGTCCACGATCCCAGCGCCACCAATCTGCCGGGCAGCGACGACCTGGTGGCGACCGACGGGCGGCTGCAGGCGAGGCTCTCCCTGGGCGAGGAGAGAACGCGCCGGGACGTCGAATCCTTCACCAGCGGGCGCATCTCCACGCTGCTGGGTTACCGCGAGACGATCGGCGTGCCGATGCTGCCATTGAGCACCGGTGAGGAGGTCGCGCACCAGGTACAGAGATTGTTGGGTTTCAGGCGCGGATGATGACGGCAGATCCCTTCAGCCTGGACAACCTCCATGACATCGTGGAGCCTGCAGCCATCCCGATGTGGCCGCCCGCGGCCGGCTTCTGGATCGTGCTGGCGCTGCTGTTGCTGTGGTGCGCGGCACTCGGACTGCTGTGGTGGATGCGCTACAGGAAGAATCGCTATCGTCGTGAGGCCCTGGCGCTGCTACGGAGGATCGAACCGGGGCTGCATGCTGAAAAAGACCGGGAGGGCGCACTAGGCGAAGTGGCGCTGCTGCTGAAGCGTGCGGCACTGACGGCCTACCCCCGCAAGGAGGTGGCGGAACTTGCCGGTGACGAGTGGCTCGCCTTCCTGGACCGCAGCGGCAATACCACCGGCTTCAGCCGGGGCGCCGCCGCGGTCTTCGGCCGCATCAGCTGGCAGCCGCAGGCAGCCGCGGAGTTGTCGGAGCTTGAGGTCAGCGAGGTCGTCAACAGCGTTAAATCCTGGATCAAGGGTCACCACACTGAGGGAGTTGACTGATGCTGACCTTCGCCAACAGCTGGGCTTTTCTGCTGCTTCCCGTTCCCTTTTTGATCCGCTGGCTGCTGCCCGCCTGGTCCCGGCCGCGTCCCGCGGTGCGCCTGCCCGGTTTTCAGCAGCTGACCGAACACCTGGACCTGAAAGCTGAAAGCGGTGCTTCGATTCGCCGCCGGAGCAGAGTCCAGGCGCTGCTGTTCGTGCTGGCCTGGGTGCTTGCCGTCACTGCGCTGGCGCGTCCCCAATGGCTGGAGCCGCCCGTGGTCAGGGAGGTGCCGACGCGCGACCTGCTGCTGGCCGTGGACCTCTCCGGCTCGATGGAGGCGGAAGATTTCACCGCGACCGGGGACGGCAAAATCGGCCGGCTCGACGCCGTCAAGCAGGTGCTGGATGATTTTCTCAAGCGCCGCGAGGGCGACCGGGTCGGGCTGGTGGTGTTTGGCAATGCCGCCTTCGTGCAGGCGCCGTTTACACAGGATCTCAATGTGGTGCGCCAGCTGCTCCATGAGACCGCCGTGCGCATGGCCGGACCCAAGACCGCCTTCGGCGACGCCATCGGGCTCGGCATTACGCTGTTCGAGCGCAGCAAGCTCGAGCAGCGCGTGATGATCGCCCTGACGGATGGCAATGATACCGGTAGTGATGTTCCGCCTGCAGATGCGGCCGACATCGCCGCGGAGAAGGGCATCGTCATTCACACCGTGGCCATCGGTGACCCTGGCAGCGTCGGTGAAGAGGCGCTGGATGAGGCCGCGCTGCAGGCGGTTGCCGCAGCCACCGGCGGAAACTACTATTTCGCCCAGGACAGGGAATCGCTGGAAGGCGTCTACGAAACCCTGGACAAACTGGAGAGCCGCAAGGTGGAGACCATGAGCTACCGCCCGCGCCGTGACCTGTTTCACTGGTCATTGGGAATCGCCCTGCTGCTGGTGCTTGCCTACCATCTGTTGATGGCGTGGCGCACGACATTGCGGTTGCGCTCGGCAAGGCTGCATAACCCGGAGATGTCACGGTGAGCGATTTTTTTACCCAGTTGCATCTGCTGCGCCCGCTGTGGCTGCTGGCGCTGCCGCTGATTGCATTCATTGCCTGGATGAAACTGGTGCGCGGCAACCCCCGCAATGCCCTGGGCGGGATCATTGCACCGCACCTGCTGAACCACCTGCTGATCGACAGCGACAGCAAGCGGCGCTTCAACCCCGATGTGCTGCTGCTGGTGCTCGGCGTCATCACGACGCTGGCGCTCTCCGGCCCCAGCTGGCGCATGGAGCCCGCCCCGTTCGCCGCCGAAGAGGCGGCCCTGATGGTCGTGATGAAAATCGCACCCTCCATGCTGGGAACCGACCTGCTGCCGTCGCGCCTGGAGCGCTCCCGCCACAAGCTGCATGATCTGCTGGAGCTGCGCGGTGACGCCGCCAGCGGCCTGATTGCCTATGCAGGCAGCGCCCACCTGGTGGCACCGGCAACCACTGACGGCCGGGTCGTGGAACAGCTCGCCGCGGCACTGGAGCCGGCAGTGATGCCGCGCGAGGGTGATGCGCTGGACGAAGCGCTGCAGCTGGCCGAGCGGCAGCTGAAGCTGCAGAAACGCGATGGCTCAGTGGTTGTCATTACCGACAGCATCACCCCGGCCCAGCAGGAAAAACTGGCAAACAATGATTACAGGCTGCCGGTGCAGATACTGGCCGCCGTGGCCAGCGAGGAGACGGCCGTCTCGACCGGCGTCAGGCAGGGGGCAAAGCTGCTGGACGCCAGGCTGCAGCTGCTGACCCCGGACACAACGGATATCGAGGCCATAAACAGCAAAGCCGCCTCCGCTGCGGTCGGAGTCACCAACGAGACCCGCCGCTGGCGCGACGATGGCTATCTGCTCGTGCCCCTGATCGTCCTGCTGCTGCTGTTCTGGAGCCTGCGGGGCTGGAGCACGGAATGGCAGTAACGCGAAAACAGGTGCTGCGGACAACGACTGGACTGAGCGCACTGCTGCTGGCCGCCGCCCTGTGGTGGTGGTTTGGCGATGCGGGAAGGGGCGCCACATCCGGTTTTTTCCGCACCGCCGATCAGCAGGCCCGTGTGATGCTGCAACAGGGCGATGTCGCGGCAGCGGCACAACGCTTCCGCAATCCGCAATGGCAGGCGGCCTCGCTGTACCGCGCCGGTGATTTCAAACAGGCTGCTGGTGTCTATGCCGGTCTACCCGGCAGCGAGGCTGTTTTATTCAACCACGGTAATGCGCTGCTGATGTCGGGCAGCTACGACGCCGCCATCGAGCGCTATGATGCAGCGCTGCAGCAGAGACCCGGCTGGCAGGCAGCGGTTACCAACCGCAGTATCGCAGTGGGACGCCGTGACCGCATCCACCACGAGGGCGCCGACATGACCGGCGGGCAGATGGAGGCGGACAAGGGGTTCCGTTTCGACAAGGGCCCACCGAAGGATCAGCCGCAGCAACCGCCTGCCGAGGGTGAAGGCCCTGTTGAAGGCGGCATGCAGGATATCTGGCTGCGGAAGGTACAGACCAAACCCGGTGATTTTTTGCGGGCCAAGTTTGCCTACCAACAGGCCACACCGATCAAGCATCCAGAGGAGCCCCCTTCAATAAAGGGTTCAGAGTAATGGGCATGGAGAATTCAGACTGATGCTTGCCTGCAGACCTCAACTGCTGTCATCCCGGCCAAGACCGGGATCCATGACTGTCTCTGACACAGGTTTTTCCAGGAAAACTCTGAATGAATTCCCTTTCATGTCATTTCGACCGCAGGGAGAAATCCTCCTCCCTGTTATGTTAATAAGTTTCGGGATTCAGGATTTCTCGCTATGCTCGAAATGACATTCAATCAGAGTTTCCTTAGACGACACAGGAGCTTCCTCGCATATTGGCTGCTCTGCTTCGTCCTGCTGCTGCCGCTAAGGGCGTTTGCTGCAGAGCAGGTCGTCATCCGCACAAAAGTCATCCCCGACAGCAGCATCTGGGTCGGGCAGCAGGTGGTTCTGCAACTGGATATTCTGGCGCTCGATGGCTGGGCCGACAGCAAGCGGCTGCCGGATTTTAGCGTGGACGGCGCCTACATACTGCGGGTGGAGAGCCAGGGAACCCGGCTCAG
>JBDLII010000052.1:0-12897 GCA_039714995.1 Pseudomonadota bacterium
TGTGCGGAATCCTGGTGGATGCGCTGGCGCTTATCCACCCTACATCACTGAAATATGGTTTTATCGGGGGACGCTCGAAAAATCTGTGTGTATCTGTGTTCATCTGTGGTTAAAAATGATCTCATGGTCATTTCAGGCGTTTACCGGTAATCAGGATCCAGTCGTCCAGCTGTTGCGGCGGGTCCAGCGTGAAATGCTGCTGGTAGGCCTGCTGCACCATGGCGGCCTGGTCGTGCAGAATCCCCGAGAGGGCGATCGCTCCTCCCGGTCTCACCAGGCCGGTCAGCAGTGGCGCCAGCTCCGCCAGGACGCTGGCGAGGATGTTCGCCAGCAGGATGTCGCATTTCGCACCGGGCTGCTCACCTGCCGGCAGCAGGGTCAGACGCTTGCTGACGCCGTTCTCTTCGGCATTCTGACGGCTGGCGATGAGCGCCTGGGGGTCGTGGTCGATGCCTGTCACGGAGTCCGCTCCCAACAGCAGCGCGGCAATCCCCAGGATGCCGGAGCCGCAGCCGTAATCGATTACTGATTTCTGCTGCAGCGCAGCGCCATCCAGCCACTGCAGGCAGAGTGCCGTCGTCGGGTGGGTGCCGGTACCGAAGGCGAGGCCTGGATCCAGCGTCAGTGCAACTGCATCCTTGCCCGCCTCCGCCGGCAGCTGCTGGCCTCTCGGCACAACCCACAGCCTGCGGCCAAAATACATAGGCTTGAAGTTCTCCATCCAGAGACGCTCCCAGGGCTGGTCCTGGAGGAGTTCGCTGCGGATGTTCAGCGGAATCCGTTCAGACGCCGCCGCCTGCTCGACGGCCCGGGTGAGACGGCGCTGATCGGTCGCGGCGTCAAACAGCCCGGTGATAATGGTCTCGCTCCACAGCTTCTCTTCACCCGGAGCAGGCTCCAGCTGCGGCTCGTCACCGGCATCGGTGAGCGTGACGCTGAGTGCGCCAAGCCCCTCCAGCAGGGTCTCGATGAATGGGGCAGCAGGCTTGCCTGCAGTGATGTGTATCTGGAGCCAGGGCATGAGGAGGGATTTTTTTACCACGGAACACACGGACGACACGGAAAAAATACTGCAGTCATTCCGTGTCGTCCGTGTGTTCCGTGGTCTATTTCAGGTTTTAGAGGCCCAGCTTCTTCTCGAGATAATGGATGTTGACGCCGCCCTCCTGGAAGGCGGCGTCTTTCATGATATCGGCCTGCAATGGGATATTGGTCTTGATGCCGTCGATGACCATCTCTGACAACGCGATGCGCATGCGCGCCATGGCGGATGCGCGGTTTTCACCGTGGGCGATCAGTTTGCCGATCATCGAGTCATAGAAGGGCGGCACCGTGTAGCCGTTGTAGATATGGGTCTCGACGCGGATGCCGGGGCCGCCGGGAAAATGCAGGTTGGTGATCTGCCCCGGGCTGGGTATGAAGCTGTCGGGATCCTCGGCGTTGATGCGGCACTCCATGGCGTGTCCCCTGATCTTGATCTGCTTCTGCGTGTAGGAGAGCTCCTCTCCCGCGGCAATGCGCAGCTGCTCCTTGACGATATCGACGCCTGTCACCATTTCTGTCACCGGGTGTTCCACCTGGACGCGGGTATTCATCTCGATAAAGTAGAATTCACCGTTTTCATACAGGAATTCAAAGGTTCCGGCGCCGCGGTAGCCAATGGTGCGGCAGGCTTCGGCGCAGCGCTCACCGATCTTCCTGCGCTCCTTGCTGCTGATGCCGGGGGCAGGCGCCTCCTCGACGACCTTCTGATGGCGGCGCTGCATGGAGCAGTCGCGTTCGCCCAGGTGGATGGCGTTGCCGTGCGTATCTGAGAGCACCTGGAACTCGACATGACGGGGGTTTTCCAGGAACTTCTCCATGTAGACGACGTCGTTGTTGAAAGCGGCTCTGGCTTCGCTCTTGGTCAGGGCGATGGAGTTGAGCAGCGAGCCTTCGGAGTGCACCACGCGCATGCCGCGCCCGCCGCCGCCACCGGAGGCCTTGATGATGACCGGGTAGCCGATCTCCCTGGCAATCTGCAGCGTGCCCTTTTCGTCATTTTCGTCGATCGGTCCCTCGGAACCCGGAACACAGGGAACGCCTGCACTTTTCATGGCATCGATCGCGGTGATCTTGTCACCCATCATGCGGATGGTTTCCGGTTTCGGGCCGATAAAGATAAAACCGGAATCCTCCACCCGTTCTGCAAAATCGGCATTCTCCGACAAGAAGCCATAGCCGGGATGGATGCCGACGGTATCGGTCACCTCGGCGGCGCTGATCAGGTTCGGGATCTGCAGGTAGCTGGAGGCGGAGGCCGACGGGCCGATGCAGACGGATTCATCCGCCAGCAGCACATGCTTGAGATTGCGGTCCGCTTCAGAGTGCACCGCCACGGTGTGAATTCCCATTTCGCGGCAGGCGCGCAGGATGCGCAGAGCGATCTCTCCACGGTTTGCGATAAGTACTTTGCTTAGCATGCGATTCCCCGGTTATTCAACGACAAACAGGGGTTCGTTGTATTCGACGGGCTGGCCATTCTCGACAAGAATCTTCTTGACGGTACCCGAGACGTCCGACTCGATCTGGTTGAGGATTTTCATGGCCTCGATGATGCACAGGATGTCGCCTTCGGTGACTGACTGGCCTACTTCAACGAATGGAGATGCTTCGGGGGATGCGGACCGATAGAAGGTGCCCACCATCGGCGATTTGACGATGTGGCCTGTGTGCTCAGGCTCTTCGGCTGCCGCGGGGGTTGCCGGGGCCCCGGCTGGCTGGGCTGCGGGAGCGGGCGCCGGAGTAGCCATCTCCACGGGATGCGCTGTAGTAGGAAATAGCTGTGGAGCCGCCATCAGCGGCGCCGGCATGGCGCCGGTGCGGCTGATGCGAATGGACTCCTCGCCCTCGTTGATTTCGATTTCAGCCACATCAGAGGCTTCAACGAGTTCGATCAGTTTCTTGATTTTACGAATATCCACGGATAATCCCTCTAGAGATGTGTCAGGGCGGCAGTCAGGGCAAGATCGTAACCCTGGCTGCCAAGACCGGCGATAACGCCAATGGCAATGTCAGACAGATAGGAGTGGTGGCGATACTCCTCACGCTGGTAGATGTTCGAGAGATGCACCTCGATAAACGGGATCTCTACGCCGAGCAGTGCATCGCGCAGCGCGATGCTGGTATGGGTAAAGGCAGCCGGGTTGATGATGATAAAGGCGGTGTCATCATCCAGAGCTGCATGAATACGTTCGATGAGTTGATGTTCCGAGTTATATTGTGCAAGTTCGAGACTGGTTCCTGCATCTTGAGCCTGTTTTTGCAGACGTTTCCGGATGTCAGCCAGTGTCTCGTTGCCGTAAATCCCGGGCTCCCTGCGGCCAAGAAGATTGAGATTGGGTCCATTGAGTACCAGAATCCGGGCCATAGAAACTCTATCCATCGAAATGAATGCGATAACGCAAATATAGACGAAGTGTGTCCAATTTGCACGCAGATGTCCAGTTTTTCGGGTGATTTTTCATTAAATTGCAGCATCATGCCAAATATTTTCTATTGACGCGCCTCTCTGGTATGCTGTCCAACACATTCGTTGACGATGCATCATCGACATTGAACCCGCTCATCAAGGCATTCTACGAGAGTATCCGCGATCTGCTGCCGATCGTCGTGGTGATTGCCTTTTTCCAGCTGCTGGTGCTGCAGCAGCCTTTCCCCGGCCTGCTGAAGATGCTCGGCGGCCTGCTGCTGGTGGTGTTGGGCCTGACGCTATTCGTCCATGGCCTGCGCATCGGCCTGTTTCCGATCGGCGAAAACATGGCATACGACTTTGCCCGTAAGGGGAGTCTGCCGTGGCTGCTGCTGTTCGCCTTTGCGCTGGGGTTCGGCACCACGGTGGCGGAACCGGCGCTGATCGCCGTCGCCAACGAGGCTGCGGAGGTGGCCGCTAACGGTGGCATGATTGCCGCGACAGACCAAGCCAAGGAATCCTATGCCGATGGCCTCAGGTTAACTGTAGCGCTCTCGGTGGGTTTTGCCATCGTGCTCGGTGTCTACCGCATCGTGCGTGGCTGGCCGATCCAGTACCTGATCATCGGCGGCTATCTCGGTGTGGTGGTCATGACCATATTCGCGCCCAGGGAGATTATCGGCATCGCCTACGACTCCGGCGGCGTCACGACCTCGACCATCACCGTACCGCTGGTGACGGCGCTCGGTGTCGGCTTGGCCAGCAGTATCTCCGGGCGCAATCCGATGATCGACGGTTTTGGCCTGATCGCCTTTGCGTCGCTGACGCCGATGATCTTCGTCATGGCCTACGGGATTCTGCTATGATGCAGTGGCTGTCGGAGTTTGCGGAGATTTTGCTCGACACGCTGAGCGACGTGCTGCCGATCGCAGCGATCCTCTTCGGCTTCCAGTTCCTGGTGCTGCGCCGCAAGGTACGCCACCTCAAGCGCATTCTAGCGGGATTTCTGCTGGTGATCCTTGGACTGGCCTTTTTTCTCATGGGACTGGAGCAGACACTCTTCCCGGTCGGCAAGCTGATGGCGCAGCAGCTCACGGACCCGCAGTTCCTCGGCATTGACGTCGAGGCCTTCCGCGACAATATTGCAACCCAGTGGGCCTCCTACTACTGGGTCTACCTGTTCGCCTTCACCATCGGCTTTTCGACCGCCATCGCCGAGCCGTCGCTGATCGCCGTGGCGATCAAGGCCAGCGATGTCTCCGGTGGCAGTATCAATCCCTGGGGGCTGCGCATTGCCGTCGCGCTCGGCGTTGCGCTGGGCATCTCGCTGGGCGCGTTCCGCATCATTACCGGCACGCCGCTGCACTACTACATCATTTCCGGTTATATCGTCGTGATGTTGCAGACGCTGTTTGCACCGCGTTCAATCATTGCACTGGCCTATGACTCTGGCGGGGTGAGCACCTCGACTGTCACGGTGCCGCTGGTGGCGGCGCTGGGGCTCGGGCTCTCGGCAACGGTGCCCGGACGCAATCCGATGCTGGACGGGTTTGGCATGATCGCCTTTGCCTGCCTTTTTCCAATCATGTCGGTGATGGGATATGCGCAACTGGGAACCTGGTATGCGCGCCGTCAACAACAAGCTATCGAGGAGTAGCCATGCATTTCAAACTGATTCTGGTTCTTGTGGATGATGATCATACTGATACCGTGCTGGATGCCGCGCGCGAGTCGGGCGCGACCGGTGCGACGGTGCTCAATCAGGCGCGCGGTGAGGGGGCCGAGAGAAAAAAGACCTTCTTCGGCCTTGCCCTGGAGACCCAGCGCGACCTGGTGCTGCTGCTCGTCGAGGAGCATGCCAGCCGCGCCATCCTTGAAACCATCGCGAAAAAATGCCGTTTTGACGAGCAGCCCGGGACTGGTATCGCATTTCAAATCGATGTGGAGGACGCCATTGGCGTCAGCCACCAGATCAGGCAACTCAGCGGCAAGGTGGGAGAGGAGATATGAGACGAAATATTATCCGTGTTCAGGACGTCATGAAGAGAAATTTTGATACCGTCGACGGCATGGCGACTGTCGCCGAAGCGCTTGAAACCATGAAGCATGTTGAGACCAAGACGCTGATTGTCAACAAGCGTCACGAGGATGACGTCTACGGCATTGTGACTCTCACCAGCATAGCCCGCAAGGTCCTGGCCGTTGATCGCGCACCGGAGCGCGTCAATATCTACGAAGTCATGACCAAGCCGGCGTTGACGACCTCTCCCGATATGGATATCCGTTATTGCGCACGGCTGTTCGACAAATTCAAATTAAGCCGGGCGCCGGTGATCGAGCATGGCGAAATCTGCGGCATCGTCTCATTGACCGATATGGTGCTGAAAGGGATGCTGGAGAAGTAGCGTCGAGGTAAAAAATGAGTTGGAATATCTCATCCAGCGTTTACACTTGGATCTATAGGGAACTCGACATCTTCATAATTGAGTCAAATATCAATAATAACTCTCGCAAAGGCGCTAAGCTCGCCAAGAAAACCTTTGCGGTCTTGGCGTCTTGGCGAGAGAATTGATATCTCTCATGTCTCGTCAGTCTGAGGCCTGATCTCACCAGGTAGAAAACAACGACATCAGGAGTGTCATCATGAATTCAGAAAAGGTCATCTTCAATTTCTTCATCGTCCTGGCGTTGACGCTCAACTTCGGTTTCGTGCTGGGTGATATGGAGGACCCCGCGCACCACCCCGTGTATGAGCTCTTTGCCGTGATCGTCGTGAACCTGATTGCGACCATCCTGAAATTCGGCGATCGCACCCAGGTCGGGGCCATCCTGCTGTCGACAAGCTTGGCGGCCCTGCTGCAGCTGTTTGTCGCGGCGATCATCTGGTTCACCGCCAGTTACGTGACCGGGACCGGACTGACGCCAGGGGTGATGGCCAGCATCGTCTCCCTGTCGGCGGGCGCCGTACTCGCCAATGTGGTGTCAGTGATACTGCTGTTGGTCGAAACGGTCATGCTGCGCCGCTGAGCCGGTTGCCATGGATAACATCGTTTACGTGGTTTTCCGCAACATGCGTCAGCCGCTGCTGACGCTGTTGCTGGCATACTCGATCTCGATCTTGGGACTGGTGCTGATTCCCGGACAGGACGAGAGCGGCCAGCCGGTGCACATGGGGTTTTTCCACGCCTTCTATTTTGTCAGCTTCATGTCGACGACCATTGGCTTTGGCGAGATTCCCTATCCCTTCACAGATGCCCAGCGCATGTGGGTGATTGTATCGATCTATGCCACGGTTATCTCCTGGATCTATGCTATTGGCACCCTGCTTGCCCTGGTTCAGGGGGAAGCCTTCCAGAATGCCCTGACCGTCGGACGTTTTTCGCGACGGGTCAGGCGGTTGTCGGAGCCTTTTTTCCTGATAGCGGGCTATGGCAGCATCGGCCGGGAACTGGTGATGGCGTTGACCGAGCGTCATCAGCATGTGGTTGTGATTGACAGTGATCCGCAGTGCATCAACCTGATACGCATGCAGAATCTGCGCGAGAGCGTCCCGGCATTCTGCGGTGATGCAATGATACCCGAAAACCTCACCCAGGCCGGTCTGACGCGCCCCAACTGCTCTGCAGTGGTGGCGTTGACGCAACGCAATTCGGTCAATCTGAAAGTGGCGATCAGCAGTAAGCTGCTGCGCCCCGAACTCACTGTGATTTGCAGGGCTGACTCTGCCGAAGTTGAGAAGAACATGGAGTCTTTCGGCACCAACTATATTGTCGATCCATTCGAATCATTTGCGATGCACCTATCCATCGCATTGCAGTCACCGGGCTTGCACCTTCTGGGTGAGTGGTTGGGAGGGCTGTCCCACCAGCCGTTGACCGAGCCCATCTATCCTCCCCAGCAGGGAAAATGGGTGCTCTGCGGTTACGGGCGTTTCGGCAAGGCAGTCTATGAACGTCTGACCATGGAGGGGATGGATGTGGTCGTCATCGAGGCAACGCCTGAAAAAACAGGAACTCCCCCCTCCGGCTGTGTGGTCGGCAAGGGTACCGAGGCTGCCACGCTACTGGAAGCGGACATCGACTCCGCCGTCGGTATCGTCGCCGGGACTGACAGGGACGTGGATAATCTCTCGATCATCATGACGGCGCGGGAGCTGAATCCGGACCTGTTCATCATCCTGCGGCAGAACCTGCGCACCAATAACACCATCGTCAAGGCTGTGCATGCCAATATGGTGATGCATCCAAGCCAGATCATCGCCAACAAGATACGCATGCTGCTGGCGACGCCGTTGCTGCAGGAGTTCATGTCGCTGGCTAAAGGGGAGGAGGATGACTGGGCCTGCGAACTCGTCAGCCGCCTCATTGCCATCTCCAGTGAGGAGGTCCCCGATGTGTGGGAGATGACCGTCGACAAGGAGCATGCGGATGCTGTCCATACTGCCCTGACGGTCGAGGGGAAAGTGGTCACCATCGGCGACCTGGAACGCAATCCGCGTGAGCGCAAGCGCCGTTTGCCGGTCATTCCGCTGCTGATGATTCACCGCGAGTCGCGTATCCTGCTGCCAGGCAAAGAGCAGAAAGTCTCTACGGGTGACAAAATTCTGTGGTGCAGCCGCTACTGGGTGCAGTCAAAGATGGCCTGGACCCTGCAAGACCCTGTTGCGCTGGAGTATGTTCTGGACGGTGCTACAGCGCCGAGAAGCTGGATCTTCAGACGTCTGCTGCGATATTCGGGAAGTTCGCAATAAATTCGTGCATGGAAACGAGTGAAATAACAGGACGGAAAAATGCTTGTTTAATGCAAGGGATTGTTGAGAAATAACGCGAAATATAACGTGTAATATGCTGATTTATAATCTGTAGAGGATTCCAACTGAGTTCGAAATGACATGAAATGGATGCGTTCATCGCTTTTTGAGGAGCCGCTGATCGCGACGTGAAAAAAAATTTCAAAAATAATTTTCAGAAAAATTTACAAAACATCGAACTTTCCTGATTTACCTCTGTCTATTGATTACTGCTTACCACTTTTATCGTTTTTTTCAGTGGTTATACAGTTATATGTGACTCCCCTTTGACTCAGTTGACCAGCGTTTGTGACACGACGCTGGTTTTTTTTTGCCTGATGAAAAGGTGCAGCCCCGCAATGAGTGGTATAGAATCTGGCGCTTGAAACCAGATTAATTTCAAAAAAGACCGCAAGGGGCGCCTCGATGTTTGATTCCACTCATAAAAAGACTCTTCTCTCGCTGTTGTTGATGTTGCCGGGTCCGCTGTTTGCGGCAGAGGGTGACCTGAATGCCGCCAATACGTCATGGATTCTGACGTCAACCGCGCTGGTACTGTTCATGACGCTGCCTGGTCTGGCGCTCTTCTACGGCGGTCTGGTGCGCGCCAAGAACGTGCTCTCCATCCTGATGCAGTGTTTTGCGATTGCCGGCGTCTCCTCGATCTTGTGGCTGGTCGTGGGATACAGTCTGGCTTTCGGCGAGGGGAGTGCATGGATCGGAGATTTCAGCAAGGTGATGCTGTCCGGTATCGGCCGTGAGACCGTCTCCGGCGATATCCCCGAAGTCCTCTTCATGCTGTTTCAGATGACCTTCGCCATCATCACCCCGGCGTTGATCATTGGCGGATACGCTGAACGCATGAAGTTCTCGGCGATGCTGATCTTCAGCGCGGTGTGGCTGCTGCTGGTCTATGTGCCTGTTACCCACTGGGTGTGGGGCGGCGGCTGGCTCCAGCAGCAGGGGCTTTACGATTTTGCCGGCGGCACCGTGGTGCATATCACGGCAGGCGTTGCGGCGCTGGTGGCGGCACTGGTACTCGGCCCGCGCAAGGGTTTCGGCACCAAGGTGATGATGCCACACAACATGACCATGACCGTGACCGGCGCCGGCATGCTGTGGGTCGGCTGGTTTGGCTTCAATGGCGGCAGCGCGCTGGCATCCAACGGTGATGCGGCGATGGCGATGCTGGTGACGCATATCTCCTCGGCGACGGCGGCGATCACCTGGATGGCGATAGAGTGGATCAAGTATGGCAAGGCCAGCGCCCTGGGCATCGTCACCGGCATGGTGGCAGGCCTTGGCACGATCACCCCTGCATCAGGCTTTGTCGGTCCCGGCGGCGCCCTGATTATCGGCCTGCTGGCAGGTTCGGTCTGTTTTGTCGCTACCCTGACCCTGAAGCAGAAACTGAAGATCGATGACTCGCTCGATGTCTTCCCGGTGCACGGCGTCGGCGGCATCCTCGGCACCTTGTTGGCGGGCGTCTTCTCGGCGACCACGCTGGGCGTCTTCAGCGGCTTCGGCTTCGCCGACGGCATCCAGAACATGGCAGGTCAGCTCGGGGTTCAGTTTACCGGCGTTGCCGCAACGGTTGTGTTTACGGCGGCAGTGACCTACGCAGTGCTGAAAATCCTCGATCTGACGCTCGGTCTGCGTGTCACCGAAGAGGAGGAGAGCGAGGGGCTGGATATCGCACTCCACGAAGAGCGTGGTTACGTCGGATTATAAACTTCACCGGCAAAGAGGGCTCTTGTCAGCCTGTTCTGTTCGGAATTTGCCTGGGAAAGCGTCATTGCGAGCGAAGCGCGGCAATCTCATGCATTGATATCAATAGGTGAGAGATTGTTTCGTCGCTACGCTCCTCGCAATGACATTCGTTAACAGCATCCTGAGAACGTCATTGAGTTATAGGCATGGGACAGGAGATCGACAGCGCTACCTTTCAGCAACGCGATTTTGATGAGTTCCATCAGCGCCTGGTGGCGGAGACGCGCCTGCTGGAGGAGATGCTCAGGGATGGAAAGCTGGATAACTCCGAGCCGGTGGCCGGCTATGAACTCGAGGCGTGGCTGGTTGACGGCAACGGGGATCCGGCGCCGCGCAATGTGCCGTTTTTACAGGCGCTCGATGATCCTGATGTTGTTGCCGAGCTTGCGACCTTCAATATAGAGCTCAATGGCCCGCCGGAGCCGCTGGCCGGCCATGCGCTGTCACGCATGCAGCAGTCACTCGAAGGGAACTGGCAAAGATGTCAGCAGATGGCGGATTCCATGGGGATGCATCTTCAGGGAATCGGCATCCTGCCGACGATCCGCCCCCGGCATCTGATCCTGGAGCATATGTCGCAGCTGAAGCGCTACGTGGCGCTGAACCAGCAAATTCTACGCCTGCGCGGCGGCAAGCCTATCGAACTGCTGATCGAGGGTGAGGAGAGACTTGCGTTGAGCCATGATGACGTAATGCTCGAATCGGCCGCCACCTCTTTCCAGATCCATCTGCAGGTCGCTGCAAAGCTCGCTGCGCGTTACTACAATGCCGCCAAGATTGTCTCCGCGGCCGTGGTTGCCGTCAGCGCCAACTCACCCTTTCTGTTTGGCAGACAGCTGTGGGAGGAGACGCGCATCCCGCTGTTTGAGCAGGCCGTCTCCGTGGGCGCCTCGGACAGGACCAACCGGGTCTCATTTGGCTACAGGTATCTCGACAGCAGTATCTTCGAGGTGTTTGCCCTGAATCTGGAGCGCTATCCGGTGTTGCTGCCGATGCTCACTGATGATGATTCCCGGCAGCTCTCGCATCTGCGCCTGCATAACGGCACGATCTGGCGCTGGAACCGACCACTGGTGGGTTTCAGCGCGGATGGTCGGCCGCATATCCGTATCGAGCACCGCGTGGTTCCTGCCGGCCCGACACATGTGGACCAGTTTGCCAATGCCGCACTCTTCTACGGCCTGGTGACGGCGTTGGCGCATGCCGGGAAAGCGCCGGAGAAGCGGCTGCCGTTTTCAGCCTGCAAAGCCAACTTTTACCGCGCTGCAAAAGAGGGCGTCAATGCACGGGTCGAGTGGCTCGATGGTGAACATGGCAGCCTTAAAACGCTGTGTCTCGAGCGGTTGCTCGACCAGGCGCAGCAGGGACTCTTGCTGGCCGGTATTGACGGGCATGAGGCTGCGTACTACCTGGACGTGATCAGGCAGCGTCTGCAGAGCGGCCAGACAGGAGCAGCCTGGCAGAAAAAGTGGGTTGACCGCTATGGACCGCAATGGCGGGATTTGACGCTCTGTTATGCGGAGCATCAGCAAACGGCGCTGCCCGTTCATCGCTGGAGCCTGTGATGCTCAATGAACTGGATCGGATTCCGCAGGGGCTGCTTGAGCTGCAGGCGCAGCAGCTGGCCGATGCACTCCAGGGACCGACACTGATCACGCTGCGGGGGATGCGTGAACCGCCATTGTTCGTCTCGGTGCTGCTGCATGGCAATGAGACCACGGGATGGGAGGCCGTACGCCGCCTGCTGCGGGAGTATGAGCCTGGAGGCGGTGTGCGTCCGCTGCCGCGCACCCTGGTGCTGTTTATCGGCAATGTCGACGCCGCCCGCCATCGACTGCGCCGCCTGGATGGCCAGCCGGATTACAACCGCTCCTGGCCGGGTGGAAAGGGTTATGTCTCGGCAGAGACCAGCCTGATGGATCAGGTGACCGCACTGATGCGGCAGCGCGGGCTCTTCGCCAGCATCGACATCCATAACAACACCGGCCTGAATCCACACTACGCCTGTGTCAACGTCGTCAACAACAGGTTTCTGAGGTTGGCAACGCTCTTCAGCCGGCTGGTGATCTACTTTATCCGGCCGCGGGGGGTGCAATCGCTGGCTTTCGCGAAGTTCTGTCCGGCGGTCACCATCGAGTGCGGTAAGGTCGGCGATGCAGCGGGCATCCGCCATACGCAGCAGTTTGTCGATGCCTGCCTGCACCTGCACGATCTCTCTGATGAAAACCTCGCCCATACGGAGGTGGATCTGTTTCACACGGTTGCCACGGTCAAGATTCCCGTTGACCTCGAGTTCGGCTTCGGCGCACACCACCAGCTCGGTCTCGATCCCCAACTGGAACGCTTCAATTTCAGTGAACTGCCTGTCGGCACCCACTGGGGCGATACGAATGGTGAGGAGATGCCGTTTGTGGTGACCAGCGAGAGCGGCGAGCTTGTCGCAGAGGACTATTTCGAACTGCAGCAGGGCAGGCTGGTCAATTGCGTCCCGGTGATGCCCTCCATGCTGACCAGGGATGAACGCGTGATTCGCCAGGATTGCCTCTGCTATCTGATGGAGCGCTACAAACTCAAAACCCGACAGGCCGCAAATTGAAACATGTTGCCGTCATTCACACGCCGTTCAAGGAGAAATTCGGGATTCCACGCCAGCCTGGAGTGGTCAAGGCTGCCCGCGGGGTCGTCGAGTTGCTTGCTCCATACGACCGGCCGGAGATGCTCAAGGGGTTGGAAGCCTTCTCCCACCTGTGGCTGATCTGGCGCTTCCATGCCGTTGCCGATGGCCAGTGGAAACCGACAGTGCGACCGCCGCGTCTCGGCGGCAACAGGCGGGTCGGGGTGTTCGCCAGCCGCTCGCCTTTTCGTCCCAATCCGCTCGGGCTCTCGG
>JBDLII010000053.1:0-12855 GCA_039714995.1 Pseudomonadota bacterium
GTTTTTCAAGACTGCCGGGAACATCCTCGGCAATTATGGCGTAGTACATCACTATATTTTCCAATAATGTATCAGTAGTGATTGAGTTATGTTTCAATCATGGCTCTCGCAAAGACGCCAAGCTCGCCAAGAAAACCCTTTGCGTCTTTGCGAGAGGATAAGCTTTTTTCACGCCTCGTCAGTCTGAGAACTGGTCTCACCGGGATTGACTGTTTCAGTATTCTGCAGGTGGCGGGCGATATAGAATCCCTGCGCCAGGGCAAACAGAAATGTCAGCCCCATCAACCCGTACAGCTTGAAATTGACCCACGCATCTTCGCTAAAGTTGAAGGCGACTGCAACATTTAATCCACCAAGAACGGCAAAAAAGAGAATCCATGCCACATTCAGGCTTTTCCAGCTGCTCTCGGGAAGCTCGACATTGGCTTCCATCATGCGCTGCAGCAGGGTTTTGCCGCCGAAAAACGGGGCGACGAGAAAAGCGCCGGCAAACAGCCAGTTGACGATGGTTGGCTTGATCTTGACAAAGGTGGGATCCTGCAGCAGCAAGGTCAAGCCCCCGAACAGCACCACCAGCCCCAGCGTCACCCAGTGCATGGTGGGAATGGAGCCGTCTCTGCGCCACAGGTAGAACGCCTGCAGCAGCGAGGTGATGATCATCACCGCGGTGGCGATATAGATGCCATGGATCTTGTAGGCGGCAAAAAAGAGCAGCACCGGAAAGAGTTCAAAAAGAAGTTTCATGAGGAAAGTATTAAGTTTTAGGTTTTGGTTAGATCCTCAACCCATGGGATGTGCAGAGCGCAGCGAGGCGCATCAATCCGTTGGGCACAATAGGCAAGGCACATTGCAAACGTTAAAGTGTGAAATATAACAGAACTGTGCTAAGGAGGTTCTGAACAAATCGTCATTGCGAGGAGCGTAGCGACGAAGCAATCTCTAACCTATTGATTTTATAAGACGAGATTGCCACGCTGCGCTCGCAATGACGGGAAAAGCGATTCGTTCAGAGATCGCCTAATGAAGCGTCGGCTTTGTTGAGTAGCGCTGGTACCAGGTCTCCACGATCTTGCGTACATGGGTTGGATAGCCGATGGCATCCATTTGTTCCATGCCTTCGCGAAAAAACTGCGATGCATCCGCGGGCAGCATGGTGACGATATCCTTGTAGGCATCTTCTATCAATACCGGTTGATGCGAACGGGTAGCGACAATGGCGCGGTTCAATAAGAGAATTCGCCATGGACGGTGAGGGTTGGAGCCTTCCATATCCTGGCGAATCGGTTCGCTGACGGCATAGACGATTTCACTGATTTGCCGATACAGCTGTTCAAGTTCCGGGGGTTTGCGAACATCGTTGGCAATCCTTGCGATCGCATTGACCACGGGTTCAAGCGTGGAGATCTCGGCGCCCAGCCGTGCCGCCCAGACGGCAAAAGGGAAGCAGAGGTTTTCGATCTTCAACGACTCTTCTGCAAGGTGAGCCGCAGCGGCTTGCGATGAGAGCTCGGCGAACAGTTGCAGGCCATAGTCGCAGCATTGATTGAGTTCTGCGCTATCGAAAGCTTTCTCTCTCTCCCCAGTATAAAACTGCAGAATACCATGCAGTTGCTCGACTGCATTGATGATCATCCCGGGGTTGGTCCCGGCAACATCACTCTGCGACTCCTCCTCCCAGCGGCCTGCAACATGTGTGGCGAGTGTGAAAAACTCCTCCATCACCACACCGAGATCGGCGGGAACAGTCGATTGTGCGGGTGAATTCATGGCGTATTTGGTAGCATGAGCAGGTTCTGAACGACTCGGCGACATGACAATCAATCAGAGCATCCAATACAAAGGTTGATATGACTTACGATCTTCACACCCATTCTACAGCCTCTGACGGTACACTGACACCTGCGCAGCTAGTTCATCGCGCCTTTGCCGCAGGCGTCAGGGTGCTGGCGCTGACAGACCATGACTCGACCGGAGGGATTGCCGAGGCGCAGCAGGCAGCTGCAAAGTGTGGCCTGCAGCTGGTTCCAGGCGCAGAGATCTCGGTCACCTGGCAGGGCGCCACCATTCATATCGTCGCACTCGGCATCGATCCGCAGGCAGCGACACTGCAGCAGGGTCTTGCCAGGCTGGTGGAGTTTCGTCAGTGGCGCGCCCGGGAGATCGGTCGCAAACTTGACAAGGCGGGCATCGGCGGCGCCTATGCGGCGGCGTACGCATTGTCGAATGGCGCCCTGATCAGCCGCACCCACTTTGCCCGCTATCTGCTGGAACAGGGCAGGGCAAAGGATATGCGGGATGTCTTCAGGCACTATCTCGTCAGGGGCAAGCCCGGGCATGTGCGGGGAGAATGGGCCGCCCTCGACGAGGCTGTCGGCTGGATACGCGGCGCCGGAGGAGATGCCGTCATCGCCCATCCAGCGCGTTATCGTCTGACACGCACCAAGTTGAGGCGACTGATCGGCGAATTCAGGGAGGCTGGCGGGAAGGCGCTTGAAGTCGTTTCCGGCAGCCACAGCAAGGATGAGTGCTTCACGATGGCGGCGCATGCAAGGGATTTCGAGCTGCTATCGTCAGCCGGATCCGATTTCCACGACCCCGACAATCCCTGGACCGAGCTGGGCAGGTTGCAACCGTTGCCGCATGGCTGTGTGCCGGTGTGGCGTGACTGGGAGTTGCCGTAATATGCTTCTTCAATTCGCGGTCAGAGGACCGCTCCTACATGCTGTTGCAGTATTGGGTGTAGGAGCGGTCTTGTGACCGCGATACCGATCAAAAGTTATGCCATACCGAGGATATGGTAGCCGGAGTCGACGTAGAGCACGTCGCCGGTGATGCCGGAGGCGAGATCGGAGCAGAGAAAGGCCGCCGCGTTGCCGACTTCATCGATGGTGACGTTGCGGCGCAGCGGCGTCTTGCCCTCGGCTTCCGCGAGCATGCCCTTGAAGCCGCTGATGCCAGCCGAGGCCAGGGTGCGGATGGGACCGGCGGAGACGGCGTTGACCCTGGTACCTTCAGGGCCGAGTGAATCCGCCAGGTAGCGGACATTGGCTTCAAGGCTGGCCTTGGCGACGCCCATGACGTTGTAGTTGGGAACGGTGCGCACGGCGCCGAGGTAGCTCATGGTCAGCAGTGAGCCATTGCGTCCCTGCATCATGCTGCGCCCGGCCTTGGCAAGGGCCGCAAAGCTGTAGGCGCTGATGTCGTGGGCGATGGCGAAACCTTCACGGGTCACCGCATCGGCATAGCTGCCTTCGAGTTGATCCCTCGGAGCAAAGCCGACGGAGTGGATGATGCAGTCCAGGCCGTCCCAGCTCTTTCCCAGGTCGGAGAAGATGGCGTCGATCTCGGCATCCGAACTGACATCCAGCGGGAACACCAGGCTGGAGCCGAGCTCCTCGGCCACTCCCTCGACGCGTCCCTTCAGCTTGTCGCCCTGATAGCTGAATGCGAGTTCCGCGCCTTCACGATGCATCGCTTTGGCAACGCCGTAGGCGATCGATTTTTTACTGGCCACACCGACGATCAATACCCGCTTGTCCTGAAGAAATCCCATAATGATTAAACCTGTTGTAATGGATGTCAGATTGCCGTTAAAGTTACCCGAATTTATGCAGGAAGAAAAGAACTTCTCACCCGTGGACTTTGATGAAACTTCGTCATTCCGGCGCAGGCCGGAATCCAGCGTACCAGTGAAGCCTATGGATGATCCCGGCCTGCGCCGGGATAACGGAAATTGTGGGGCAGCCTGTTTATACCTCCCTCTTCTTGCAATCCTGCTGCTGCTCGGCGGTTGCGAGGATGCCTGGAACAATCCCTATCCGGCAAAGGACGACAACGCCAACATCTACTACAGCTCCTTTGCCGAACGCCCCAAGCATCTCGATCCGGCGCGCTCCTACACCTCCAGCGAGTGGGCCTTCATTTCCCAGATCTACGAGCCGCCCTATCAATACCATTTTCTGCGGCGTCCCTACGAGGTGGTGCCGCTGACAGCAGCCGCGATGCCGCAGATCAGGCGCCTGGGCCCTGATGGCGCTGAATTGATGGATGATGATGAGGCCCCGGCCTTCACGGAGTACGTCATCCAAATCCAGCCGGGCATCCATTACCAGCCGCATCCCGCCTTTGCCACGGATGCTCAGGGAAAACCGCTCTACACGAAAGATTGGCAGGGGCTGCAGCAGGTGCATCAGCTCTCCGATTTCGACAGTACCGGCACGCGGGAGCTGACCGCTGATGACTACGTCTACCAGATCAAGCGGCTGGGCTTCGCGCCGCTGCATTCTCCGATCGCCAGCCTGATGAAGGATTATATCGTCGGCCTGAAAGAGTTCGCCTCGCAGCTTGACCAGGCGTACGCCAAGCTGCAGCAGCAAAGCGGTGAGGAGCAGCCATGGATGGATCTGCGCCAGTTCGATCTCGAAGGCGTCGAGGTGGTCGACAGGTACAGCTACCGGATTCGCCTCAAGGGGGAGTACCCGCAGTTTATCTACTGGCTGTCGATGAACTTTTTTTCCCCCATGCCGTGGGAGGCCGAGCGCTTCTACCACCTGCCGGGGCTGAGAGAGCGCAATATCACGCTGCACTGGTACCCGGTCGGCACCGGCCCCTACTATCTCGCCGAGAACAATCCCAACCTGCGCATGGTGCTGGAGAAAAACCCCAACTTTCGCGGCGAACGCTATCCGCTCAGCGGCGAAGCGACCGATGCCGCAGACGGCTATCTGGCGGATTCCGGCAGGGATATGCCCTTTATCGACAGGGCCATCTACAGTCTCGACAAGGAGTCGATCCCGCGCTGGAACAAGTTCCTGCAGGGCTACTATGATGTCTCCGGTATCGGCTCGGACAGCTTCGACCAGGCTGTGCAGTTCGGCACCGGCGGCGAGGCGGAGCTGACCGACGCGATGCAGGAGAAAGGGATCGAGCTGCTGACCTCGGTGTCGACCAGCATCTACTACTTCGGCTTCAACATGCTCGATGACCTGGTCGGCGGCGATTCAGAGCGCGCCCGCCTGCTGCGCCAGGCGATCTCCATCGCGCTGGACTACGAGGAGTTCATCTCCATCTTCCGCAATGGCCGCGGCAAGGTGGCCCATGGCCCGCTGCCGCCTGGCATTTTTGGCTACCGGGAGGGCGTCGATGGCATCAACCCCTTGGTCTACCGTGTCGACAAAGGCGCGCCGGTGCGCCGCTCCATCGAGGAGGCAAGGGCGCTGCTGGAGAGGGCCGGCTACCCCAACGGCCGCGACCCGGAAACCGGCAAGCCGATGATCCTCAATTTCGATACCGCCGCGACAGGGCCGGACAGCAAGGCGTTGCTGAGCTGGTACCGCAAGCAGTTCCAGAAACTCGGCATCGAGCTGATATTCCGCACCAGCGACTACAACCGTTTCCAGGAGAAGATGCTGAAGGGTACCGCGCAGCTGTTCTCCTGGGGATGGAATGCCGACTATCCGGATCCCGAGAATTTTCTCTTCATGCTCTATGGCCCGCATTCGCGCGTCAAGCACCATGGTGAGAATACCGCCAACTACAGCAACCCGGAGTTCGACCGTCTCTTCGACCGGATGAAGTTTTTGCCCAATGGCGAAAAACGCCAGCAGATCATCGATCAGATGATCGCCATCGTCCGCCACGACGCCCCCTGGGTGTGGGGCTTCTACCCGGTCGACTTTGTACTGCATCACCAGTGGTACCGCAACGCCAAGCCCAACCTGATGGCCAACAACACGCTGAAGTACAAGGGCATCGATACCGAAGCCAGGGCTGACCTGCGCCAGGTATGGAACAAGCCGGTCGTCTGGCCTGTGGTGCTCGTTATCATCCTGCTGCTGCTGTCACTGCTGCCGGCGATCTACCTCTATCGCCGCCATGAACGGAGTACGGCGCGATGATGGCTTACATCATCAGGCGACTGCTGTATGCCATCCCCATTCTGATCGGCGTCAACCTGATCACCTTCGTGCTTTTTTTCACGGTCAACACGCCGGATGACATGGCGCGCATGCACCTGGGTATGAAGCGCGTCACGCCCGAGGCGATCGAGCAGTGGAAACAGGAGCGCAACTACGACAAGCCGCTGGTCTACAACAGTTCGGCCGAGGGGATGGCGAAGCTGGGCGATACCATCTTTGCCGAGAAGTCGCTGGCCCTGTTCGCCTTTCGCTTCGGCTCCAGCGACAACGGCCGCGACATCGGCCACGACATCCGCCAGCGCATGTGGCCCAGCCTGGCGATCGCCGTACCGGTGCTGATGCTGGGTTTGCTGCTCTATATCACGCTGGCGCTGCTGCTGGTCTTCTTCAGGTCGACCTATGTCGATACCTGGGGTGTCGTGCTGGCGGTCGTCATGATGTCGATCTCGTCGATGTTCTATATCATCGGCGGGCAGTTTCTGATCGGCAAGTTTCTGCAGCTTGTTCCGATCTCCGGCTTCGATACCGAGGATGCCTGGAAATTCCTGGTGCTGCCGGTCATCGTCGGCGTGGTGGGCGGCATCGGCGGCACCACGCGTTTCTACCGCACGCTGTTTCTCGAGGAGATCCACCGCGACTACGTGCGCAGCGCGCGCGCCAAGGGGGTATCCGAGATGCGGGTCATGTTTGTCCATGTGTTGAAAAATGCGATGATCCCCATCCTCACCGGCGTGGTCGCCGCACTGCCGCTGCTGTTCATGGGCAGCCTGGTGAGCGAATCATTTTTCGGCATCCCGGGTCTCGGCAGCTACACCATCGACGCGATCAACAGCCAGGATTTCGCCATCGTGCGCTCGATGGTGTTTCTCGGCTCGGTGCTCTACATCATCGGCCTGATCCTGACGGATATCTCCTATACGCTGGTCGATCCGCGCGTGAGGCTGCAGTGATGCCGGAACTCCTCTTTCTGTGGACGGACCTTTTATTGTGGCTGCTGGTGCTGCTGACCCTGGCGTTCATACGCTATGCAAGCCGCCGCAGGCACCTGCGTGAACCCTGGCAGCGTGTTTTCCGCTCCCCCATGGCGGTCGGCGCCGCTGTGGTGCTGGCTGCATTCATCACCATCGGCCTGCTCGATTCGATTCACTTTCACAGCGGTGAGGAGTCGGCCAATCCCGGCGAGGTGCTGAGCCTGTTCGACACCCTGGTCAAACCGCTGCGTGAACAGCAGGAGAAGAGCTACTCGGCGCCTTTTGCCACCACGCTCTATGCCAGGGAGATGGTGACGCAGCCGGATGGTGGTACAGAGCGCATCTATCCGCGACTGAAGTATGGTGGTGCGCACCTGGAGGATCCTGCGCAGAAGTACAGCGATATCGGTGCGATCATTGCCATCGGCGCTGCCCAGGCATTGCTGCTGTGGCTGCTGGTTGTCGCTCTGCTGGGTTTCTGGAAGCGCAGCAGGTCTGACGCGCAGCAAAGCCCCTCACCCCGGCCCTCTCCCGGGGGGAGAGGGGGAATAGTTACTCACTGGCTATCGGTGCTTCGCCGCAGCAATGATGATACCGACAATTTCCCCTGGCCCGTGCTTGTGTGGACGATGTTGATCCTGTTCATCCTGATTTTCGTCAGCGCCAGGTTATCGCTCGACTACCATATCCTCGGCACCGACAAGGTAGGGGAGGATGTCTTCTACCAGGCGCTGAAGAGCATCCGTACAGGCCTGGTCCTGGGGACGCTGACAACGCTGGTGATGCTGCCGGCAGCGATTCTGATGGGGGTCATGGCCGGCTATTTCAGGGGCTGGGTCGATGATGTCATCCAGTATCTCTATACCACGTTGAACTCGATTCCCGGCGTGCTGCTGATTGCCGCAGCGGTGCTGATGCTGCAGGTCTACATGGACAACAACGCCGCCGATTTCAGCACCACCATCGAGCGGGCGGATATGCGGCTGCTGTTTCTCTGCATCATTCTCGGCGTCACCAGCTGGACCGGACTGTGCCGCATGCTGCGCGGCGAGGCGTTGAAGATCCGCGAGCTGGATTATGTGCAGGCCTCGCAGGCTTTCGGCGTCAGCAGCTTTCGCATCATGATGCGACACCTGGTTCCCAACGTGATGCATATCGTGCTGATCACCGTGGTGCTCGATTTCAGCGGCCTGGTGCTGGCCGAGGCCGTGCTTGCCTACATCAACATCGGCGTCGATCCCAGCACCAACAGCTGGGGCAACATGATCAACAGTGCGCGCCTGGAAATGGCGCGCGAGCCGATCGTGTGGTGGTCGCTGTCGGCGGCTTTCGCTTTCATGTTCGCGCTGGTGCTGGCGGCCAATCTCTTCTCAGACGTGGTGCGCGACGCCTTCGATCCGCGCCTGCGGGGCAAGTCATGAACCCTGTATTACAAATCAACAATCTCACCACTGCGATCGGCAGCGGCAGTGACAGGGTCATACCGGTCAGCGACGTTTCGCTGCAGATCATGCCGGGAGAGACCTTCGCGCTGCTGGGGGAATCCGGCTGCGGCAAGTCGATGACGGCGTTGTCGATCATGCGCCTGCTGCCGCCGTCCGGGGATATCACAGCTGGCGACATCCTCCTGGAGCAGAGCCATCTGCTGGACCTCTCCGAGCGCGCCATGCGGGCTGAGCGCGGCGGGCGTGTCGGCATGATTTTCCAGGAGCCGATGACCTCGCTGAACCCGGTGATGAGCATCGGCCGGCAGATCGGCGAAGCAGTCAAGCTGCATGATGCCGGCAACAGCGGACGCGTCAGGGCGCGTGTCGAGGAGCTGCTGACCGAAGTCGGCATACCGGATCCTGCAAGGCGCATCGATGAGTATCCGCATCAACTCTCGGGCGGCATGAAGCAGCGCATCATGATCGCCATGGCCCTGGCCGGAAAACCGCAGCTGCTGATCGCCGACGAACCGACGACGGCGCTGGATGTCACCATCCAGGCGCAGGTGCTGCAGCTGATGAAAACACTGCAGCAGCAGACCGGCATGGCGATTCTGCTGATTACGCACGATCTGGGCGTCGTCGCTGAGGTGGCGGACCGCGTCGGCATCATGTATGCCGGCGAGATCGTCGAGACGGCGGAGGTCTCCGGGTTTTTTGAACAACCCGGGCACCCCTACAGTCAGCGGCTCTTCGATGCCTTGCCGACGCCGCAGAAGCGCAACCGGCCGCTGCAGGCCATCGAGGGCCAGGTGCCCTCGCTGAGCACACAGTTTGGCGGCTGCCGTTTTGTCGAGCGCTGCCCCTTTGCAGAAGCGCTCTGTCATCACGAGACCCCGCCATGGCAAGGTGAGCCGGAGAATAGATTTCGCTGTCATTTCGAGACTCCGGGCAGTGATGCCGCTGTCACATCAGGTTCCGGCATGCCGATCGAGTCCGGGCAAAACGATGCAGCGCAGAAGCTGCTCGAGGTGACGGATCTCAAGGTGTGGTTCCCCATCAGGAGGGGCATCCTGCGGCACACGGTTGGTCATGTGCGGGCTGTCGATGGCGTCGATCTCAAATTGTCGAAGGGCAAGACGCTGGCGCTGGTCGGCGAGTCTGGCTGCGGCAAGACCACGGCTGGCAAAGGAATTTTGCAATTGATTCGCCCCACTGCGGGAAGTGTGGAGTTCAATGGCGAAGAGCTGACCAGGCTCAAGGGCGGAGCGCTGCGCCGCCAACGCGCCGATATTCAGCTGATCTTTCAGGATCCCGCAGCGAGCATGAATCCACGCATGACCGTGGAGGATATCGTTGCAGAGGGGCTGGTTGTGCAGGGCAACGGCATCGGCAGGGAGCAGCGTCAGCAGCGCATCGAGGAGATTTTGCACCAGGTTGGCCTGCCAAGGGAGGCTGTCGGCCGCTATCCCCATGAATTCTCCGGGGGACAGCGGCAGCGTATCGCCATCGCGCGGGCATTGATCCTGGAGCCGCAGCTGATTATCTGTGATGAGCCGACCAGCGCCCTGGATGTTTCGGTGCAGGCGCAGATCCTCAATCTGCTCAAGGAGCTGCAGCAGCAGCGCCACATCTCCTATCTCTTCATTACCCACAACCTGGCGGTCGTCTCCTACCTGGCGGACGAGGTGGCAGTGATGTACCTCGGGCGCATCGTGGAGCAGGGGAGTGTCGAGCAGATCCTTGCCGATCCGAAGCATCCCTATACAGAGGCCCTGTTGTCGGCGGTGCCGGTCCCGGATCCGGATTCCAAGCGCGAGGTCATCCGCCTGCAGGGCGATATGCCGTCTCCGGCCAATCCGCCTTCAGGGTGCTATTTTCACCCGCGCTGTCCGCAGGCGATGGAGGAGTGTCGTCTGCAGTACCCTGAAAATCGAGAGATGGACGATGGCCGCCGACTGAGCTGCCACCTCTTTTGAGCAGTGCTGTTCGCGCTCAGAAGACCGATCCCGCATACGAAAGCGGAATCCTTGTAGGAGCGGTCTTCTGACCGCGAAATGGCGCAAAAAAACCTCCGCAGTCTGACGACTGTGGAGGTTTTCATGTTACGGCAGCAGAGATCCAGGCCGGAGACCCGAATGCCTGCGATGCGCAGACTGCTTACTTCTGTTCCAGTCTCTTGAAGCGGCCGCCCTTGAACGAGGCATCATACATAAGTCCCTTTTCACCAAAGATGAAGGAGACGATAGGACCCCTGATGTTGTTGGTGTCTAGCTTTCCGCTGACCCCTTTCTTGGCAACTGCAACGCTTGCATCTGCGCCAACTTCCCACTCACGCTTGTTGGAACGGAATTTTCCAAGTGCGGCTTCATCGTTGAAGACCATGACCATGGAGTAGGAGGAGATGCCGGCCAGAAAGCCGGACTTGCCAGCGGTGTATTTATAATAGTCGACGGTTTCCCCGCCGACTTCCAGTGCGCATTTACCGCCTTCTACGCCAATGCCTAATCCGGCCTTGGTGATTTTCGGGCAGGTCAGAACGCCTTTGGCGCTCTCCAGAATCGCAGTGGCGCCAGGTTGATCCTTGTTGAAGGTATCCTGCGTGGCCTTGGCGTCGGCGTTCAGCTCGCTGGCTTTATCGGCGTCAATCTTGCCAAGTGCATGAACCTGGCTGGTGACAGACAGGCCAAGTACTGCGATGGCGGCGATAAAGGTCTTGTTCATCATTTTCATTTGTTGATTCTCATGTTGGTTATGATTCTGGCACAGGGTGATTGCAGTATTGCCACAATCTCCGGATGCTGTGCCTGTTGAAGAGCGTTTCATACACAAGCGTCTATGAAACTGGCGCGATAATAGCATATCTATCGGGAGAGGCTATAGCTCGCAGGCTATCTTCCCATGGCGCCATCAGTCTCTGTTATGAGGTTACATGAGGTGTGACAGACTGCAGGGACTGGTCAGTTGCTAGCAGTGCAGTACAGAAAAGAGGGGCATGCTACTCCTTGAAGGAGAAGCCGCAGACATCGTCGACCGCTTTCAGTTGCGCCTGCGTCCTGGGAAACTTTCTGCAATTCAGGGGCCTGAAGTGATAAGCCCCACAATAGTTCTCGCCATCTTCCGTCGTTTTCAGGAAGCCGCATCTGAATGGGAGCTTGCAGCACTCTCCGCATTGGTTGCAGCTGCCGACGCGGCCCTTGTCGACAGGCAGTACAGATGTGAGTGTGCGGGCAAGTTTATGAATCATGGTTTCTCTCTGGTGCAAATATGGTGTTTGAAGGTCTCACTCTCTTTTTATTAATTGAATTATGCTACATTTTTCATGTCGTTGAAATCATTTTACGCAATTTCTCACAATAACCCCGGTATTGGTCGGGTGTATGCAGGATCATGTGCTAGACTAAAAACATCATAAATCCAGAGCAGAAGAGGTGGTCATCATGGCGCATATCAAATTAGCCCCAAATGTCGAATTTAACATGGAAATCGATCTCGAAGGAGTAACAGAGGTTACGCGGGATTATGACGTGCAGCAGCACAAGGCAGAGGTCTACGCCGAGTTTGAAAAGCGACTGGCTTCCGTCTTTCCGGAAGGCTTCAAGATCGACACATTTGAGTTTGGGCTCGACAGCAGTAAGCATTCATAACGCTTTCGATGCGAATAGGTATTCCCGCCGAGATCAAGCCGCTTGAAAAGCGAGTCGGATTGATTCCCCAGGCGTGCGCAGACTTTGTGCGTGAGGGTCATGAAGTTTTTCTGCAGCGGGGCGCCGGGGAAGCCAGCGGCTACCCGGACGAGGCCTACGCCGGTTATGGTGTAACGCTGTTACCAGATGCCGCGTCACTGTACGAGCGGGCGCAGCTGATTGTCAAGGTGAAAGAGCCCTGGGCGGATGAGCCGGAGATGCTGCGCCGGGATCAGCTGCTGTTCTGTTTTCTGCACCTGGCGGCGAACCCGCTGCTGACCAACCAGCTGCTTGAGTGCGGCGTGACCGCCATCGCCTTCGAGACGGTTGCCGATCGCGGTAGGCTGCCGATACTGGCTCCAATGAGTGATATTGCCGGCCGCCTCGCCGTGCAGATCGGCGCCGGTTTGCTGCACAGCTCCGCGAGAGGGAAGGGCCTCTTGCTGGGCGGCCTGCCGGCTGCTGAAAGAGGGAGCGTTGTGATCCTCGGCGCCGGTCAGGCCGGCGGCAATGCGGCGCGCATGGCGGCTGCCTTCGGTGCACAGGTGACGGTGTTCGAACGCAGACGTGAACGCATGCTGCAGATGCGGGCTATCGGCGACAATGTCACCGCCCTCTATCCTTTCGATGCGAGCATCTCCGAGGCGCTGACTGATGCCGACCTGCTGATTGGCGCGGTGCTGGTTCCCGGCGCCAGGGCGCCGAAGCTGGTGTCACGCCGGCAGGTGGCCTCGATGGAGTCCGGCAGCGTCATCGTGGATATCTCGGTGGACCAGGGCGGCTGCATCGAAACCACGCGGCCCACCACCTACGAGGAGCCGACATTCCAGCTTGACGGCGTGACGCACTTCGG
>JBDLII010000054.1:0-12732 GCA_039714995.1 Pseudomonadota bacterium
CTTTTGGGTAGGTCCAGCGGATGAAAGCGCATAACAAGGCACCCCAGCCGACCGCTCAACCGCTGCGCGGTTTCGCGTCGGCTGAGCTTGGTCGTTAGGGTCAAAAATGTGAACCATGAACCATTAGAGGAATAAGAAAAAATGGCTGTACAAAACGTGGTAACGACAATCCTGATCAACATTGTGTGGCCTTGGGTCGAGAAGCACGTTTGGCCGCATATCCAAGAACGCCTTTCCGACATTCTCAGGAAGGGCTTCGATAATCTCTCCTCTAAAATCGCAGAGAAATTCGACCAGAGGACTAATCGGCCGCATCAAGCTGAAGCAGAGCGCAAAGCTGAAGAAGCAGATGTTTTAGCTGAAGAGGCGAGTTCTGAAACAGAAAAATTGAACTACCAAAACCTCGCGAAGGTCTGGAGAGAAGTTGCTGAAGAGCTTCGCACCGAGAACGAAACGCTCAAAGCAGAAATAGAAGGTATAATTTCTGCAGAACACGAGGAACTCAGCGCTGAGTTGCTGTCTGGTAGCCCAAAATTAAAAAAAGTAGAAAAGGAGGCAGTCTTAGAATTTAAAGGAAATAGCGTGGCTTTACCGGCACCGCGTGACCCTGATGAAAAACCCTAACAAGCGCCTGCATCGGGACTCGCTACCGCTTACCCGCTGAGGCGAATCGTTATGTGCAGGTAATAAAAACAGATCAATCGTAATAATGGCTATAAGTGAATTTGAAATAAAAAGATGTGAGAAACTAGTAGGTGAGTACATAAACAACCATCGACCACCAACTCATATTCGCAATCAACTTGATATAGGCTTTCGCATTAAAGACCAAAGCATCGAAATATTTGAGATACGGCCATTATGGAATGATCCAGATAAAAAAGTAGAAGAGATGCAGGCAAAAACAACATATGTTAAAAAAACAAAAACATGGAAAGTGTACTGGCAACGTGCAGATTTAAAATGGCATCGATATGAACCAGTTCCTGAGGTGGATACTCTGGAAGATTTTTTAGCATTGGTAGATAAAGATGAATATTGTTGCTTTAAAGGCTAAAGCACATAACAAGTTGTTTGTTCGTAGCTACGCAAAAAACGCTCCGCCCGCACAACTCTGACGTTAGATCATTATGAAGCCAAAGTGCGATCTTATTACTTTTAGTGGGATCGCGGGATTTGCTGGCGGGGCTTGTGCTACGGGTTTTCTATTTCTTTTCTACGGTACTAAAGGTATCGGATTGATGTTGTATCTGCCGCCACTTGCGGTTTTGTTTTTCCCACTGGGAAGTGCTCTGGTTGCGGCTGTTGTTTCAACTATCTTTGATCCCAACAATTTTGGATCGGTTCAGGGAGTTCTATTGGCATTGAGTTCATTTGCGTTGCTTTGCGTGCTTTTTGGTTGGATACAGGCGGTGAGACTTTGGTATCCGGGTTCTTCAATTGTGGAAAGTGTTTTTATGCTCCCGTTCACATTTTTGTTTTTTGGAATAGTGTTGGTAGGCTGGATCATCCTCCCAATTGGTGCGATATTTGGAAGTCTGTATAAGAAACGATCTAACAGGGCATTTAAGGCGGACGCCTAACGGCGCTGCTTAATTAAAGCGTTATGCATTGACAAGGCTTAATGACACATCCATACGCTTATGAAGTACACGAATAATTACACCAGATGTCCATCACCTATAAAACACTCAAACAATGAACAGTATCCCCGAAAAAGATTGGAAACTTCTCCGCACAATGCAAAATGAGAAATTATCCCTCGTCTGTGACATGATACTTGATCAGGCCGAAAGTATCGCTCAAGAACGAAAAGGTAAGGAGCATGATTCATTCCTGGAATTGTGGAATGAAATAGAAAAAGGAAATGCCGATATCGCTTTGATGTTTGATGATATTCGGCGTAGTAATGCAATTTTCAAGCTCATGGCTTGGAGAAAGAATGGGATTCTGAATGATGAAGAGTTGTTATTATTCAGTGAGGAAACACAGCAGGCTATATCGCGTATTTAGGATGGATTCTGTAAGGAATGATTGGTCATAGCCTTCTTTTGATCTCACTCGCCCCTTGGACAGCAAGGTCAACCCTGTCGGCGGTCGAGCCACCTGAGCGAGTGAATGTCAGATAACAGTATCAACTGCTGGATCTACAAAAGCTCCCGCAAGGAGGAGATGTATCTCTATCTCCCGGCAGAGAATGCTTTTGATCGATTGCCGGAGGAGTTGCTAAGCAGCTTTGGCAAGCCGCTCTTCGTGCTCTCCATCGAGCTCAACCCCGCACGCAAGCTGGCCCGTGTGGATACCGCCTCGGTTATCACTGCGCTGGAGGAAGAAGGGTATTTCCTGCAGATGCCACCAGAGCTGAAGCCCGAACTCTATTTCGGCAATGAATCCTGACCACCTCCATTTCGCACCAGCGCATCCACCTGCTGCATCGCCTGTTCCCAGGCCTCCCCCCTGTTTCCGCCGGCGGCCATCACCTCGATCAACGCATAGGCCAGCTGGCGCTGCTGCGGCGACAGGTCACGGAGCTTGTTGAGCTTGAACAGGCACCCTGCCTGCTCATAGTTGATGGTGTTCATCAGGGCATAGAGGATCAGTGCGCCAGCGGAGCGAGGCGACTCCTGGATAGACTCGATGACCGCTTGCAGTGCTTGTTGGTGTTGTTGCATCTCTGAAAGCCCGCTCTCTAAAAGGAAACTCTGGTTTAATGTCATTTCGAGCAAAGCGAGAAATCTTGAGGCCAGTAACCTGATGACTCTGCAGGGAAGAGGATTTCTCCCTGCGGTCGAAATGACATGAAGAGTATACGTTCAGAGACCTCCTGGTTGATGGCGTTTTTCGCTGTCCCGGGGTAAAGAATTCGATAAAAGTATGGTACGCTTTGACCATGATGCAGGTTGAAATTCTTGGGAGAATACTATGCAGCTACAACACACTCTGATCGCATCGGCTTTCGCCGCAATGCTTTCGGCAGCGCCATCCATCGCTGCTGCGGAAAACTGCACCGCCTCTCTGGTGACGGACGAGGAGCGTGCGGCCCATCAGGCAAAGATGCAGACGCTGTCCGCCGAGCAACAAAACACATACCGCAACGAACAATACCAACTTTATCGTCAGCGCGCCCAGCAGATCGGCTGTGAGTTACCGGCGAACCCGCCATGGCAGACGGCAACACAGGCGGCTCCAGCTGCCGCAGCATCCGGATCAGCTGTACAGCAGGCCTCACCGACAGCGGTCGAGGATTTGCGCCAACAGGCTGAAAAGGAGCAGCAGGCTGCACTCAAGGCCGCTGAAGAGCGCCGCGCCACGATGGAGCAGCGCCGCAAAGAGGCGGAGGCGCACCGCGAGGCCATGCGGAAAGAGATGGAAGCGAAGCGCAACGCTGCACAACAACGCTATCAAGAGGCAATGCAGCAACAGGCGCAGCAGCCTCCACAACAGGCCGAGCCAAAACCGGCCGTCGCCGGACAGCCACAGCCTGCAGCACAGCCCGTGCCGGCTCCCGCAGCTGATATCGACAAGATGCAGCAACAGAGCGACGAGCGCCATCAGGCTGCAATGAAAGAGATGGATGCACACAGCCAGGCCATGCAGCAGGAGATCAGTCAACAACGCGCCAAGATGGAGAAGCAACAGGCTGAAACGACCTTGCAGGATGATGACCTTGCACAGCTGCGCAAGGAGGCTGACGAACGTTACAAGGCCGCGGCCGATAAGATGGAGCAACGCCGCAAGGAAGCCGATGCGCGACACCAGGCAGCGGTGGAAAAAATGCAGCAGATGGACACTGAAGCCACTCCGGCACCAGAGAAGCCAGGTGACGCGGTGACCCAGCCAGCTGCTGAAAAAGCGGCTTCCGCCACTGCCGGTGAAGTGACAGCCCCTGCCAGCGAAGGTGCTTCCGCTGGCGAGGATTCAGCGATGAAACCGCGGCCCCGATTGAGCAGGGAGGAGTGGTTCAAGCAGGTCGAAGCCCGCCGGCAGGCTGCCGATGAGCAGCGTAAAACCCGTCGCGAGGAACAGCAGCAGCGTTCAGCGGAGCAGCGCATGCCGCCGCGCCCCGGCGGCTCAACGCTGCCCACGGCAGAGCAGCAACAGCGCTACGAGCAGAGACGCAAGGCCATGCAGGAGCGCTATGCAGAGCGTGAAAAACGACGCCAGCAACGCATGGAAGAGATGCAAAAACGCATGGACAGCGCCATTGATAACCTCCCTGCAGCACCGATGGATACTGAAACAGTAGCACCGGATGATCGTCAACAGCGCCGTCCTGCCACCAGGCCTTCACGTGGTTATGGTGGCCGCCGGGGTGATGCACCCTATGGTTATGGCAGACCCTCCTACGGTTATCCCCGGGATTACGATACCAGGTCGCCTTATGGCAGCGGCTATCCACGCTGATCAGAAAAAAACGCCGGGTTGATCCCGGCGTTCTTTTTATTGCGTTCTCTATTTGACTCCCTTCATCAAACCACGAATACGCTTGACGTAGCCGCGCGTCTCTTTCGGTGAGTAGGAGGCAACCTTGTCCCAGGTGTCGACTGTTTTGTGCACCTTGCTCGCCTTTTTATACGCCTTGCTGACACCGCCAAAACCTGCGTTGTAACTACCGAAGGCAAATGCCAGGCGCTCACTTTTTTGTGGAATCTTGGCCCGCCAGTTCTTGTACATCTGACGGTCGTAGTAGATGCCCGCGGCGATATTCCAGCGCGGCGTCCTGATGCTCCGCAGATGCTTGTTCTTGCGCTTGATCTCTTTATAAGTCGAAGGGAGTATCTGCATCACCCCCACCGCACCGGTCCTGCTCCTGGCCTTGGGCCTCAAATTTGACTCCGCGATCCCCTGGGCCTTGAACCAGCGCCAGTCGAAATTCGGCCCGAAATAGTGCTTGGAGTATTTGCGGAAATGGTGGTCATATTTGCTGCTCCAGGTTTTATCCGACAATGGAGGATCCTTTGCTGCCGCCAGTACGACAGCAGGAATCAACAAAGCCAGGAGCCATAGCGGGCGAGTCATCTCAGTTCAATCCAAGCCCGATAACCAGTCCCAGCGCAGTGCCGATGCCGATAAACATTCCCATGATCATCAGGCCGACGGCAATGTTGCCCTCTTTCAACTGCTCCGGAATGCTGAAACTGACAATATGGCTGAACACCTTGCAGCCCGTCCACATAAAAAACAGCGTCAATATTCCGCCAAAGAAGACATAAACGAGATTGAGTACGATCGGGTCAAGCATGTCGGTCATGGTTTTTCTCCTCACTCCATATGATAAAAGCATAGGCCAGCATTAGCCTGTGTTCAAGTTTTACAGATTTTTCAATGCCCTACTTGCCATGCAGGTAATCTTCATCGCTGAATGAAAACACCCACTCAGGCTTGAAGATCACCAGGATGGTGATCGCCCAGCCGTTGAGCATCGCCTCCGGAAAGAACATCAACGGAATCCACGGATAGTAGCTGTATGCCAGTGTCTCAGGAGGGATCTGGGCTGCAAAGAGCAGCAGAAGCGCCACAACATAGGCGGAAATCATCGCGATCAACCCGGCCGCCAGAAAACCGTTCAACAGCACATAGATAAAAAAGTTGCGCGGCAGCCAGGCGCGCGCCAGCAGTAAAATCATCCAGGTCAGGGAGGCGGGCAGCAGTACAGCGACCAATGCCGTTGGAAAATAGCCGCTCCAGCTGCCGAATCCCGCTGCGATGACACCCGCCAACACCAGGCCGCCGCCCAGAACAGCGAAACACCAGCCGACCATCAGCGTCAGCACCGTCATTGCCGACAGGTGAAACGCCACGCCGTCGATCATCTCGGCGCGCATGGACCAGAGCAACAGCATGGCGGTCAGCGCACCGAGCAGAACGGAAACATTGCTGCTGTCGGCCAACTTCCGCCAGGGTGCATGACGTGCCGCGGCAAGCATCAACGCTCCGCAGCAAATGCCGCAAGCCATCAAAAAATCGGCACCAAACAACTCCCCGGACAGTTGCATCAGCGGAATATCTCCTCCAATCCCTCCATGGTGCATTTCAAGGCCGCCAGCTCACACCCGCGTACAAGCGCTTCCATGGGAGCTGAACCTTCGCCAAGCGCAGCAATGACCGCTGCGTTGAACACATCACCCGCCGCCACCGTATCAACCACAGCGGGCAGGTTGACTGCAGGAGCGTGCAGCAGCTCTCCCTGGCGGTCCAGCGCCCATGCACCGCTGTCTCCCCAGGCACAAAACAGCAGCGGCCGTTGTTCATTCAACTGCCGCGCCACGCTTCGCAACAACGATGGCGCATCGTCGTGCCCCGTTGCCTGCGCATAGTGACGGGAGAAGAGCAGCACCTCCGCCAGCTGGAACAGCGCCTCGATACCGGTGCGCGGCTTCTCGATCTCGACACTGACTCGAACGCCTTCAACACCGGAGAGATGGCGCAGCATCACCTCCAGCTCGTCAGGCGCCCTGCCTTCAAAATGGATCCAATCGAATTCGTCCGCTTCGACGCCATCAACAAACCACTGCGCACGATACTCGGCCAGATCCCGAAAATGCGTGATGCTCCTGGAACCGCTCGCATCGCTGAGCGTGATATAGGAGGTCGGCACGCTCCCTGACGAGAGCCTGTGCAGATGGCGGAGATCGATCTGCCGGGCGCACAGCGCCTCTTCAACAAAGGCCGCATCCGGATCATCCTGCGGCAGCACGCCAGCCCAGGCGCACGCATGCCCAAGCTGCGCAAGCACACTCAGCGTATTGGTTGCATTGCCGCCCCGGCAGCGTCGCTGCGAGATGACCCTCACTTCGCTGTCTTCATCAGGATAGCGTTCGACCCGATTGATGATATCGAGCGTCGCGATGCCGACACCCAGTATTTTCATACGCCGATTAATCCCCGAAACATGCCGTTGCGATCACTGCTGCGAGCGGCTGAAATGGCTCCGCCAGATAAATAACTGCCTTTTCTTAGCATAAAGGGGAAATAATTACACATTTTTTCTGTCAAACCTCTGTTGAATATGCTATTTTTTACTACGTCATCTCTGTGGATGACGCATATCATAATATGAGGAGGAGTCATTTATGGCTGCAAAGAAGAAAGTTGCAAAAAAGGCTGCCGCGAAAAAACAACCAGCTGTTAAAAAGCTGCCGGCAATTCGAAATAAAATGACCAAGGCGGACATCATCGCATCCATTGCTGATAGCACCGGTTTACCCAAGAAAGATGTCGTCGCTGTATTCGGTTCTCTTGGCGAGCTTGTCACCCGCCATATCAAGCGCAACGGTTCCGGTGAGTTTCAGATTCCTGACACCGGCGTCAAAATCACCCGCGTCAAAAAACCTGCACGCAAGGCGCGTATGGGCCGCAATCCTCAAACCGGCGAGGAGATCAAGATCCCTGCAAAACCGGCGCACCTTGGTGTCAAGGTCGTTGCTTTGAAGGCGCTGCAGGATACGCTCTAAATCTGATTGACAGACCAGACCGAGCTGAAGACGGGCGCCGGAAGATACGGCGCCCTTTTTTATGTGATCAGAGCTTCCCTAACCGGCTGCCGGCGCTTTTTTGCCGGCGCATCGCCTTGCGAAAGTAGCCGCGGTAAAACGCGACTGCACTCTGGCCTTTGGCGGCAACATCAAAGATCTTCCATCCTTCAGCGGTCAGATGCACACGGAAATCGATGCGCCCCGGATAGCCTCCCGGGTTGTTGATCAAGGCCGTAATCGTCGAGCGCTTGGAATTGTTGGACCGCGCCGGCAGATAGACGACGTCCTGACCGTCATAGCTGGAGAGTTTTTCCGCCATGGCGGTAAGAAACATCACTTCCAGCTTGTTGACCAGACGCTGCTGCTGAGCCTCTGTCATGTGACGGCCGTATGGTCCTGCTGCAGCCCTGGCCATATAGGGGAAGTCAAAAGCGGGGGAGATCTCAGCAGCCAGGAATTTCCCCAGCCCCACACCATCAGGATGCTCCTTGAGGTAGTCGAGCAGTTTGTCCATTCCCTGCTGCAGCATGGCCATCGGATTCTCAACGGTTCCTTTTCCTGCAGCCGGGTACGCATCAGTGGTTTCAACCAGGGCTGTTTGTAGGGTTGCCGGCGCATCGCTAACGGACGCGGTTTCAGCATGCAGCGCGGCGGCGGAGAGCGACAGCAGGCCTCCGCATAAGAGTGCAACGGTTTTCATCTTTTCCTCCGGGATAGTCGTGCCCACCATGATAACCGATCTCGAACTGACCCCCAACAGCCGTGACAAAGGGAGCCGACGAAACACTTTCTGTGCAGAGCAAAAAGAGGTAGCATAAATGTCCCTTTTTCTGCGCACTCCTGATCGATGAAGATTGGCTGTCACACACTGCGTAATGACCTGATACTGGCGCCGATGGCCGGCGTCACGGATCGCCCGTTCCGGCAACTGTGCCGTCGCCTGGGTGCGGGACTGGCCGTCTCCGAAATGGTCACCGCCGACACCAGCCTGTGGGGCAGCAGAAAATCACTGCGGCGCATGGACCACCAGGGTGAGACCGGGCCGGTTGCCGTGCAGATTGTCGGCGCTGATCCGGCAAAGATGGCGCTGGCGGCTCGCATCAACGTCGATCGCGGCGCGCAAATCATCGATATCAACATGGGATGCCCTGCAAAAAAGGTCTGCCGGGTTGCCGCGGGGTCTGCACTGATGCGCGATGAAAAACTTGTCGCTGACATTCTGCAGGCGACGGTCCGCGCAGTCGATGTCCCTGTCACCCTGAAAATCCGCACCGGCTGGGACCGGCAACAGCGCAATGCCGTGAAAATTGCATCGATTGCAGAGCAGTCAGGCGTGGCCGCGGTTGCCATCCACGGCCGCACCCGTGCAGAGAAATTTACAGGAGCGGCGGAATATGACACTATTCGTGAAGCCAAACAGCAACTCGCTATTCCTGTCATAGCAAATGGTGACATCGATTCACCACAAAAAGCAAAACAGGTCTTGGCATACACCGGCGCAGATGCGATCATGATCGGACGCGCCGCCCAGGGACGGCCCTGGATCTTCGATGAGATCCAGCACTATCTGCAGACCGGTCATCAAGCGCCGGCCAGATCATCACAATGGATCTGCGCAATCCTGCTTGAACATCTGGAGGAGCTCTACCGCCACTATGGCGTACAGCATGGTGTTCAGATTGCGCGTAAACATATTGGCTGGTACAGCAGGAGCCGGCCCGACAGTGCGGAATTCCGCAAAGCGGTTTTCCTGACCGAATCACCTGATGAACAGCGACGGATGATTCGTGACTATTTCCTTGAGAAACAGGCAGCATGACAGCAATAATAACTTCCAGCACACACAAGAAAAGCCCCGTCACCACCTACAAAAATGAGTTCAAGGTACGCAAGAAGGACAAGGAGAAGCGTGATCTGCCGCTGCGCGACTGCGTACGCGAGGCAGTCGATGTCTACTTCAAAAATCTTGACGGCCATCGCAGCGAAGGGCTCTATGAACTGCTGTTGAGCGAGGTTGAGAAACCGCTGCTTGAGGCAGTGATGCAGCATACCGGCAGCAATCAAAGCCGCTCCGCGGAGGTGCTGGGTCTCAGCCGCAGCACAGTACGAAAAAAACTCAAGCACTACCAGATCGGATAAAATTTTCAGCGGAGAACAGCAGCCATGTCTTCAGCCATTACCCGCGCGCTGATCAGCGTTTCGGATAAAACCGGAATCGTGCAGTTCGCCCAGGCGCTGCATGAACGCAGTGTCGAAATTCTCTCGACCGGCGGCACCGCGAAACTGCTTGTCGAACATGGTGTTCCGGTGATCGAGGTCGGCGACTACACCGGCTTCCCGGAGATGATGGATGGCCGGGTCAAGACGCTGCACCCGAAAGTGCACGGCGGCATTCTTGGCCGCCGCGGCATCGACGATGCCGTCATGACTGAAAATAACATTCCACGCATCGATCTGGTGTGCGTCAATCTCTACCCTTTCGAAGAGACCATTGCGAAGCCCGACTGCGACCTCGCAACGGCCATCGAGAACATCGATATCGGCGGCCCCACCATGCTGCGCGCCGCAGCCAAGAACCATGCATCGGTCACCGTCATCGTCAACAGCGATGACTATCAACGCGTACTGGACGAGATGGATGCCAACAACGGCTGCGTCGGCGACGCGACCCGCTTTGATCTGGCAACCAGCACCTTCGAACACACCGCCCGCTACGATGGCTTGATCGCCAACTACCTGGGCGCCATGATCGAGCACGGCAAAGCGGAAGGGCTGCCGCGTACGTTCAACCTGCAGGTGCGCAAAAGCATGCGTATGCGCTATGGAGAAAACCCGCACCAGGATGCCGCTTTTTATATCGAGCAGCATGCAGAGGAAACCTCCATCGCCAGCGCCACGCAACTGCAGGGCAAGGAGCTCTCCTACAACAACATCGCCGATACAGACGCGGCGCTGGAGTGCGTCAAGCAGTTTGCCGATGCGCCTGCGTGCGTCATCGTCAAGCACGCCAACCCCTGCGGCGTGGCCTATGGCGGCAGCACCCTGGAAGCCTATGACAAGGCCTACGCGACGGATCCCGAATCTGCATTCGGCGGCATCATCGCCTTTAACCAGGAGCTGGATGCGGCAACGGCAGAGGCGATCGTCGCGCGGCAGTTCGTCGAGGTGATCATCGCCCCGTCAATTGCTGATGCCGCTGCCGAAGTGATTGCCGCCAAGAAAAATATCCGCCTGCTGCAGTGCGGCAAGTGGGGAGAGCCTTGCCAGCGGCTCGATTTCAAACGCGTCAACGGCGGATTGCTGGTGCAGAATGCCGACCTCGTGCTCCACGATGAACTCAAGGTCGTGACCAAACGCCAGCCCTCTGAAGCTGAAGTACGGGACCTGCTGTTTGGCTGGAAAGTTGCCAAGTTCGTCAAATCCAATGCGATCGTCTATACCGCCAACAGCATGACCATCGGTGTCGGCGCCGGCCAGATGAGCCGCGTCAACTCCGCCCGCATCGCCGGCATCAAGGCCGAACATGCCGGGCTGGAGGTGAGGGGTTCGGTGATGGCATCCGACGCTTTCTTCCCCTTTCGCGACGGCATCGATGCCGCCGCCGAGGCCGGCATCACCGCCGTGATCGAACCGGGCGGCTCGATGCGTGATGACGAAGTCATCGCCGCTGCGGATGAGCACGGCATGGCGATGATCTTCACAGGTATGCGTCACTTCAGACACTAGAAATTCTTGTGCCATCAACATCTTTACACATGAGTCGAATTCCCACAATCCCTCTCGCCAAGACGCCAAGCTCGCCAAGAAAAAACCTTTGCGTCTTTGCGTCTTGGCGAGAGACAGGAATTTCTTTCGCGCCTCATCAGTCTGAGACCTGGTCTCACCAGATTACAGAATGACGCAGAGGATTCATACAACGGCCTGTATCGCTCCCGGGGCGGAGCTGGGAGCCGATGTCACCGTCGGACCATTTGCCGTTATCGAGGATGACGTCACCATCGGCGCCGGCAGCCGGATCGGCGCTCATGCCGTCGTGCAGCGCTATGTCAGGATGGGTGAGGACAATGTCGTGCACCCGCATGTCGTCCTGGGCGACCTGCCGCAGGACACCGGTTTTGACCCGGAGACCCGCACCTGGCTGGAGATTGGCGACCGCAATACCTTTCGGGAGGGTTTTACGGCGCACCGTGCAGCTCAAACCGACGGCGCGACCACCATCGGCAGCGACTGCTTTTTCATGAACAACAGCCATGTCGCCCATGACTGCCGTGTCGGCAATCACACGATTTTTGCCAATAATGTGGCTATCGGCGGCGTGGTCGAGGTTGGCGACAGTGTCTTTATCGGCGGAGCCGCAGTTGTCCACCAGTTTTGCCGGGTGGGCTCCCATGCCATCATCCGTGGCACCACCGGTGTATCCAAGGATGTCATCCCCTTCATGCTGATCGGCGGTTTTCCCGTCAAACACTATCGCCTGAACGTAGTGGGATTACGGCGCGCAGGTATCACCGGCCAGCGATACAAGGTATTGTCTGCGGCTTTCAGGCGGCTGAAGAACAGGCAAAACCTGGATGATCTCGAACCATCCGATGAACTGCTTTACCTGATGGAGTGGCTGGCCGCCGACAGCAAGCGCGGCGTGCACGGCTTCGCAGGTGTGAACAAGCCGCAAGAGTGACGGCTGTGCCGCCAGACTACAGCCCTTTGACAAGCTCCAGCAGCGCATCGTCGTCCCACTCCCTGGCGCCGACTGCTATATAGCGGATGTTGCCCACGCGGTCGAGCACGAAGGTCGTCGGCAGTCCTTTCACCGGCCACTGCTTGATCACGTCCCCGCTCTGGTCGAGCAGTATGGGAAAGTCGATCGGATAGTCGGCGCCGAACACAAAGATCTTGTCTTCATCCTCGCCGACATTGACCGCCAGCATCACGACCTCTTCCTTGACCTTGTGCCAGCCGCGGTTCATCGATGGCATCTCGGCACGGCAGGGGGGACACCAGGTCGCCCAGAAGTTGATGATGACAGGCTTGCCACGGTAGTCAGAGAGCCTGTGCCTGGCACCGTCCATATCCACGAGCTCGAAATCAGGAGCCGGCTGCTGCCCCTTCCAGGGCGCCAGCAGCTGTTCAGCGGATGCGGAAGCTGACCAAACCAGCAATAGCAACAGTATCCATGGGACTCTTAGCTTGTGTATCACCTGTAGAACCTCTCTATGAATCGACGGGTTTGGGATTCAAGGGAAGGGCAAAACGAATA
>JBDLII010000055.1:0-12664 GCA_039714995.1 Pseudomonadota bacterium
ATTGCGCCTACCCTGCTGCATATCATGGGGCTCGAGCAGCCAGAGGAGATGACCGGCAAGTCACTGCTCGTCGAACCTGGTGCTGCTGCCTGAGATGCGCGGCAGGTACTGGCTGCTCCTCGCGGCAGCGCTGCTGTTGGCGGTGGTTTCGCTGCCAATCCTGTTTGCCGAAGACGACGAGGCGAAAAGAGAGCGCCTGCAGCTGGAGGTGGAAAAGCTGACGGCTGAGCTGCAGCATGCGCACCTGGCCAGGGACAGGGAGAGCCGGCAACTGGCGGAAGTCGAGGTAAAGATCAGCGCACTGGCTGCAACATTGCATCAAACGGAACTCAAGACAGAAGAGGCAGTCAATCGTCTACAGGTGCTGCTGAAAGATCTGCGGCCGATTGAGGAGCGGCTGGCCATTCAGCGCCGGCTGCTCAAACAGCAGGTGCGATCAACCTTTCTGATGGGAAGGCAGCAACAGCTGCGATTTATACTCAGCCTGGATGATCCCTCGAGGATCAGTCGCATATCAACCTACTATCACTACCTGATTCGTGTCCGCTCAGCTGTTATCCAGGATGTGACGCAGACGCATCACCAACTGCTGGAGACCGGACGCAAGGTGCGCAACGAAGAGCGGCGGCTGCAGGCGCTCAAGTCCGCACAATCGCAACTGCTGCACTCCCTGCAAACGATGCGGGATTCACGCCAGCAGGCCTTGCACAGCTGGAGTGAAAAGATCCGCTCAACGGATGCGCGTCTGAAAGTCGTCAGGGAGAACGCCGTCCTGCTTGAGCAGCTTACGCAGCGTTTGCAGCAGCATACCGCTGAGCAGGTTGCTGCCAGCGTGGATGAAACAGGCGGGGAGTATCAGAGCGACTCCCCGGTGCAGATTCAGGAGCAATTGCCCCCCTTTCCAGACAGCCGGGGAAACCTGCCATGGCCGCTCAGGGGGAGGCTGATGCAGCGCTTTGGCGACCGCCTGATCGGTGATGTCGAGCTCAAGGGATTGGTGATCGAGGCAGAGACAGGATCGCAGGTGCACGCCGTCTACCCCGGCAAGGTCGTGTTCGCGGACTGGCTGCGTGGTTACGGGTTGTTGATGATCATCGATCATGGAGATGGCTTTATGAGTCTGTACGGTTACAATCAGAGCCTGCTGAAATCGGTTGGCGACGACGTCAGGAATGGTGAAGTGATATCGCTCTCCGGCGAGAGCGGGGGGCAACAGCAGGCTTCACTCTATTTTGCGATTCGCCAGGGGGCGAAGTCTTTCGATCCCATGCGCTGGTGCGTGCGTGCCGAAGGCAAGCATGTCGGTTGAGAAACTCTGAATGAATCGCCGGGAAGGGGGAAGAGAGTTCAACTTTAGATGAGTTATAATGACCATACGGTCTCCCTTCCCTCGAACCCCTATCCCATGGAGCTATTGCGACCCGCCATCGTTATGAATCTATTATGAAACATCTAATCATCACTCTGTTTTTACTCTCCGTTGCGTTCCCGTCGCTGGCTGTGGCCAGGGAGCCGGCGGGCGTTGATGTCGAGGTTCCTGTCAAGCAGCAGCCACGGCAGCCGGATACAAATGGAGAGCAGCAGGAGAGGGAGAGTGGTGAGGAGCAGAGTAAAGATCAGGGCAAGGAGCAAGACACGGACAAGGAGCAGGACAAGGAGCAGGATAAGGAGCAGGATAAGGAGCAGGACAAGAGCGACACCACGAGCGGTGCCGCGGAGGATGACAAGCAGCGCACCCCGCTCGAGACGCTGCGCCTGTTCGCCGAGGCTTACAGCCGCATCAAGCAGAACTACGTGGAGTCCGTTGATGACAAGGAGTTGATCGAGCATGCGATTCGCGGCATGCTGGAGGGGCTGGATCCGCATTCTGACTTTCTGGTGGCGGATGACTACCTTGACCTGAAGGAGTCAACACATGGAGAGTTCGGCGGTCTTGGCATCGAGGTGGGAACGGAGAACGGCTTTATCAAGGTGATTGCGCCGATGGATGACACCCCGGCGCAGCGGGCAGGCGTCAAGGCGGGGGATTTGATCATTCGCCTGGATGAAAAGCCTGTCAAGGGAATGTCGCTGAGCAAGGCCGTCAAGTTGATGCGCGGCAAGCCCGGCACCGAGCTGCTGTTGACGATACTTCGCGATGGCGAGGAGCAGCCGCTGGAGATCAGGGTGGTGCGGGATATCATTCATGTCGTCAGCGTCAAATCCCGCCTGCTGGAGGAGCAGTTCGGTTATATCAGGATCTCCAATTTCCAGATCGCTACGGCCAGTAATCTGCTGGAAAAAATCAGCGATCTGCAGCAGCAGGCGGGAGGTTCACTGAAGGGCTTGATCCTGGATTTACGCAACAATCCCGGCGGCGTGTTGACCGCAGCAGTCGCTGTCAGTGACGCCTTTCTGGATCATGGGCTGATTGTCTACACCGAAGGCCGCTCTGCGGATTCGAAGATTACCTACAGCGCCACCGAGAACGATATTCTTGCCACGGCGCCGATGGTCGTGCTGGTGAACGAAGGCTCCGCCTCGGCGTCGGAGATCGTTGCCGGAGCGCTTCAGGATCATCGGCGCGCCGTGATCATCGGCCAGCTGACATTCGGCAAGGGGTCTGTCCAGACGGTTGTGCCGGTCATGGATGATGCTGCAATCAAGCTTACCACTGCCCGCTACTTCACGCCGAATGGACGCTCCATCCAGGCCGAGGGGATCAAACCGGATATCGAGCTGGCGCCGGTCTCGATCGAGCCGGGCAAGAAAATCAGCGCCCACTCGGTCAAGGAGCGAGATCTCAGCGGCCATCTTGAAAACGGGCATGTTGACCAGGAGCAGCAGCAGAAGCCGGACAGCGAAGACAGTGAGGAGGGGGAGGAAAAGAAGTCGCAGGAGTCCGAAGAGAAGTTGCTGATCGAGGAGGATTATGCATTGAACGAAGCTTTGAATATCCTCAAGGGGATGTCGATTCTTCTCAACGCTACAGCGGAAAAGCAAGCGCCAAGCTCCGGCAGTGAACAGCAGGAGAAACAGCAGTGAAGAGAGTATTGATCCCGCTGGCCCAGGGGTGCGAGGAGCTTGAGGCGGTCACGCTGATCGATTTGATGCGGCGAGCCGGAATCGAGGTGATCACCGCGGGTCTGGATGCGCAGCCGGTCACCGCAAGCCGCGGGGTGCGCCTGATCCCTGATGTGCTGCTCGACGATGTGCTGGAGCAGGAGTTCGATATGCTGGTGCTTCCAGGTGGATTGCCCGGAGCAGACCATCTGGACGATGACAGGCGTATTCATGCCTTGTTGAAAAAGACGGCGCAGAGCGGCCGCTACACCGCTGCGATATGCGCCGCCCCCAAGGTGCTGGCGCATGCCGGGCTGCTCGATGGCAGGCGTGCCACCAGCTATCCCGGCGTCATCGACGCCATGGCTTTGCCGACGACAACACTCAGTGAAGATGCCGTTGTGACAGACGGCAGGGTCGTCACATCAAGAGGCCCCGGTACCGCCATGGAGTTTGCCTTGACTTTGATTGCCCACCTGCTTGGTGAGGAGAAGCGTCGCGAGGTCGAACAGCCGCTGATCCGCTAATGGTTGTCTCTATCAGGCACAGTAGAAGAGTCACATGCTAGTTGAATCAAACAAGATACACCCGCTGTTACTGCTGCTGTTTGTCATCACGTTGACAGCCTGTGTTCCGGACTCAAAAAACCCGCTGACCGGATTTGACAGGGATGCCATCGATGCATCGCTATACGGATCCTGGTTCTGGAAAGATGACGATGAAACCGGTTATCTTCACTTTGGCCGGGAGGGGGAGTCAGGGATGCTGCAGTTGATGATGGTTGAACTCAACAGTAACGGCAAGATCAGTGTGACACAATTGCTGGGCCACACTTCGCAGCTTGGCGAAAACCGCTACCTGAATCTGAAATTTGTTCCCCCCGAGGATGGGATCTCTGAATACATCATCCTGAAATACGAGATTTCCGATAAGGGGCTGGGGCTCGCATTTATGGACCCGTCAGTCGTCGAGAAGGCGATAGAGGACAAAGTACTGGCCGGCAGTCTGAAGCGGGACGGCCCTTTCTCGTCGGTTCACCTCTCGGATATGCCGGAAAAGCTGCAGCTGTTTGTCAGCAGGCATGACAAGGAGGTGTTTCCCGAGATGAAATTTCTGCCCAGGTTGTACAACTGACAGTTGCCACCAGGGTTTGCGCATGACTCTGCGAACTTCTCAATAACTCCGCGCATGAGGACAAAATGCTATCACCATTCAATCGTGGTCAGAAGACCACTCCTACACATGGATCAGCATATTGTTGTAGGAGAGGTCATCTGACCGCGATTATGCATGGGGTTATTGTGAAATTATGTCATTGGGAAGATGTGGGTTTTTCAGGCTCTATCACATCGCGGATCAGATATAGAGGGCGTTGTTTGCTTTCGATATAGGTTTTGCCGACATACTCGCCAACGATGCCCACGGTAATCAACTGTGCGCCACCCAGAAATGTAATGATGGCGATCAGCGAGGGATAGCCGCGCACCGGGTCGCCAAAGGCGAGCGCCTTGAACATTATCCAGAAGCCGAAGGCGCCGCCGCACAGAGCGGCAACGAGTCCCAGCAGAATGGCCAGTTTCAACGGCTTGGTGGAGAACGAGGTGATTCCCTCGACGGCAAGCCGGCCAAGTTCCAGGTAGTTCCATTTCGAACTCCCGGCCGCCCGCGGCGCCCGGTCATATTGCAGCACCACGGTCGGCATGCCGACCCATGCAAACAGCCCTTTCATGTACCTGTTGCGTTCCGGCAGCAGATTCAAAGCATCGACTGCCCGCCGGCTCATCAGGCGGAAATCACCCACGTCGACAGGAATTTCCAGTGTGCTCGAATGTTGCAGCAGGCGGTAAAAAAGTCTTGAGCCCAGGCGTTTGAGCAGGGACTCGCCTCCGCGGCTGCGACGCTGCATCAGCACAACATCCACTCCGTTGCGCCATTGGTCGAGCATCTCCGGGATCATCTCCGGCGGATCCTGGAGATCGGCATCGATCAGCACCACGGCGTTGCCGCGCGCCATCTCCATGCCGGCCGACATGGCCGCCTCCTTGCCGAAACGTCGGCTCAGCCTGATGATGCGTGAGACTGCATGCTGTGGCGGATGATCGATCAGCCACTGCGCCCCTGCATCCCGGCTGCCGTCATCGACGAACAGCAGTTCAATGGTCAGCTCCAGTGAAGCGAGGAGGCGCTCCAGACGCTCCACGCAGATCGGCAATACTTCCCGTTCGTTGTAGAGAGGGATGACAATGGATAGATCCGGAGCAGCGGCGGCGCTCGCCGGGAATTGCTGATCATCGACTCTCATTGAATACCACGCTCCTGAATAACCAGTAGCTCAATAATGCCACAAATGCTGTTGTCAGGAGTTGAGCTGGTGGAATTGACAGATCAAACAACCTGTGCAGCAGAATGAACAGCAGCAGATTGGCCAGCCAGAGTAGTGCGCATGCGGCGACGTATCGTGGCAGCACGATATGGTGACTGTGACCGGATCTGAAAGTATAGGCTTTTTGCAGCAGGTAGTTGGCGACAGCACCGACGACGGCGCCGACAGCCGTGGCCAGCGCAGGCAGCGCTCCCGCTGCGATCAACAGCGCCATCGTCAGCCAGTGCGAGAGCGTCGCCATGCCTCCCGCCGTGATGAAGCGCATCACCTCGGAGAGCCGGGCGCTATTCATTGCGAGGCCTGGCTCTCTTGATTCTCTGCAGGCCAAAATACTCCGCGTAGCAGCGGTTACGCCAATCGCCTGAGTTGCGCGCGATGTCATTGAAATAAATCGTGCGCGGATAGGGCTGCTGGTAATCGGGAACAACCAGCGATAGCTGGTTGCCTGCCACGGCATTTTCGATGATGGCATAGCGCTCCTGCATGTATTGATTCCAGGGCGAGGCGTGGTTGGCCAGGTCGGATTGCGCCAGCCGATAGTTTTTGCTTCCAGTGACAGCAATGGTGAATAGTACGGATGCTGCCAACACCAGCATGGCCGCTGAGGGAGCACGGGTGGATAAATCCGGGTCCACTCTTCCGGCGTTGATAAGATGCACGGTAATTGCCCCGGTCGTCAGGAACCAGCTGACAAGAAATACGAAGTAGGTCGCATCGACAGTGCGCGGCGGCGCCCAGCCGCCCATGGACCACCACGCCGGAAACTGGAACAGGACGGGAATTGCCAGTGTGCCCAGGATTGCAGCTGCGAGCAGCGGTTTCGAAATGACAAATGAGCGGCCCGATAAGCGATAGAGGCGGGATACCGCAAAAGGGGAAAGCAGGGTTGCAGTGAGCAGAACCGGGCTGCTGATCCACTTCCAGAGGATCCTCGCGCCGACAGCGACGCTGCCGCTGAGCGCGCGCGGCAAATCATGTCTCAGCGGGAAGTCCGCGGCGCGAATGGCATTCCCGGGAGAAAAATAGACCACGCCGACACAGAGCAGGGTTGTTATCAGAACCAGGAGCCAGGGCCATGAGATAGCCCAGCCGGATCTCACCCTCGCCAGAAAGAACAGCAGTGACATCGCGGTCAAGGCAATCATGCTGGTCTCATTGAAGCCGACCGCCATCACCATCACCGCGAGCAGCAGGGCCAACAGGTCGAAATACTTTTCAGAGCGTTTCTGTCTCTCCAGCAGGCGAATCATCAGGCCGAGCGCAAGCAGCAAAAAAATGTTGGCCGATTGATAGCTCAGAGCGCCGGCCATCCAGTAGAGCCCGCTTGCGGGACTGATCATGCCCAGCAGAAACACAGCGACGAAAACTAATGCTGACAGTAGCACGCAGCGATCATGGGGCTTGACCCTGAACAGGGTCGAGGCAAAAAAAACAGTTGCTGCAAACAGCGCAACCATCAGCAAGACGGGGATCAGCCAGTAGCCGTCAAACATGCCGAAAACAAGCGGGTAGATGCCGTAGAGCGTGTTGCCCGAGTAGCGGCCGCTCCATTCGATATAGTGGTTCCACAAATGTGCGAGTACGCCCTCCCGCTGAATTCCGGCGGCCAGGCAAAAATCATCCGAGGATGGGTGGGCATACTGCGCAAGCAGAAAAAAGAGTGTTACAACAACCAGGCAGACTGCTGCAAGCAGCCAGGGAGAGAGCCGTGCAAGGGCGGACAGGGTTGATAGCAGAGCAGAGGTTCTCAATACAGGTTTTTCAGAGTTCATCGTGAGAGTTTAGCCCCTCACGTTATCCAATGCAGCCCGGTAAGCCTCTGAATAAATTGATGGGATGAGGGTTCGGCGGGGGAGGTCAATCGAACGTCTGTTCAACTTATTGGAAGTTAACCCTTCCGCATAGAAAAAAACTCGCTGTGCTCTGGTCGAGGCGTGCAGCGATTCGATCAGAGAATATAACGCGTCAGATCTTCATTGTCGGCGAGTTCTTCCAGGTGCGCATCGACATAGGCAGCGTCGATGGTGATGGACTCTCCCTGCATCTCCGAGGCCTCGTAGGAGATCTCCTCGAGCAGGCGTTCGAGGACGGTGTGCAGGCGCCGTGCGCCGATATTCTCGGTGCGTTCGTTGACCTGCCAGGCGATCTCGGCGATACGCTTGATGCCGGCTGCATCGAACTGGAGGTCAAGACCCTCCGTCCGCATCAGCGCCTGGTACTGCTCTGCCAGGGAGGCGTCCGGTTCGGTCAGGATGCGGGTGAAGTCGTCCGCCGTCAGGGCGCGCAGTTCGACGCGGATCGGCAGCCGTCCCTGCAGCTCGGGGATCAGGTCGGATGGCTTGCTGAGGTGGAAGGCGCCGGAAGCGATGAAGAGGATGTGGTCGGTCCTGACCATGCCGTGGCGGGTGGAGATGGTGCTCCCCTCGACCAGCGGCAGCAGGTCGCGCTGCACACCTTCGCGGGAGACGTCGGCGCCGCCATGGGCGCCGCTGCGGGCGCACACCTTGTCGATCTCGTCGAGAAAGACGATGCCGTTCTGTTCGACATTGTCGATGGCGTTGAGCTTGATCTCCTCTTCGTTGATGCGTTTTGCCGCCTCTTCGTCCTCCAGCAGTTTGAGCGCCTCCTTGATCGCCAGCTTGCGCTTGCGGGTGCGCCCGCCGGTATTGCTCTTGAAGAGATCTTGCAGCTGGTTGGTCATCTCCTCCATACCCGGAGGCGCCATGATCTCGACGCCGACTTGGGGCGCGCTGACCTCGATTTCGATCTCCTTCTCATCGAGTTCGCCGTTGCGCAGTTTGTCGCGGAATTTGGTGCGGGTCGCTGACTCCTGCTGCTGCTCCGGTTCACTATCCTGCTCCCAGGATGCGGCTGTCGGGCTCGGCAGCAGCACGTCCAGTACCCGCTCCTGTGCAGCTAGATGCGCATGGTCGCGGACATTCTCCATCTCGACGACACGCGCCATCTTGACCGCGGAATCGGCGAGATCACGGATGATCGAATCAACCTCCCTGCCGACATAACCGACTTCGGTGAATTTCGTCGCCTCCACCTTGATGAAGGGGGCGTTCGCAAGCGTGGCCAGGCGGCGTGCGATCTCGGTCTTGCCGACGCCGGTCGGGCCTATCATCAGGATGTTTTTGGGAGTAATCTCGTTGCGCAGCGCCTCATCGACCTGAGAGCGGCGCCAGCGGTTTCGCAGTGCAATGGCGACGGCTCTTTTGGCATCCTGCTGGGCAATGATATGTTTGTCGAGCTCTTTGACGATCTCTCTGGGGGTGATTTCAGGCATCAATCTTCCGTTTCAAGTTCTTCGATGACGAGATTGTGATTGGTATAGACACAGATGTCGGCGGCGATATGCAGCCCCTTCTCGACGATCTCGGTAGCTGAGAGATCGCTGTTCGAGAGCAGTGCGGTGGCGGCGGCCTGGGCGTAGGCGCCGCCGGAGCCGATGGCCATCAGGCTGTTTTCCGGTTCGATGACGTCGCCTGTTCCGGAGATGATCAGCGAGGCATGCCTGTCGGCAATGCACAACAGCGCCTCGAGGCGCCGCAGGGCGCGATCGGTACGCCAGTCCTTGGCCATCTCCACCGCGGCGCGCACCAGGTGGCCGCTGTGCTTTTCAAGTTTTCCCTCGAAGCGTTCAAACAGCGTGAAGGCATCGGCGGTGGCGCCGGCAAAACCTGCCAGTACCTGGTTTTTGTAGAGCCGGCGGACCTTGCGCGCATTGCCCTTCATGACTGTCTGGCCAAGCGTCACCTGGCCATCGCCGCCGATGACGACGCGGCCGTTGCGGCGCACCGAGAGTATGGTCGTGCCCCTGAAGTTCGTCATACCGGCCGGGTTAGCTTGCATCACTTTGTGCGCCATATTCGAAAGAGTCGGAGAACATGTGCTCCCGGCTGAGCCCGGCCTGTTCAAAGGCCGAGACGGCGGCATCGACCATTACCGGAGGGCCTGTCATGTAGACATCGTAGTCGCCGATGTTGCTGATATCCTGCATCACGGCCGCATGCACAAAGCCTGTGCGGCCCTGCCAATCCTCATCGGGCTCCGAGAGCACCGGGATGAAGCGGATGTTGTCATGTTGCCGCGACCACTCTTCGGGAAGATCGGGGAGGTAGAGATCACGTTCGGCGCGCACGCCCCAGTAGAGGGTGATGGGACGCTTGATGCCGCTGTAGATGGCGTGTTCGATCATGCTTTTCAATGGTGCAAAACCGGTGCCGCCGCCGACCATCAGGATGGGGCGGCTGGAGGCTTCATGCAGTGTGAATGTGCCGAGAGGCGCCTCGATGCGCAGCACCGTCTTATCCTGCATGGAGTCAAACACATAATCGGTGAATTTACCGCCTTCAATATGACGGATATGCAGTTCGATCAAGGCATCGTCGTGGGGCGCATTGGCGATCGAGAAGGCGCGGTGTTCGCCTCCCGGCAGGATGAAGTCGAGGTATTGTCCGGCCAGAAACTGCAGTCTTTGATTTTCCGGCAGTTTGAGCATCAGGCGCATGACATCGTGTGAGAGCTGCTGATGGCTCTCTACCTTGCAGGGCATGACGCTCGGCTGGATCTCCGCAGCCTGTTCGACGAGTTCGGTTTCAATGACCAGGTCGCTGGCGGGAAGTGCCTGGCAGGGCAGGCAGTCATACACCGGGTCGGCCAGTCCATCAGGAGTGCCGTCGGCATAGCTGACTTCTCCCTCGAGCAGGGTTGCCTCGCAGGTGCCGCAGTTGCCGCTGCGGCAGCCGTAGGGCAGCCCGACGTTCTGGCGCAGCGCTGCATCCAGCACTGTTTCCCCCTGTTGAACCGAAAAAACCCTTCCCTGAGGCTGAACTGTGACCTGGTAACTACTCATAGACTTGCATATCTTATAAGAAACTGCGAGATTGTCCCGCATTTTCTATGCAATGAAAACCTCCATGCAAAAGATGTTAATCATAGGCTGTGGCGATATCGGCCGGCGCGTTGCTCGTATTGCTCTGCGCCGGGGTGACGGAGTCAGTGCGCTGGTACGTACCACTCAAAGCTGCGCTGCACTGCGGAAACTTGGAATCGATGCAATCCAGGCTGACCTGGATCGCGACATTGCGCCACTGGATATCGAAGGCGCCATGCTCCTCTACCTGGCGCCGCCACCGCGCAGAGGAAGGGAAGATCCGCGTATGCATCACCTGCTGCAGGCGCTGACCGGCACCCCCGAGGTTTTTCTCTATCTTGGCACCACCGGGGTTTACGGCGACTGCAACGGCGAGTGGGTGGATGAGAGCAGGCCGGTGGCGCCGCTTGCGGATCGCGCCTGGCGGCGTCTCGATGCCGAGCGGCAGTTGGCGGATGCAGCCGCAAGGCATGGCTGGCGTCATGTGATCATGCGCGTCGCCGGTATCTACGGGGCCGGACGCTTGCCGCTGCAGCGCATCAGGGAGCGCCGGCCAGTGCTGCGCACCGGTCAGGCGCCCTATACCAACCGCATTCATCAGGATGATCTTGCGGCGATCACCCTGGCTCTGCTGGACAGGGGCGTCAGTGGCGAGATCTACAATGTCAGTGACGGGCATCCCGGAACCATGAGCGACTATTTCAGTACAGTTGCAAGGTATGCGGGCCTGCAGCCGCCTCCAGAGATCGACAGTGTGCAGGCGGAGCGTGAGATGAGCGCCGGCATGCTGAGTTATCTGCGCGAATCACGCCGCATCTCCAACCGGAAAATGATGGAGCTGCCGGGCATCGAGCTGCGCTATCCAACGCTTGAGGATGGCTTGAAGGCGATTTTTCCGCAGCAAAACAATAACGAGGCCAGCAGCTAATCACCTAACTTATTATTGATTTTTATCAATCAATCGAGTATGTTCCTTCGCTTGAATATAACGCAACAATCAATCTGCCTAAGCTGAATTTCACAGGAGGATTTCAATGGCGCATATTGTCATCTTAGGGGCCGGTATCGGTGGTCTGCCGGCTGCTTATGAGTTGCGCGCCGAGCTTGGTGAAGAGCACAAAATTACCGTCATCAACGAGCGTGACTATTTCCAGTTCGTGCCATCCAATCCCTGGCTGGCTGTCGGTTGGCGGGATCGCGGCGATATCACTTTTGATATCAAACCCTACCTGCAGCGCAAGGGGATCGACTTCATCGGCAGCCGTTGCGAAAAGATTGATGCCGATGCCAACACCTTGACGCTGGATAACGGCAACAGCGTCAGTTATGACTACCTGGTGATTGCCACCGGACCCCGGCTTGCATTTGAAGAGGTCGAAGGCTCGGGCCCTGAAGTCGGTCATACGCACTCTGTATGCAGCGTCGACCATGCGGAGAGCGCATATGACGCCTATCAGAAGCTGCTGGAAAAGGGCAGCGGTCACATCGTCATCGGCGCCGCTCCCTTCGCCAGCTGTTTTGGCCCGGCCTATGAGTTTGCCTTTATCGTCGATACCGACCTGCGCAAACGCAAGATGCGTGATAAATATCACATGACATTTGTGACCTCCGAGCCCTATATCGGCCATCTGGGACTGGGCGGTGTCGGCGACTCCAAGGGCATGCTCGAATCCGAGATGCGCAACCACCATATCAAGTGGATCACCAATGCCAGGACCCGCAAGGTTGAAGAGGGCAGATTGTTTGCTGAGCAGTTGGATGACAACGGCGAGGTCGCCAAATCCCATGAAGTCGACTTTGATTATGCGATGATGCTGCCGGCCTTCAAGGGCGTCGATGCCGTCGCCGCGGTCGACGGGCTGTGCAACCCGCGCGGATTTGTCATGGTGGATGAGTATCAGCGCAACCCGAAGCATCCGAATATCTACTCCGCCGGTGTGTGTATTGCCATTCCGCCGGTCGAGGCGACGCCGGTGGCCACGGGCGCGCCGAAAACCGGTTACATGATCGAGTCGATGGTGACCGCGATCGTGCACAATATCACCCACTCGCTGAAGGGAGAAGAGCCTGAAAAGGTCGGTACCTGGAACGCGATCTGTCTTGCCGATTTCGGTGACACCGGCGCGGCTTTTGTCGCGCTGCCGCAGATTCCGCCACGCAATGTCGCCTGGTTCAAGAAGGGCAAGTGGGTGCACATGGCCAAGATTGCCTTTGAAAAGTACTTCATCCGCAAGATGAAAAAGGGAAGCTCGGAGCCGATCTACGAAAAATATGTCCTGAAGATGCTGGGGATCAATCGCCTCAAGGAGCGGGGGTAAAACGCGCTGTCGGTGACATCGCAATAATCCTGTGCTTGT
>JBDLII010000056.1:0-12520 GCA_039714995.1 Pseudomonadota bacterium
AGGTCTACGAGGCGCTGACGGCAGTCAACCGTGAAGACTTCGTGCGCGAACAGGACCGCGATCTCGCCTGGGGAAACTATCCGCTCTCGATTGGCAAGGGGCAAACGATCTCACAGCCCTATATCGTCGCACTGATGACGGACATGCTGGAAGTTGACAGCGATTCGGTGGTGCTGGAGATCGGCACCGGCTCAGGTTACCAGGCTGCCATCCTGGCGCATATCGTCAAACATGTCTACAGCATCGAGACCGTTCCACAGCTGGCCGAAGCGGCACAAGAGCGTTTGCAAAGGCTTGGCTACAGGAATATCTCCGTGAAATGCGGCAATGGACGCCTGGGCTGGCCGCAACAGGCGCCCTACGATGCGATCATCGTCACCGCTGCGTCTGGCGATATCCCCCCTGAACTGATCCGCCAGCTCAAGCCCGGCGGGCGCCTGGCGATTCCCCTCGGCGGCCAGTGGCAGGCGCAGCAGCTGATGGAGGTCAGCAAGGATGAAGAGGGCCGCATCACCGAGAAGAGCGTCCTGCCGGTCGCCTTTGTGCCTTTGACAGGAGCGTGATTTTATTTGATAGGCTGTCTTGTTTATAGAGCCCACCATTCCAGAGTGCTGAAGCAGAACAACAGCGGGACAATGCGCCCATGTAAACGTGCTGATGCATAGAATTTGCATTATCCATGCCTACCACCGGCCCGCTCACAAGGCGGGTTTTTTTTGCTTGTAGGGTAATTACCTTACAGACATCCTTGTCATCAGTATGTCAGGCTCTGCAAGCAGAGAAGTGGGCTCCATCCCATGGACATATACTGCAGCTACTTGAGCTATAGCAGCTCAAAGGTTTGAGAAGAGAAAAATAAGAGGAAGAATGAACTCACTAGAAGAGCGGAAGAGTTGTCAACGAGCAGCCATCGATATCGAAATGATGATTTCGAAGCGCTTGGCTGTACTCGAAGAACAGTTGGCTTTGATGAAAAAAAATGGGTATGGCGGGAAGTGTTATTGCGCTACAGAATTTAATGAAACAGTGTTAGAGATGGTGTTTGATGCGATTCATCACTCTGTTGAATACTCAAACAATGTTGGGGAAATGGAATTATTCAGAGATCAGTTGCTCGGCGCAGTTGATAAATTGAGCTGCTTAGTCAACATATGGGAGGAGGGTGAGAAGAGAAGGAATAACAGTGTTCATCATGTGGATTTCACCCGTCTCTAAGCGAAATATCCTGCACAATCTTGCCCACTGAGGCGGGTTTCTTCTGTCAGCACCGCCCTGATTTTGAACTGCCGCCCCGAGACAAGCAGATTGACCGATCGGTACGGCTCGGAAGGAACAGAGAGCGTCGCTCAAGGAGTGTAGACGGTTGATATCTCTGCCTGCAAACTGGCACAATGACCGCATGACCTCCCACGCAGAAGCCTCATCTGAATCCACCCGCCGCATCCATGCGCTGCCGACGGTGCTCGTCAACCAGATTGCAGCCGGCGAGGTTGTCGAGCGCCCGGCATCGGTGGTCAAGGAGCTGGTCGAAAACAGTCTGGATGCCAAAGCCTCGCAGATCGACGTCAGCATCGAGCAGGGCGGCATCAAGCGTATCCTGATTCGTGACGATGGTTCGGGCATCCATGCCGATGACCTGGCGCTGGCGTTGTCGCGCCATGCAACCAGCAAGCTGGAGAGCCTCGAAGAGCTCGAACGCATCAGCAGCATGGGCTTTCGCGGCGAGGCGCTGCCCAGTATTGCCTCGGTTTCCCGACTGACGATGACATCGCGCAACGGTGGTGAATCAGAGGCCCACGCGATCACCTCGGATGGTGAGATAATACCTGCCTCCCATCCGCCGGGGACCACGCTCGAGGTGCGGGATCTCTTCTACAATACGCCGGCCCGACGTAAGTTTCTGCGCACAGAAAAGACCGAGTTCAGGCATATCGATCAACTGTTGCGCCGTCTCGCACTGTCCCGCTTCGACGTTGGTTTCACACTAAGCCATAACCGTCGTCAGCTCTTTTCATTGCCCGCAGTTACGCAGGCGACGGATGGTGACAGGCGTGTCGCCGCCCTGCTGGGGCAGGGGTTTGTCGACAATGCGCTCTATTTTGCGCATGCAGCCGCGGGACTGCATCTGCGCGGCTGGGTCGGCCTGCCGGCGTTTTCCCGCTCCCAGGCCGATATGCAGCACTTTTTTGTCAATGGCCGCATGGTGCGCGACAAGCTGGTCTCCCACGCTATCCGGCAGGCATACCAGGATGTGCTGTTTCATGGGCGCCATCCGGCCTACGTGCTCTACTTGGAGCTCAACCCGGTGCTGGTCGATGTCAATGTGCATCCGACCAAGCACGAGGTGCGCTTTCGTGAAGGCCGCCTGGTGCATGATTTTCTGTTCCGCACCCTGCACCAGGTGCTTGCGGATGTGCGCCCCGGAGAGCCGGGAGATGCGCCGGAGCCTCAACAGCCAGCTACAGCCGCGCCATCCCCGGGGACAGCTCCTGCAGCTGGTTTCCCTGCCGCCGCCGTACAGCAGCAGGGGTTTGCGTTGAATATGCGCGAACAGAGGCCGGCGGCCTACCGCGCATCGCTGGAGATGCAACGGCCTCCACTTCAGCCAGCGGACGAGCCGGGCGCCGGGCAACAGGAGATTCCGCCGCTGGGATATGCGCTGGCGCAGTTGCACGGGGTCTATATCCTGGCACAGAACCGGGATGGACTGATTGTTGTCGATATGCATGCGGCACATGAACGCATCACCTACGAACGCATGAAAACAGCCTTGCAGCAGAGCGTCCTGAAATCCCAGCCGCTGCTGGTGCCGATCTCGGTCAAGGTCAGCCCGCGAGAGGTCGAACTCGCTGTCGAGCAGCAGCAGTGGCTCGAAACTCTGGGCATGGAGGTGGACCAGTTGGGTGACGAGACCCTGGTGGTGCGTTCCCTGCCGGTCTATCTGCAGGGAGCGGATCCGGAACGGTTGCTACGGGATCTGTTGTCCGATCTGGCCATGCACGGCAGCAGCGAGCGCATCCAGCAGAGCATCAACGAAACTCTGGGCACGATGGCCTGCCATGGCTCGGTGCGCGCCAACCGGCGTCTTGGAATCGAGGAGATGAACGCGTTGCTGCGGGATATGGAACGCACCGAGCGTAGCGGTCAGTGCAATCATGGCCGTCCCACCTGGATGGCGTTTGAACTTGCTGAGATGGACAGGTGGTTCAGCCGCGGTGAATAGTGAGGCAGGGCCTGCCATTTTTATCATGGGGCCGACGGCTTCCGGCAAGACGGCCCTGGCGATGGAGCTGATGCAGCGCTTTCCGTGCGACATCATCAGCGTTGATTCGGCGCTGGTCTATCGTGACATGAATATCGGTACGGCCAAGCCGACAGCAGAGGAGCTTGCAGCGGCGCCGCATCGATTGATCGATATCTGTAATCCGGATGAAGCCTACTCGGCGGCGCGCTTTCGCCAGGATGCACTGCGCGAAATGGAGCAGATTACCAGTAGCGGCCGTATCCCGCTGCTCGTCGGTGGCACCATGCTCTATTTTCGTGCGCTGGAGCAGGGTTTGTCGCCATTGCCGCAGGCCGATGCCGGGGTGCGTGAGCAGTTGCTCGCACAGGCTGAAGAGATCGGCTGGCAGGGGATGCATGATCGCCTGGCAGTGATTGACCCGGTGGCTGCAGCGCGGATTCATCCCCACGACCCGCAGCGCATTCAACGTGCGTTGGAGGTCTATGAAGTCAGCGGTCAGCCGATGACGACGCTGCAGCAACGGCAGCACAGGCAGTTGCTGCCATATGCCGTTCTGAAGCTGGTGCATGCCCCCTGGCCGCGTGAAACCCTGCGAGAGCGTATTGCGCAGCGCTTTCAGCAGATGCTGCAGCAGGGCTTCGAGAAGGAGGTGCAAAACTTGCTGAAGGAGTATGCATTGACGCCGGATCTGCCAGCGATGCGCAGTGTCGGCTACCGGCAGATGCTGCAGTATCTGCAGGGAGACTGCAGCTATCAGGAGATGGTGGAGAAGGGGATCACTGCCACCCGCCAACTGGCCAAACGCCAGCTGACCTGGCTGAGAAAGGAGCAGGATGCGATCTGGCTGGAACAGGGCAGTGATTCGGCTGCAGCCATCATCGAGCGCTGGTTGAAGCCGCAGATGGCTGAGAGGGGGAACGTGAAAACCGAATAACCATATCGCGGTCAGAAGACCGCTACAGCGGTATTTTGACTCAGCGTAGGAGCAGTCTTCTGACCGCGATGATGTTCGGAGTTCTATTGAGAAACAAGCGCAGATCAATGCAATGGATTGAAAAATACAGGTTTATTTATCAGTTGGTTCCTATTAATATGAAGCTTAGTACCTAATAAAAGCAAAATGCGGAGCAAAAAATGGCAAAAGGGCAAACTTTACAAGATCCTTTCTTGAATGCACTCAGAAAGGAGCGCATTCCCGTCTCTATCTTCCTGGTCAACGGCATCAAGCTACAGGGGCAGATCGACTCGTTCGACCAATTCGTCGTACTGCTGAAAAATGCGGTTAATCAAATGGTCTATAAACATGCCATCTCGACGATTGTGCCGGCGCGAAATGTCCGCCTGGCGCCGCCTGTTGAGGGCGAGGATCAATCTGGTAGCGGTAATATCTGAAATCCAACTCCTTTGAACTCCAAGGAAGCTCTGAATGAATCAAAATCATGCGTCATTGCGAGCGCAGCGAAGCAATCTCATGCAGTTAAATCAAGGTGCTGGAGATTGCTTCGTCGCTGCGCTCCTCGCAATGACGATTCGATCAGAGCTTCCCTAAGCGAACTACGTGGAACTGTTTGAGCGCCCCGGTGGCGGCGAACGAGCCGTGCTGGTCTACGTCGCACTCGGGCAGCCGCCTGAAGATGACGAGATTGCCGAGTTTGTCGATCTCGTCTCATCCGCCGGTGCGGATCCCATCGATGTCATTACGACCAGCCGCGCATCTCCCGACCCGCACACCTTTATCGGCAGCGGTAAACTTGAAGAGATCAAGCAGCTGCTCGATGCGGAAGCGGGTGAGCTGGTGATCTTTGACAACCAGTTGTCACCGGCGCAGGAGCGCAATATCGAGCGCCATCTCTCGGCACGCGTGCTGGACCGCACCGGACTGATCCTCGATATCTTTGCACAGCGCGCCCAATCCTTTGAGGGCAAACTCCAGGTCGAACTTGCGCAGCTGCGCCACCTGTCGACGCGCCTGGTACGCGGCTGGACGCACCTTGAGCGTCAAAAGGGTGGTATTGGTCTGCGTGGTCCGGGTGAAACCCAGCTCGAGACGGACCGTCGCCTGATCGCCCAGCGTATCACCCGTATCCGCAAGCGCCTTCACAGGGTCGACTCCCAGCGGGAGCTTGGCCGCAAGGCCCGGCGGCGCGCCGATATTCCGACAGCCTCGTTGGTTGGCTACACCAATGCAGGCAAATCGACTCTGTTTAATCTGCTCACCAGTGCTGATGTCTATGCGCAGGATCAGCTGTTTGCAACACTGGACCCAACCCTGCGGAAATTGATGCTGCCCGGCAATACCCCGGTCGTGCTGGCCGATACTGTCGGCTTTATTTCGCGCTTGCCGCATGAACTGGTTGCCGCCTTTCGCTCGACACTGCAGGAGTCGATCGATGCAACCCTGCTGCTGCATGTCATCGATGCCTCCAATCCCGCCCGTGACGAGCAGGTCGTGGAGGTGCAGAAGGTGCTGCAGCAGATCGGTGCCGACAAAGTCCCGCAACTAGAGATCTACAACAAGATCGATGAATTGGAAAAAGCCACGCCGCGGATCGACCGGGACGAGGCGGGGCGGCCACAGCGGGTGTGGATCTCGGCGCAGCAGAATGCTGGGATCGAGCTGTTGCTGCAGGTGCTCAAGGAACTGCTCGGCGCCGACCAGGTGCAGGGACAATTGACGCTGGACGCAACCCAGGGCGAGCTGCGCGCCGCCCTCTACAGGGAAGGCAGTATCCAGCAGGAGCAGCCGACCGGGGAGGGCGGATGGAAGATGGATGTCTCTTTGCCGATACGTAGCTATAAGCGGCTATTGAAAACCTGGCCTGTGCTGCAGGTTATCCAGCGGAGCTGCGGTGATAGCGGCTGACAGAGGTTCTCACCTCAACCCTCCTCCCGAGGGAGAGAGGTTTAGGGTGGCGGAATTCCTCAAATTTCCCGAAATACATTAAATTTCCTTGGGAACATCTGATTTACTTCACTTTTGTCATCCCGGCACATGCCGGGATCCAGGAAAATCAATCACATAGGTTCCGACATTCGCCGGAATGACGAATTGATCAGAGGTTCCCTTGGTATTGATTTTGACTAAGCTGTGTTATTCCGCTGCTTTTCAGGATAAAATCCCAATCTCGTGTGATCTGTTTCATGCTGTCCCAGCAGAGGCGCAGCAGTTAGTTGGCTGGCTGAAGAGATGATTGTTACTCTGAAGCACAGGCGTAATTATTAATATCAGGAGTTTTTATATGGCCTGGAATGAACCGGGTGGCAATAATCGCGATCCCTGGGGCGGTGGCAACAAGCAGGATGGGCCGCCCGATCTCGATGAAGTGCTGAAGAATCTGAAAGAGAAGTTTGGCGGCCTGTTCGGCGGCAGTGGCCGCGGCGCAGGTGGGGATAGCGGTGGTAGACGTAGCGGCAACACGGAACTCTCCGGCAAGGTGCTTGCCGTTATCGCTGTCATCGCCGTTGTTCTGTGGATGGCAACAGGCTTCTATATCGTGCAGCAGCAGGAGCGCGCCGTGGTTACGCGTTTTGGCGCCTTCTCCGTGGTGACCGAGCCCGGTTTCCGCTGGCATCTTCCTTTTCCGATCGAGAAAAAAGAGATCGTCAACGTCGAAGAGGTCATGAGTTCTCCGCTGCACACCCAGATGCTGACAGAGGACCAGACCATCGTCGAAGTCAAGTTGATGGTGCAATACCGCATCGGTGACGCCAAGACCTTCCTGTTCCAGGTGAAAAATCCGATCGGGACGCTGAAAAACTCCATCGAATCTGCATTGCGTTCGATTGTCGGCCAGAATCCGCTGGACAATGTGCTGACCAAAAATCGCCAGGGAGTCGCAGCTGATGTCACCACGAGTCTCGAGAAACTGATGGAGAAATACCAGACAGGCATCGAGATCATTGGCGTCAACATCGATGACGCCAAGCCGCCGGCAGAGGTTCAGGAAGCCTTCCATGACGTCAACAAGGCCGAAGAGGACAAGGAGCGCTACATCCACCAGGCGCAGGCCTATGCCAACCAGGTCATTCCCGAAGCACGCGGTGAAGCGGCCAGAATCGATCAGGATGCACAGGCCTACAGGGCCAAGAAGATTGCAGAAGCCGAAGGTGAATCGCAGCGCTTTCTGTCGCTGTTGGGCGAATATGCGAAAGCGCCGGAGGTGACGCGCCAACGTCTCTATCTGGAGACGGCAGAGCAGGTTTTTTCCGGCACCAGCAAGATCGTGATGGACGAGGGCGGCAGCAATGTCGTCAGCTATCTGCCGCTGGATCAACTGATGAAGGGGCAAAAGCGCGCCGCTGAAGAGCAGCAGGCGGGCTCCCAGCTTCAACAAGAGAGTGCTGAACCGGTTTCCGAATCGGTACGACCTGAAACACGTTCGGGACGCTCAGTTAACAGAGAGAGGGGAGCGCGCTGATGAGCAGTGGAAAATTACGCTTGGCAGGCATTGTCGCTGTCATCGCCGTTATTGCAGTGATGATGACGGCATTCACCGTGGATCAACGGGAACTGGCGATCAAGAAACGCCTGGGTAAGATCGTCAAAAGCCACTACCAGCCCGGGCTGCACTTCAGGATTCCATTCGTCGAAGAGATCATCCGTTTTGATCGCCGCCTGCAGACGCTGGATGCACCGGCAAAGGAGTATCAGACCGAGGAGAAGAAGTTCGTTGTCGTCGACTCTTTCGTCAAGTGGCGGATCAAGGATGCCGAACGGTTCTACCTGTCAACAACAGGAGATATGCTCAATGCCACCCGCCTGTTGTCTGCCCGGGTCAATACGGCTTCACGCGATGAATTTGCAAAACATCCGATTCAGGATGCGATCGCTGACCAGCGCAAAACCATCATGGCCGTGATCGCAACCAATGTTGGAGCGCGCGCCTCTGAACTGGGTATCGAAATCATCGACCTGCGCGTCAAGAAGATCGATTTCCCCAAGGTACTCAGTGAAGCCGTCTTTCGCCGCATGCGCACCGAGCGGGAGCAGCGCGCCAAGGAGCTGCGCGCGGAGGGCAAGGAGCAGTCGGCGCGCATCCATGCTGCTGCTGATCGCACGCGCACCGAGATCCTGGCCAGCGCCTACCGCGAGGCGGAAAAAGTGCGTGGTGAAGGCGATGCCCAATCTGCCGAGACCTATGCGCAGGCGTTCAACCAGGATGGCGAGTTCTATGCCTTCTGGCGCAGTCTGAAGTCCTATACCAAGGCGTTTGACAAGGGCGGCGACATCATGATGTTGAAGCCGGAATCGGAATTTCTACGCTATCTGAACCAGCCGAAATAACGGGCAGGGCGGGGTATGCAGGATCTATTCGCGGCGTTGGCGCTGGTGCTGGTAATCGAGGGAATTCTGCCCCTGGTTTCACCCTCAGGCTATCGCTCCGCGCTGCAGACCATGCTGCAGCAGGATGACCGGATGCTGCGCAGGATTGCAGTCGGCAGCATTATCGCAGGTCTGCTGCTGCTCACAATCGTCAAATCATGAGTCATCAGCATGCGTGAACATAACACCTGGCTGCTGCCCGACGGGATCGAGGAGCTGCTGCCGCCTGAGGCTGCGCAGGTCGAGGCGCTGCGCCGTGATCTGCTCGATCTCTACCAGAGGTGGGGCTATGAACTGGTGATGACCCCGTTCATCGAGTATCTGGACTCGCTGTTGACGGGCACGGGCAGCGATCTCGATGTCCACACCTTCAAGCTGACTGACCAGGTATCAGGCCGCATGATGGGAGTGCGCGCTGACATTACGCCCCAGGTTGCACGCATCGATGCACACAGGCTGCGCCGGAATACGCCTACACGCCTCTGCTACATGGGCAGCGTGCTGCGCACCCGTTCAATGCACTTCGGCGGCACACGCAACCCATTGCAGGTTGGCGCCGAGTTGTTCGGTCATGACGGCATCGCCAGCGATGTGGAGATCCTGCTGTTGATGCTGGAGACCATCAGGGCGGCAGGCGTCAAGCAGCTGCACGTCGATCTCGGTCATGTCGGCGTCTATCGCGCCCTGGTCAGGCAGACGGGTCTTGAGCATGCACAGGAGATGGCGCTGTTTGAAGCCCTGCAGCGCAAGGCCATCCCCGAAATCTCGACGCTGATTGACGACTTTTCCCTGAGTGACTCACATGCAGCCATGCTCAAGGCGCTGGCGCAGTTGAATGGTGATGAAACCGTCATCGACCGAGCCCGTGAACTGCTCGTCGACGCTTCTGACGAGGTTCACGAAGCGCTGGACTATCTGCAGCAGGTAGCCATTCAGGTAAAGCTGCGGGTTGCGGATCTCTCGATTCATTATGACCTGGCGGAGCTGCGCGCCTACCACTACCAGACCGGTGTCGTTTTTGCCGCGTTCACTCCGGGCAGCGGCACCGAGATCGCCCGTGGCGGCCGCTATAATGACGTCGGCAAGGCCTTTGGCCGGGCGCGTCCTGCGACCGGCTTCAGCGCCTACCTGAAAGTGCTGGTGCGTGTTGCCGGTGAGCAGCAGACGCAGCAGAGAGAGGCGATACTGGCTTCCTGGAGCGAGGATGCCGGGCTGTTGTCGCTGGTCGAAGAGCTGCGCAATCAGGGAAAGTGCGTTATCTGGGAACTGCCCGGACAGCAGGGCGATGCAGCGGCGATGCGCTGCACGTCGGTGATACGTCAGAAAGACAAAAGCTGGGTAATCGAAAAGTTATAGAAGACTTGCTCTCTCGCAAAGACGCAAAGACCGCAAAGTGTTTTTCTTGGCGGACTTGGTGTCTCTGCGAGAGTTATTGTTGTATTTGAAGTTGAAAACTACACATTCGAGATTTGAAAGATGGGAAATAATGTAGTCATCATCGGCACCCAGTGGGGTGATGAAGGTAAAGGCAAGATCGTCGATCTGCTGACGGACAAGGCTTCGGCCGTGGTGCGTTTTCAGGGCGGGCATAATGCCGGCCACACCCTGGTGATCGATGGCAGGAAGACTGTGCTGCACCTGATTCCCTCCGGCGTGCTGCGTGAAAATGTCCTCTGCCTGATTGGCAATGGCGTCGTACTGTCGCCCGAGGCGCTGCTGAGGGAACTGGCTGAACTGGAGGAGGCGGGCGTCTCTGCGCGTGAGCGCATTCGCATCAGCGAATCCTGTCCGTTGATTCTTCCCTACCATATTGCACTGGATAATGCCCGTGAAGCCGCGCGCGGTAAAAAGGCGATCGGCACCACCGGTCGCGGCATCGGCCCCGCCTATGAGGACAAGGTTTCCAGGCGCGGCCTGCGCCTCGGCGAACTGGTCGATGAGGCGCACTTCAGGGAACGCTTGGCGGAGGTGATGGAGTATCACAACTTCGCCCTGCAGCACTACTACAAGGCCGATACCGTCGACTATCAAGCGGTGCTCGATGAAGCGCTGCAGCAGCGGGAAACGCTGGTATCGATGATCGGCGATATTCCGGGCATCCTGCACCGGATGCAGCGCGAGGGCAAGAGCATCATGTTCGAAGGGGCGCAGGGTGCATTGCTGGATATCGACCACGGCACCTATCCCTATGTCACCTCGTCGACGACGACGGCGGGGGGAGCCGCCGCCGGCACCGGCGTCGGACCGGCGGATCTCGACTATATCCTCGGTATCGTCAAGGCCTATACGACCCGTGTCGGTTCGGGACCTTTTCCGACGGAGCTGTTTGACGACGACGGCAAATATCTGGGCGAGAAGGGCCATGAATTCGGCGCCACCACCGGGCGGCAGCGCCGCTGCGGCTGGCTGGATACCGTCGCGCTGCGCCGCTCGCTGCAGATCTGCAGCGTCACCGGCATCTGCATCACCAAGCTGGATGTGCTCGACGGCATGGAGAAAATCAGGATCTGCACCTCCTACACGCTCAACGGCAAGGAGGTGGATGTTCCACCGGTCGGCGCCGATCTCTTCGAGCAGTGCGAGCCAAACTATATCGACATGCCGGGGTGGAGCGAATCCACAGTCGGGACCAGCTCCTTCGATGACCTGCCGCAGGCGGCGAAGGATTATCTCCGCAAGATCGAAGAGCTGTGCGAGACGCCGATCGATATCATCTCGACAGGCCCCGACCGCAACGAAACGCTAATTTTGAAACATCCGTTCGAGTAATAACTTTGTTCACCACGGAACACACTGAAGACACGGAAAATATGCAGGATATGGTGAGCTTGCGAACCGCATCGGTCGCCTGAGAACTGTAGGGCGCAATAAGCTTTGCGCATTGCGCCGCATGTCTTGATCCGATAACTTGTGCATCCGGCGCAATGCCCTGCGGTTATTGCGCCCTACGGTGAGAGTGTCGTTTAGCCCTGCTGCTGATACTTGCCGCTGATGTTGTGCTCGCTGGCAAAATCGAGCATGCGCTGGATCGGCAGCAACGCCTTCTCGCGGATAGCGGCATCGATCAGCACCTCGTTGTCGCCCTTCAGCAGCACCTCTTCCAGATTCTGCAGCGAGTTCATGCCCATCCACGGGCAGTGGGCGCAGGATTCGCAGGTTGCCCCTTCGCCGGCGGTGGGCGCCGAAATCAGTTTTTTGCCAGGCGCAAGCTGCTTCATCTTCCAGAAGATGCCGTCGTCGGTCGCGACGATGAACTTCTGCTGCGGCATCTCTGCGACCGCCTGGATCAGCCGGGTGGTGGAGCCGACCACGTCGGCCTGCTCGACGACCTGATCGGGCGACTCGGGGTGCACCAGCACCGCTGCATCCGGATGCAGGCGTCGCAGGCGCTCGAGCGCCACCGATTTGAACTCCTCGTGCACCACGCAGGAGCCGGGCCACAGCAGCATATCGACGCCGGTCACCTTCTCGATATAGTGGCCGAGATGCTGGTCCGGCGCCCACAGCACCTTCTCACCCCGGGACTTCAGATATTCGACGATCGGCAGTGCAATCCCCGATGTAACCATCCAGTCGGCACGCGCCTTGACGGCGGCCGAGGTGTTGGCATAGACGACCACGGTATGGTCGGGGTGCTGGTCACAGAACCTGGAGAAGAGCTCGATCGGGCAGCCTTCATCCAGTGAACAGGTGGCGTTGAGATCCGGCATCAACACCCTTTTCTCGGGATTGAGAATCTTCGAGGTCTCACCCATGAAACGCACGCCGCAGACGATCAGCGTATCGGCATCGACAGTCGTCCCGAAATTGGCCATCTCCAGCGAGTCCGCCACGCATCCGCCGGTCTCTTCGGCCAGCGCCTGCAGATCGCCATCGGTATAGTAGTGCGCCACGACGACGGCATTCTGCTCCTTCAGCAACCGCTTGATGCGTTCCTTCATCGCCTCCTTGTC
>JBDLII010000057.1:0-12341 GCA_039714995.1 Pseudomonadota bacterium
ACTGCTATTGGGTATATCTTCCGGAAAACGCCGTAAATACCTCCATGTAGGCTCGCGTCGGCATCCATGCCTCCGACGTTTCCTGCAGATATACCCAATTGCAGTGACTTGTCAGCTGAAATGATAAGGTGCTGAACAGTTACGATGATTATTGATCCGAATGAGTCTGAACGATGGAGGGTTCGTATCCCATCCCATCCCATCCATTCAGGGTATTCTTGTTCCTGATATTTCACGTTTAATTGACTTATATCAATATTGATAGTTGAGATAAATCAATTATGTGCGAATAATCGCGCATCGGATTGTAAATTTCCGAGAGAAGAGAGAGTTGGAGCTGCATTGACGTGTCAATGCAACTTCGCCAAACAGGGATTTGTCGGAGCGGGGTGGTGCATGCAGATGATGGCAGGCGCCGCATCCTCGGATAGTAAATTCCAATACCAAGAACAGCTTCTGAGGAGAGATTGATCATGAAATTTAACACCCTGTTGAGGAGCATCGCGGGCGCAGCCCTGCTGATTGTCTCCACTACCGCACTGGGTTCCGTCAAGGAGCCGCCGGAGGTGATGTCTGAGGAGACCAAGGAGTGCGTCAAGTGCCACAAGAAAAACAACCCGGGCATTACCCAGCAGTGGGGCGCCAGTAAACACTATCAAGCTAACGTGGGTTGTTATGAGTGTCACGCCGCCGATGAAGGTGACGTCGATGCCTATATACACGATGAGGACAAGGTCAAAAAGAACATCTCTATCATTGTTTCACCCAAGGATTGTGAAAACTGTCACGCCAAAGAGGTGAAGCAGAACAACGAGTCGCATCACGTCAAGGCCGGGCGGATCATGGCTTCGCTGGATAATCTGCTGGCGGAAGTCGTCGAGGGCAACAGCGCCCTGGTGACAGCTGGTTTCCCCGAAGGCAACTCGGCGGCGGCAGTCAGTGGTTGCTGGCAGTGTCACGGCTCCAGGGTGAAGGTGCTTGAAGACGGGCAGCTGGATCCCGCAACCTGGCCGAATACCGGTATCGGGCGGATCAACCCCGACGGTTCCGAGGGCGCCTGTACGGCATGCCACGCCCGCCATCAGTTCTCTGTCGCCCAGGCGCGTGAACCGAACGCCTGCGGAAAATGCCATCTTGGGCCTGATCATCCGCAAAAGGAGATTTATGAGGAGTCCAAGCACGGCATCCAGTACGCAGCCCACAAGGAGGACATGAAGCTTGACAATCCCAAGTGGATTCCGGGCGAGGATTTTTACGCCGGCCCCACCTGCTCGACCTGTCACATGGGCGCCACCAGGAAGCAGGATGTCAACCACAATGTCGGTTTGCGCATCTCCTGGAACAACAGGCCCCCTGTCTCAGTACGTCCGGAAGTTACCGACAAGAAGATGGGCTCGCCTTCGGCTGCAGTCGGCTGGGAAGAGCGTCGTGACAATATGAAAGAGGTCTGCTCGGCCTGCCACAGTGAAGAGTATATCGAGTCGTTTTATATCCAGTATGACGGTCTGGTCACACTCTATAATGACAAGTTCGCCAAGCCTGGTAAAGCCCTGATGGGAGCAGCCAAGCCCCTGCTGAAGCCCGCCAAGTTCAGCAACAAGCTGGACTGGACCTGGTTCGAGCTTTGGCACCACGAGGGTCGCCGCGCCCGCATGGGAGCATCGATGATGGCGCCGGACTATACTCACTGGCATGGCACTTACGATCTGGCCAAGCATTTCTACACCAAGATGATCCCGCAGCTGGAGGATCTGGTGGCAAAAGGCGCCGCTTCGGGCGATGCTAAGAAAAAGGAGGCGGCCAAGGCTCTGCAGGCCAAGATCGACGAAGTCCTGAACTCGAAGGACCACATGTGGTATCTCGACAAGCTGACCGACAAGCAGAAAACGATGCGTAAGGCGGCCGTTGAAGAGTTCAAGAAGAAGTATGAAAAATAGTGTTGCTGCGAGCTTGACGCTACGTAAAGTTCAGTAATACATTTCAAGGCCCTCTTCCCGATACTCTCTGGAGGGGGCCTTTTTTTCGCCCCGGCTTTTTTGCTTCTTTGAAAAAGCGACGGCAGCTACTTTTTATAAGCACGAGCGAGAGACCGAATGACCAAACCATTGACACTGATTTTGTTACTATTGCTCAGCGTATCTGCCGCCGCACAGCCGCAGACTATAGAGCAGCAAAATAACCAGAGCATCAAACCCGATGTGGCGCAGGCGCGCATCGATCAGGGGAGAGAGCTATGGGCTGAAAAGAAGCTGGATCTTGCAGAGGCGGAGTTCAGAAAAGCGGTTGAAGAGTTTCCTGAATCCGCACCAGCGCATGCTGCTCTTGCGGGCTTCCTGCTGATGCAAAACAAGACCAGCGAAGCGATACCGGCCTACCAGGATGCGATTATCCTGGATCCGGAAAACTCCAGGCTGTTCGCAGCCCTGAGCATCGCCTATCTGCATCAATCGAAATTCAGTATGGCGAAAGCGATGGCGGATGAAGCACTGAGGCTGAACCCCGGGATGAAGCAGGCGGAAAAACTCAATGAGTATATCGACGCCAAACTTGAGGTGATGGAGCAGGCGGCCAGTGTTTCACCTGCCCAGAAGGGCGAAAAGCCGGATGACGCCATGCACAACATGCCGGAACATAGTGCTGTGACAGGCGACACCGGTGGGTCTTCACCGACGGACGCATCCGCGCCGGCGGCCTCAACTCATTAGTCTGTTTCCAGAACACTAAAGAATAGCAACCCGGAACATGTACAGAACAGGATCATTATTGTTGTTTGCCATCATCTCCCTCTGCTGCACAGCCTGCGACAGAGAGCACAGTGGCAGGGAGATCATCGAGTATAGCGGCGATTACAGGGTGTTTGCAGGGATTGGCGAGTTCTTTGATTGTGGTGAGCAGATTAACTATTATGTTGCGAAATCAGGCATCCATGCCGAATTGGCAGCAAAATATTCAGCGCTAGGCCTTCCTGAAAAAGAGGATGTTTACACGAAGGTGGAAGGCTACCTGAAAGAGGAACCTCAAATGGAAGGCATCGATCCGATCACTCTGTTCGTGCCGACGAAGTTTATCAGCTTCGACCAGACACGGGGTTGTCAAAGGGGCAGGAAAAAAGGTCAATAGGCGGCCCCGCTTCACAAGTCATGACGGACAGGGCTATTCAAAATCCGGGTTTTTCCAGCCGGGTTCGGCGAGCAGTTCTGCAGGCGGTTTCATGCGGGAGACGTAATCGGCCAACAGATCCAGATCCTCCATCTTCATCTTTGCGACGCGTTTGGCCATCACCGGGTTGGCATTCCTGCGCTTGCCGTTGCGGATCCACTTGATCTGGCGTAGCAGGTATTCGTAGTGCTGCCCATGAATGCGCGGGAAATAGCGTTCGGCATCGCCGCTGCCGTCCGAACCGTGGCACTCGGCGCACTTTCTGTAATAGAGTTTCTCGGCTCTCTCCAGGTTGATGCCCCGGCCGGTTCCCGGTTCGGGGTCCATCGGCAGTGAGGCAAGATAGGCGGCAACATCGGAGATCGCCTGCGGGCCGCCCATCACAGCCTCTTTGGAGATGGGATACATCTCTGGATTGTCGCGGTTGCCGGCGCGGATGTCGGCGACCTGCTTGATGATGACGCTGCGATGCTGGCTCGAGAGTTGTGGATACGAGCCGTCTTCCAGGCCCCAGCCAGTCGCCTGGTGACAGGCCATGCAAAGTTTGAAAATCTGCTTTCCATCTTCAATGTTGGGTTCCAGGTTCATCGCCTGGGTCAGTTCATCATCCAGCGGCGCGTCAGCTTGTAACGGGGATGCGATGAAAACAAGCCCGCCAAGAAGCAGGTAAACAGAATATTTTTTAATCAATGCGTAGCTCCAATTTAAGTTTGCAGTCGTCAGTTTTCAGTATGCAGCGAAAACAAGGTTAGCAGTTTCTGTTGCATGTTATTAGTGGCAACTCTGATCGAATGTCATTTCGAGCAACAATCCTGTCATTGCGAGCGTAGCGAAGCAATCTCAGGAAGATTGCCGCGTCGGCTGAGCCTCCTCGCAATGACAAATAAGTTTGACTAGACTTGTGCCAACTACCTACTGCGAACTGCCAACTTACGTAGTTATCGACCACTCCATTTTGCCATTATTCCTGGATGACTTGCCCACAACCCGCTTTTGCTGGATCGAGCATGCTGTTCCGCCTCTTCAAGGGCGGCCTTGAAACCCGCTTCCAGCGGATAACGCTTCAGCAGAGTGGCGTATCCCTCCCTGACCATCAGTAGATTGAGTGAGTCTCCCTTCTCGTTGATGACAATGGCGGGAATACGTCCATACTTGTCACGCTGGCTCAAATCACCCTTGAGGCTCAGGCTCTCTCCCTCGGCGATCAGGCTATTCAGGTAACTTGTAGCGAGGCGGCCGATTTCGAGCAGCTCCTCTTTGGGCAACCCCCGCTTCTGGATGTCCAGTTTCAGTTTTGCATTTTGCGTATCTTCCGGGGCGTCGATGCCGGAGAGCTGGATGCGTTCAGAGCTGCCAGCGATGTTTACGAGGATGGTGTCGCCGTCCTCGATGGATTCGACAGGGTATGTTGATGTCTGGTCACTTGCCAATGCAGGAATGGCCAGGAGAAGGCTCAACAGGATGCTAGCGAATTTCATCGGTCTGTCAGCTGGCAAAGCGTATTTCACGGGTCTTCAGTTCGAGCGGCTCAGGATGCTGCCCACTGATTTCAGCGGGATCGATGCCCAGCTCCTCGTCGCTGAGGTAGCAGCCCGGGTCCTCCCACCAGGGATCGCCTGTCATCTGGAAGGCGCGGGTGCGGGTGTTGCCGCCGCAGATGTGGCGGTAGTTGCAGGCGCCGCAGCGTCCCCGCAGCGGCCGGGGTGAGGCCTTCAATCCGGCCATTAGCGGGTCGCTGGTGTCCATCCAGATTTCGGAGAAGGGGCGCTCCTTGATGTTGCCCAGATTGTAGTTCCACCACATGGTATCCGGGTGGACATTGCCGAGGTTGTCGATGTTGGCGATATTGACCCCCGAGCTGTTGCCGCCCCACTGCTCCAGCCGCGCCTGTATCATTTCAGCCTGCTGCGGGTAGTGCTCGCGCGTCCAGTGCAGCAGATAGACGCCGTCCGCATCATTGTTGCCGCTGACGTACTCTCTCTTCTGCCCCCTGCTGACGGCCTTCATGCTGGCGTCGAACAGCAGGTTCATTGCGTCGCGGGTGCGTTTGTGGGCGACGTCGTCCTTGCGGTTCTTATCGCCGCGGCCGGCATAGTTGAGGTGGGAAAAGTAGAATTTGTCGATACCTTCATCATCCATCAGCTGCAGCAGCTGCGGCAATTCGGCAGCGTTGTCCTGGGTCATGGTAAAGCGCAGGCCGATCTTGATGCCATGGTCGCGGCACAGGCGGATGCCGTTCATGGCCGCATCAAAGGCGCCCTGCTTGCGGCGGAACATGTCATGGGTTTCACGCATGCCGTCGATGCTGATGCCGACATAATTGTAGTTGGCGTCGGCAATCTTCTGGATGTTGCTCTCATCGATCAGCGTGCCGTTGGTCGATAGGCCGACATAGAATCCCATCTCTTTGGCGCGGGCTGAGATTGTGAAGATGTCAGGATGCAGCAGCGGTTCGCCGCCGGAGAGTATCAGCACCGGTACGCCAAACCGGCGCAGGTCATCCATGGTCTCAAAAACCGTGTCGGTAGCCAGTTCATTGGGGAAATCCTTGTCCGCCGAGATGGAGTAGCAGTGCTTGCAGGTGAGGTTGCAGCGGCGAATCAGGTTCCAGATGACGACCGGACCGGTTGGATTGCGTTTAGGCCCCAGTGGCGCGGGATGCGCTATCTGCTGCATGAACTGGCTGATGCGAAACATCTTGGTTACCCTTTGAAGCGCATTCCTGTCTTTTTCAGAATGCCGGTGCTGAAGAGGACGTCGTGTCCCAGGTCGGCGTCGTCCAATATTAACGCAATCCGGCGGACCTTATCCATGACCTCACTGCGGTTGGTTCCATGCACCATGGCAAACAGGTTGTAGGGCCACTCCGGGAGATGACGGGGACGACGATAGCAGTGGCTGACGTAGTCCAGCGCGCCGAGCCGTTCACCGAGTTCATCGATGCGCTCATCCGGAACATTCCACACCGACATGCCGTTGGCGACATAGCCCAGCTTGTAGTGGTTGGGAACGGCGGCGATGCGGCGCATGCGCCCATCTTCCAGCATCTGCTGCATACGCTGCTGTACCTGCGATGCTTCTACCCCGAGCTGCTCGGCAATGCGGTGGTAGGGCTGCGGGTCGAGCGGCAGACCGGCCTGCGTGGCAAGGACAATCCGGTGATCAAGGTCGACGATGTCTATCGCTTTGTTCATCATCGCCACTAAACATTCAGAAACAGGCCAACGAAATACTCTTTCTCTTTGGGCATGTCATAAACCGGGTAGCCTGTCTGCTGTTCGATCTCCCGCAGGGTTTGCTGCTTCTCTGCAGGCGTTTCGGTGGCAAGCACGAACCACATGTTCATTGCATGATCGCGACGGTAGTTGTGGGCGACCTGGGGCAGGGTATTGACCAGGTCTGCAACCTGGTCGAACTCCGCATCGGGTATCTTCATGGCGCAGAGTGACAGTGAGCCGCCCATGTTTTCCGCATGATAGAGCGGGCCGAAGCGTGTCAGGATGCCATTGTCGAGCATCGTGCTGATGCGCTCCAGCAGCTCCTGCTCACTGATGCCCAGCGAAGCCGCGGCTTTCCTGTAGGGGCGGTCGCTGATGGGAAAGCCGACTTGCAGGCCGTTGATGATACGGCGATTGATTTCATCCAGATGATCGCCCGGTTGATCCTCCGCTCGATCATCCATTGCTGGCTATCTGGAAGTGGGTTTCCGGTCTGAGATAGCTGTAGCATGCTCCCCGCTGCTTGAAACGCCTGAGCGAGAACAGGGTCTCTCTGGGCAGATCATGCAGTGCAAACTCCTGCACGATGTCGTCGATGCGTTTTTCGACGCTTCTCCGGTCTTTGCCGTGAATCATCGTGAACAGGTTATAGGGCCAGTGCGGGAGATGGCGCGGGCGTTGGTAACAGAGCGTGATGCTGTCCACCCTGCTGAGCAGCTCGCCCAGTTCATCGACCCGCTCATCCGGGATATCCCATACCAGCATGGCGTTGGCGCGATAGCCCAGTTCACGGTGGCGCACGACAACGCCCATGCGCCGTATCACGCCCGTGGTGAGCATGATCTCGATGCGCCGGATGACTTCCGTCTCATCGATTCCCAGGCTGGATGCAATCTCAGCATAGGGTCTCTCAACCAGTGGCAGACCAGACTGGATCCCGGCGATCAACCGCTGTTGGATGGCATCATCAGGCTGGGTGCTGTGCCTGACAGCCAGTGGCGACGAGAGGTGCTTGTTGACGACGAGGGGGGATTGCTTCCCATGCAGCGGCATGTCAAACCCCAGGTCGATGTGGTGCTCCTTGACAAGCGGCAGACGCATGACAGCGATGCCTGTGGATTTTTCAATATCGAGAAGGATGTTCTCGAGATGCTGTTGGTCGGGCGCCGTGGCGACAAACCAGAGATTGAACTGGTGCTCCCGTTCGTAGTTGTGATTGACCTCGGGAAACTTGTTCACCTGTTTGGCCACTGCTTCCAGCCGCTGCGAGGGAATCTTCATAGCGGCCAGTGTGCTGACGCCGATGGTATTGGGGCGAAAGACCGGGCCGACCCTTGTGATCGATCCTGCTTTACGCAGTTTTGCCAGCAGTTGCAGAATAGTGTCGGTATCCGTATTGTGCGCTGCGGCAATCTGTGCGAAGGGTGTGCTGTGCAGTGGAAAATCCCGCTGGTAATCGTTGAGCAGTGCATGTTCAAGAGCGTTCATGATCGTTATAGCCCCGTTTGATGTGCGCGAGAGGTAAAGAAGATGCCGCTGGGTTTCGTCGCCGGAAGGGTCGCCAGTTGCTCCAGCGTCTCCGTGTCATAGATTTGCACCTGGTCCTTGTCACGCACCGAGATCCACACCGCCTCTCCACGGGGGGTGAACTCCATGTGCAGTGCGCCTTTGCCGGGTTTCAGCGTTTTGACGATTTCCAGGGTCTCGGTGTCGATCACCTGGATGGTGTCATTGTTCGGGAAGGCGAAGTTGACCCAGATCTGGCGTCCGTCCGGTCTTGCCATGACAAAGACAGGCTGCCCGTGAACCTTGATGTGCGCCTGCTGCTTCCAGTCACTACTTCCCACGACCAGCACCTCGTGATGGCCGACAGCCGGAAGAAAGGTGCGCTCACCGGCTATCGCCCAGCCCTCGAGGTGAGGCATCTTGTAGACAGGCAGTTTTTGCTCACCGCGGCCGTAGTGGTCCAGGATGCGCTGCGCGCCTCTCTCCGGATGCCACAGATCCAGCAATGCCATGCCGTCCTCACCGAACAAACCGGCGATATAGTAGCGTCCATCCGGCGTGACGAGCCCGTCGTAGGGTTGTATGCCGATCTTTTCAAAGCGCTGGATTTTTGGCTTGTCCCTATTGCGCATCTCCAGGGTCCAGATCTCCCCGCTGTCGTACAGGCTGAAGACAAAGCGTTGTCCGGGAGCATCGACCAGGCCGACAGTCTTGGCGTTCTTCTCACCGCTGACCCTGGTTGCAGGGATGTCAGCCACCAGGCTCAGGTCATCGGCGGAAAATACCTTGACTCCTCCGGGCTCATAATTGGAAACGGCAATCAGACTGCCGTCCTGGGAGATGGCTCCGCCGATGCTGTTGCCACCCTGCACGATGCGCTTGTCGAGCTTGCCGCAGAGAATATCGATCTTGCTCAGGCCACCGTCGCGGCCGAAGATATAGGCATAGCGCGCATCGCGGGAGTAGACGGCGGAGGCGTGGGAGAGGTCGCCCAGCTCCTCGACTCTGAACAGGGATTTGCGGCTGCTGGTGTCGACGACCTGGATGCTGCCCGTGGCGCGTTCGATAACGATGCCCAGATCGCCGGTTCCCCGGAGTTCACAACTGTTTTCTGCCTGTGCGGTTGTGACCATCAACAACAGCGTGAAGAGGGGAACCAGCCATCTCATTGCATACGCTCCTCGATGCCCTGCTTCAACTGCTGTGCCAGCCATAACGCCTCCTGTTCGGAGAAAAAGGGTTTCCACGGTGGCATGGGAGTGCCGGGACGGCCGTGGTTGATCGTGACTGCCACCTGCTCCTGAGAGAGCTTTTCGAGCGCGTCAGGTTTTAATGAGGGGCCGAGGCCGCCCTGCAGTGTCATGCCGTGGCAGGAGCCGCAGTCGTGTTTCAGGATATAGAGCATCTCCTCGCGGCGTGACTCCAGGATCTCTTCACCGGGGAGGGATGCTGTCTTTGTTGCTGCGGCTGTCTCAGTATCTGTGTCTCCGGAGGAGTCCGGCTGATTCTCCTCGGGGCCTTTTTCGGGAGGTGCTTCTGCGCCATTTGCCGGTTTGACATGCACCATCCCGGTCATCTCGGGATGTGGACCGCAACGGTAGGGAAAGTCGCCGGCCTCATCGAAGGTTCTTTCGTAGAAGTCGCCTGGGAAGAGGTAGTCGGGCTCCGGCTCGCCAAGCTGCTCGAACCAGACGCTGTGGTACTGGCGTTTCTCCTTGTTGGTCCAGCGGATGCTGTCCCCGGCCGCGATGGTGATCTCTGCAGGCAGGAACTTGAATTTGAGGATTTCCACATCATGTGTGGTTGCTGCCGGTGCTATGGCAGGCAAGAAAGACAACAAGAGTGGCAGGATGAGTTTCATGGCGATTATTTACAGTGTGAAACCAACGCATTCGCTGATCGCGGTCAGAAGACCGCTCCTACGACGATATACAGTAATGATAAATATTGTCGGAGCGGCCTTCCGGCCGCGATGTTTTGTATGAAGAGACTAACGCTTTACGGCATTCACCTCGGCCTCGTCATTGTCAAAACCAAGCCGGTATCCCAGTGACACGTGATGAAACCGCGCATTGGTGTAGTCGTCATGGATGGCAAAGCCGAAGTTGTACAGCTTGTCCAGCGCCATGCTGACATCGCCGGGCTTGTCGGACTGCAGCTTGCGCTTCATCTCGACGACCCAGAAACCGCCATTGAGTGCAGCGGTGAATTCCGTACCCTGGCCGCCCTCCATCACGCGGTCAGCGAGAATGTCGCCATCTTCGGTCTCGCTCTTTCCCGACTTGTAACGGAGGAGGTCCATGAAGTGGCCCTGTTCCAGTTCACTCTGGATATCAGCATCCTCCTTGCGCTTGTCCCAGCCGCCGCGCTTTTTGCCGCGACGCCCCTTGATCTCGACCTTGCTGCGGCTCTCGGTGATGTATTTGGTAACCTGCTCCCCCGGATTGTGCGGCATTGTGTCCATATCATGGTGGCAGGTCCCCCAGCAGCCGGACTGGCTCGCATATTTGACATCGTCGGTGGCAAACATGATGGCGAGTTTCATCGGGTTGTCAGGATCCATCTTGCCGCCGTCGATAAAAGGAGCGGGTGTATGCTCGCTGTTCTCCCACTCAAAACGCATGTAGAGATTCTCATCATCGTGCATGGCCTGCACGGTGACGGGGATGCTGCCGCGCTTGCCGGGAATCAGGGTTTCCGCGGGCTCCAGCTTTTCACCGGTAACGATCTTCTGCCCCATCTTGTCCGCCTCCTTGTCGTGACAGGTGGTGCAGCGGTCCCCCATTTTTATGAAGGGGCGCGCGCCGCCGTGGTCCTTGCCGGTAAGCATCCACTCCATTGAGGATTGTCCGGGGTAGAGGAGGGTGATCTCACGTACCGGAGCATTGCTCCAATCGACGCCAATGCCTTCTGCACTGCCGCTTGCAGCGGGTTCTTCAACTGCTTCAGCAGGAGCAGTTTCAACCGGGGCGGCGGTATCAGCCTGGGTTGTTTCACTTGTTGCTACAGCAGGCGCAGCAGCCGCGGCGCTTGCCAGCGCGGCCTTGACGGCCTTGTCGACAGCTTTGTCGACAGCCTCGTCGATGCGTTGTTGCGTCGCTGCTGCGGCCTGTTTTTTCTGCTCCCTGCGTTTCGCCTTTTCAGCGGCCTCTTTCTCCTCGGCCTCCTGGTCGCGCTGTTCGGCAAGCTTCATGCCATCCAGGTAGAGTTGCGGGACTTCTCGCACAAAGGCGGGATCCGGTTTTTCCAGCTCTTCCAACTCCTCTTCGCTGAGCAGGTCACGTACATTCTTGTGGGCGATGCCCTTATGGCAGTCGATACAGGTCTGTCCCGTCTCGAATGCGTTCAAGTGCTGCTGGCGGGCGCGGGGTTGCTGATAGGCCGGATTCATGGATTCGAAGTTGTGGCAGTTGCGGCACTCGCGTGAATCCGTCTTCTTCATCGTCTTCCAGACATTTTTTGCCAGTTCAAGACGATGATTCTCGAATTTTTCAGGGGTATCGATGGTTCCCAGAACCTTGTGCAGGACCTCCTTGCTTGCCTGTACCTTGCGCACCATCTTGTGAATCCAGGGATCCGGAACATGACAGTCGGAACAGGTAGCACGCACCCCGGTGCGGTTAGAATGGTGGATGGTCGGTTTGTACTCCTGGTAGACGTTCTCCTCCATTTCATGACAGGAGGTGCAGAATTCCATGGTGTTGGTCACTTCCATGGCGGTATTGAAGCCGCCCCAGAAGATGATGCCGAGAATAAAGAACAACAGTGCTGCGCCGATAGTGGCGCCTCTTGTCACCCGGCGTGAAAACAGTCCGGGCTTTTTCATCTCTGTTGCCATGTCAATTCTCTCCTGCAATCTGGAAAAAAGGCGGACACAGTGTGATTACGCTGTGTCCGCCCGAGCTTGCTGCTTGGTTAAGTTACGTGGTTTACACGGTTGTAGACGTTGAATTTGCCGGTCGGTGCGTAAAGCTCCTTGACGCGAGCCTTCTCTTCGAGTGTCTTGGCGTCGAAGATGATGATCTCACCGTTGGGCTCCTTGCTGTCCTTGCGGTTCCAGACAGAGGTCCAGACCTCGGATCCATCCTTGTTGAACTCGATATGGACGGCAGCATAGCCCTCTACATCGGTCAACTGGATGGATTTGACAATCTCACGCGTCTTCTTGTCGATGACCTGGATCGTCTGCTGGACTTCAGGCTCGGGGTGCTTGGTCTGGTCAGCCCAGACATAGTCAGACGTGGGGTGTGTGCGCAGGAATACGCCCGGGCCGTCCGTCTCGACTTCGTAGCAGATTTTCCACGCCTGGTCTTTGTGACCCTCGGGATCGTTGCCCCAGACGGTGACCTTGCCAACGCCGAGGTGAGTCGTGCCGCCGACAGGACCGCACTTCTCGTCGTTCCAGTTGGCGCCGGGACCAGGATGCGGTTTTTTGTCCGTATCGATCATGGCTTCCAG
>JBDLII010000058.1:0-12338 GCA_039714995.1 Pseudomonadota bacterium
GGCGATCAACAATGGATCACTCAGGGGAAGGGCCTGGGGTGAGCCCATCGATGTCGAACGGCACCATCCGGCTGTCGAGATCAAGGGGGCTACTTACACCGGGTTGGAACTCCATCAGAGCGCGCAGGGGTGGACGGCGCAGTGTGTCGTCGATGTTTAGGGAAGCTCTGAGCGAATGTCATTTCGAGGAGCGTAGCGACGAAGCAATCTCTAACCTGTTGATTTGATAGGGCGAGATTGCCGCGCTGCGCTCGCAATGACAGGAAAAAACGATTCGTTCAGAGCTTCCTTGGGAGAAAAAACCATGGATTTGAACCGCCTGCACAAAGAGTCCGGCTACCGCTGGCGTATCGAGCCGCAGGGTGCAATGCGCGTCCCGGCAGTGCTCTTCGGCAGCGAGTCGCTGCTGCGCGGAATGGATGACAAGGTCTATGAGCAGATCACCAACGTCGCCACGCTGCCCGGCATCGTCGGCGCCGCCTATGCGATGCCGGATGCCCACTGGGGCTATGGTTTTCCGATCGGCGGGGTTGCCGCATTCGATACCGGGGATGGCGTCATCTCGGCAGGCGGGGTTGGATTTGATATCTCCTGCGGCGTAAGAACGCTCCATACGGGGCTGACGCCCGGGATGGTCATTGACAATCAGCGGCAGCTTGCCGATACGCTCTTTCGGCGGATTCCCGCCGGTCTCGGCAGTACCGGGACGATTCACCTGAACCGCAGCGAGATGGATGCGATGCTGTCAGGCGGGGCCCGCTGGGCCGTGGAGCGCGGCTATGGTGAAGAGCGCGACCTGGAACGTATCGAGGAGCATGGCGTCATGGCCGGCGCCGATCCCGGCGAGGTGTCGGAGCATGCCAGGAAGCGCCAGAGAAGCGAAATGGGCACCCTGGGTTCGGGAAATCACTACCTCGAGGTGCAGCGCGTCACGGAGATCCACGACAAGAAGATTGCCCGGGCATTCGGTATCCGGCTGAACGATGTCAAGGTCTCGATCCACTGTGGGTCACGCGGCCTGGGCCACCAGATCGGCACCGAGTTTCTCAAGCGTATGGCGGTCAGCGCAAAGGGGCATGGCATCAGCCTGCCTGATCGTGAACTGGCCTGCGCGCCGATCTCCTCCAGCGTCGGTAGAAGCTACCTCGGCGCCATGCGCGCGGCGATCAACTGCGCGCTGGCCAACCGCGAGATCATCACCCAGCTGACGCGCCAGGCGTTCCAGGAGATCTTTCCCGGCGTTGACCTGGAGCTGCTCTACGACGTCTCTCACAACACCTGCAAGTCTGAACGACATCGCGTGAATGGCAGCGAGCGCGAGCTTTTCGTCCATCGCAAGGGGGCAACCCGTGCATTCGGCCCGGGCCACTCCTCCCTGCCGGCGTCGCTTCGCGATGCGGGACAGCCCGTCCTGGTCGGCGGCACCATGGGCACCGCCTCCTATATTCTCGCCGGCGCCCGCACGGGAATGGAGATCGCCTATGGTTCAGCCTGTCATGGCGCCGGCCGCAGCATGAGCCGTCGCCGGGCGAGCAAGTTGTGGCAAGGCAGGGGGGTCATCGGCGATCTCGCTGCGCGCAATATCCTGATTCGCAGCCCCTCGCTGCGCGGCGTTGCCGAAGAGGCTCCCGGGGCCTACAAGGATATTACCGAGGTGGTCGAGTCGAGCCATCACGCAGGCCTCGCCACCCTGGTGGCGAAACTGGAGCCGATGATCTGCATCAAGGGGTAGGGAAGGCTAAAGAACATCGTCATCCCGGCGAAGGCCGGGATCCAGGCCCGCCAATTGTCAGAACCCGGTTAAAAACCAGCTTCTGTGCCAGGCTGATCACCCGGCTTGCTGTGGCGTTTGATGTCGCCGCGCTGTTTCTGGGAAAAATCCTGCAACTTCCTGCGCATGGCGTTGAAGGCGTCGCGGATTGCCACGTAGGCGTCTTCGTGCGCCTGGTGCTTTCCGGGCGAGCGGTTGACGACCAGCTCGCCGGTTGGAACGGTCAAGTCGATGCTGACGTGAAACAACTTGCCCTGGTGGTGGTGTCCATGGGGCTGTTCGAGCACCACATGGCAGCCGATGATATGTTCGTTAAATTCATCCAGTTTTGCCGCTTTCTCCCGAATATGGGTTTCGAGGGCGTCAGAGTGGGGCATGTCACGGAAGGTAATTTGCAGTGGTTGTTTCATAGATGAAGTCCTTGAATGAACGGTTTGAGGGAACTTTGAATGATTCGTTTTTCCCGTCATTGCGAGCGCAGCGTGGCAATCTCGTCTTATAAAATCAACAGGTTAGAGATCGCTTCGTCGCTATGCTCCTCGCGATGACGATTCGATCAGAGTTTCCTTACTGATCACTATAATACAAGCTGCAGCTCTTCTCAATATTCCCGCGATCCGGCTTGCTTATGGAACCTCTGATTGAATAAAGAACTGCGTCATTGCGAGCGTAGCGAAGCAATCTCGTGCTTACAAATCAAAGACTTGGAGATTACTAATTACATCCTTGTAATTTACCCTTCGGGTCGCGCCGTTTGGCGAGTTCAATTTTGCTCCGGGCAAAATTAGTGCTTCGTCGCTGCGCTCCTCGCAATTACGATTCGTTCAGAGCTTTCTTATGCGGCAAGCTGATCACAGCTCTTCTGGCGGCGCCTGTGTCAGGTCCGGCTCGCCCAGATGCCGCAGCATGGCGGCGCGGGCGGCATTCCGCAGCTTGACCGCTGCTGCCCAGTCCTTCCCTTCCGGCTGGATCGGCGTCGAAAAGAAGAGATGCGCCACGCCCCGGCGCGGAAAGTGGGAATCACCGCGCAGCATTGAGCGGGTGCCGCGGATTGTCACCGGCGCCAGCGGGACACCGGCTTCGGCGGCTGCGACAAAGGCTCCCATATGAAACGGCAGCAGACCCGGCATGCGGGTCAGGGTGCCCTCGGGGAAAAACAGCAGCGGGCGGCCTGCCTGGACCAGCTGCACGATGCGCCGGGCATCTGTCAGGCCCTGCTGCGTGTCGAAGCGCTCCACGAACAGGGCGCCGATGCGTCGCAAAAAGAGACGTGGAAAAAACTGTTGCTCCAGCTCCGCCTTGACGACGAAGGTGGCCTCGCCAGGCAACACGGCTGCCAGCAGCACGCCATCCAGGTAGCTGGCGTGGTTGGAGACGATCACGCAGGCCTGCTCGCGGGGCAGTCGTTCGAGCCCCTCGACCGTCAGGGGAATGCGGCCCAGACGGAACAGCAGTCGTGCGCCCCGGCGCATCACCGCCCAGCGCCAGGAGGCGACGGGCAGTAACACTACCAGCAGCCATACGCAGGGGGCCAGAAGCCAGAAAACGCTGTGTGCGTACACGGCATAGGCAACGGCGCCGAAGTGCCTCCAGGCACTGCGCAGGCGCGGCGTAAACGAGGCCATGGCGAGACGCGTGACTTGCCACCACAAGGCGTGCGGGCGCCGGCCGATCCTTCCCGACTCGAACAGCTCGCGCACGGCGGCGCGGCGGATCTTGCCGCTGGAGGTTTTCAGCACCGTGTGCGGCGGCGCCAGCATCACTTCGTCGGGCGGAGTACCCAGCAGATCCAAGGTGACTTCCCGTATCCTGTCCCGCATCGTATCCAGCGAGGCGCGCTGCTGCTCCCGGGTTTCGGCGATAATGATCATGCGCTCGGTGCCGGAAGCGGGATCGGTACTGCCAAACACGGCCGTGCATCCCTTGCGCAGACCCGGGATATTGCCGATCGCCTCCTCCAGCTCGTAGGGGTAGATGTTGCGTCCGCCGCGAATGATGACATCCTTGATCCGGCTGGTCAGGTAGACATCGCCAGCGGCGATATAGGCCAGGTCGCCGGAATCCAGCCATGCCCCGTCAAACAGCTGCCGGGTCGCCTCGGGGTTGCGCAGGTAACCGCTGGTTGCCGAGGGTCCCTGGAACTCCAGCCGCCCCTCCTCGCGTTCAGGCAGCTCACGGCCGGCCATATCGACGATGCGGATCTGGTAACCGGGCAGCGGTTGGCCGCAGGCGACGAACTCCAGCGCCTCCTGGTCCGGGTCAGCTGCAGGTACGGCCCGGCTGTGGGTGGTGAAGCTTTCACGCTCGATGCGGTCGATGCGGAAACCGCGTCCCAGCGGCGGAAAGGCAAGTCCCACCGCGGCCTCGGCAAGTCCGTAGACCGGCGCCACGGCCTGCGGATTCAGTCCATAGGCGGCATAGCGTTCGCTGAAACGGCGCACGGTGTTGGGGCTGACCGGTTCGGCGCCGTTGAAGGCCAGCCGCAGGCTGCCCAGGTCCAGACCTTCGAGCTGGCTCTCCTCCACCTTGCTGAGGCACAGCTCGTAGGCGAAGTTGGGCCCCGCTGTCAGGGTGCCGCGGTGGTGGTGGATGGTCCACAGCCACCGCGACGGGCGGGTTAGAAAGGCCAGCGGCGACATCAACACCAGCGGCATGCCGACATAGAGGCTTCCCAGCCAGGCGCCGATCAGCCCCATGTCGTGATACAGCGGCAGCCAGCTGACGAAGATATCGGTGGAATCCGCCTGTATCTGCTCGCCCATGGCGCGGATATTGGCCAGCAGGTTGGTGTGAGTCAGAATGACGCCCTTGGGTTGGCCGGTGCTGCCCGAGGTGTACTGCAGGAAGGCGGTCTCCTGCGAGCGGGCGGGGTGACTGCTGAATCCCTCCTGGATTGTCGCCAGCTGTGCCGCCGTAACCAGGCCGCGCAGCGTGTCGACCTGTCCCCGCAGCAGGCTTCCCACCCGCTGGGCCTCGGCGACAGTGATCAGCAGGACTGCCTGGGCATTGGCAAGAATCCTGGCGTGGCGGCGCAGGTGGTCCTCGAGCTGCGACGGACGCAGCGGCGGGTAGATGGGTACAGGGATGCCACCGGCCAGCAGGATGCCGAAGAAACTGCACAGGTAGTCACGTCCCGTGGGCAGCATGATGGCGACGCTCTGGCCGGGCAGCAGGCCTCGCATCTGCAGCCCTGCGGCGATCGCCTTCGCCCCGTTGGCGAGATTCTCGTAGGTGATGGTCTCCGGCTCGGTATCTTCGCCGTAGAGATAGACATGCGGGCGTCGCGGGTGGTTGTCGAGGTGCCAGTCGAGCATCTCCGGCAGCGTCGTTGCCATGTGCGGCGCTCCCGCGAGCTCTTCCAGAGGCGCCTCCCGGGTCTGTGCTGCTGGTTCAGCAGGGCCTGCGGCCTTGCCGCTCTGTACCGCCCGCCACAGGTCACGCGGCGTCTCGGCGCTGATCAACAGCTGTTCGGAAAGGCCGACGCCGAAGCTATGCTCCAGGCGCAGCAGCAGCTCCACACGCGACAGGCTGTCGAACCCCAGCTCCCGGTCCAGCAGCGAATCCAGCGTCACGCGCAGGGAAGCTTCGCGCCGCGGATGCAGTTCCAGCGTCAGCAGGCGCACCTGCTCCAGCAGCTCCTCGACACTGCCTTTGGTGTTCTGCTCTTGTTGATCGGCCTCTGCCTTCACGCATTATCCTCAATCAGGCATGACATCCTGTGACTCTCCATCACCGGCTCAATGCGCATCATATGCCATCAGAATAACGCATTTCATTTGAGAAGCCCTGATTGATTCTCATGTCGAGCGAAGCAGGAAACCCTAAAGGGAATTTCTCAATATTCCTGTGCAGATCAACATGCGTAGGATGTGGTGAGCTTGCGAACCGCATCAATCGCGCGACAGATGCGGTTCGTTTCACTCACCACATCCTACAGTGCACTGACTTTTAAATGTTACCTCTCAATAACTTCGCGGCTGTTGAGAACAATATCATTGCATTTCAGTCGCGGTCAGAAGACCGCTCCTACAGCTGCATGTTGCACTGGATGTAGGAGCGGTCTTCTGACCGCGATGATGCACGGGTTTTTTGAGAAGTTACTCTTGAATCCTGTAACCTATTGACTTAAAAGGGTACAAGATTTCTCCCTACGGTCGAAATGACACTGAGTGAATGTATTCAGACAACCCTTAGGCAGCTACATCGCTTAGCGCGACACCCAGGGCATTGGCCACGCCTTGGCCGTAGGCCGGATCGGCTTTCAGGCAGTTGCGGATATGGCGTTTCTGCACTTCGACATCAGCTCCGCCAACCGAGCGCGCGGTATTGGCAAACAGCTGTTGCTGCTGTTTCGCATTCATCAGGTGGAACAGGTCGCCTGCCTGCGTATAGTAATCATCGTCGTCTTCACGATAGTTCCAGTGGTCGGCGTCGCCATCGATGGCCAGCGGCGGCTCCATGGCCTCCGGCTGCTCCCGCCACTCTCCGAGACTGTTGGGTTCATAGCCCCTGGTGCTGCCAAAGTTGCCGTCCACCCGCATCGCGCCGTCGCGATGAAAGCTGTGGTAGGGACAGCGGGGCGCATTCACCGGGATCTGGTTGTGATTGACACCCAGGCGGTAGCGCTGCGCATCGCCATAGGAGAACAGGCGTCCCTGCAGCATCTTGTCAGGTGAAAAGCCGATACCGGGAACGACGCTGGCGGGATTGAAGGCCGCCTGCTCGACCTCGGCATGGTAGTTGTCAGGGTTGCGGTTAAGCTCCAGCACGCCCACATCGATCAATGGATACTCCTTGTGCGGCCAGATCTTAGTCAAATCAAAGGGATGAAAACGACAGGATTCAGCATCTTTTTCGGGCATGACCTGTATCCTGAAATCCCAGCGCGGGTAATCACCACTCTCGATACTTTCATACAGATCCCTCTGGTGGCTCTCACGGTCCTTGCCAACCAACTCCTCTGCCTCTTCATCTGTCAGGTTTTCAATACCCTGCCGGCTCTTGAAATGGAATTTGACCCAGAAGCGTTCATTCTCTGCATTGATGAAACTGAACGTATGGCTGCCGAATCCATGCATGTGACGGTAGCTGCGCGGGATGCCGCGATCACTCATCAGGATCGTGATCTGGTGCAGCGCCTCCGGCAGCAGGGTCCAGAAATCCCAGTTGTTCTGCGCGCTGCGCATGTTGGTGCGCGGGTCCCTCTTGACCGCATGGTTCAGGTCAGGAAACTTCAACGGGTCGCGCAGGAAAAAGACCGGCGTGTTGTTGCCGACCATGTCCCAGTTGCCCTCCTCGGTGTAGAATTTGACGGCAAAGCCGCGAATATCGCGTTCGGCGTCCGCCGCGCCGCGTTCTCCGGCGACCGTTGAAAAGCGTGCAAAGAGTTCCGTTTTCTTGCCGATCGCGGAGAAGAGTTTCGCCTTGGTGTACTGCGTGATGTCGTGGGTGACGGTAAAGGTTCCGTATGCCCCGGAGCCCTTCGCATGCATACGGCGCTCGGGAATGACCTCGCGGTCAAAGTGCGCCAGCTTCTCGAGGAACCACACATCCTGCAACAGCATGGGGCCGCGTCGCCCGGCGGTCAGTACGTTCTGGTTGTCGGCAACCGGACAACCGTTCGTCATCGTTAACTTTGATTTAGTGCTCATCTCTCTCTCCTGCTTGTCTGCTGATATCTGCCAACCAATTCGGTATTGGCTTACAGTAAGGCTAGGAGACGAATGGCAATTTGTAAAATTGATTAAAACTCAGAATTCGTTAGTAAACATCTATCACCTGTCGCCAGCAACTCCGCGCTGCGTCAGCAGCGAGTTGATGGCGCGCCACGAGGTTTTGCGGTCCAGTCCGAAAGGCTGCACATCGACGTGGGCGAGGCCGTCGATGAGAAACAGTTCGGCCTGTTCCGGCGCCACGGCCCTGGCCAGGGCAACGCTTTCGCTGAAGGGGATGATGGGATCGTCGGTGCCGTGAAGCAGGATCAGTTTCGCCCGCAGCCGGGAGAGGTTTTTGTTGGCGACATTCAGCGCATCCATGTGGGCGCGGATTGCCGCCGGCAGGGCATCGATCAGCATCGGCGTACGCTTCTTGTCGCTGTTTTCCAAGAGGGCGAGCAGCGCGCGCCCCTCCGTTGTCAGGCCTGCCCTCAGGTCATCGACGGCCGCCTCGGGATCGTCCAGTCTGCGCCTGGCAATCGCCCGCATGGCCGTTTGATCCCGCGACTCGGAGAGGCGGTCGGCGTTGCCCAGCACGAATACCCACTTGCCGTAGCTGTTGGGTTGCTGGTAGCGCCACTTCCCCTCATGCTGGAAATAGCCGGTGGTAAAGAACCTGACGACCTTTTTCAAATCATAGTAACCGCCGACGCCCAGAACGAAGTCGACATCGTCGCGGATCGCCGGATCGAGCGCCGCCAGAACCGCCGGCCCCACCGCATAGCTGAAGGCGCTGATGCCGGCCCTGCTGCCCGCTGGTAATTCCGGGCGGGAGAGCAGCCGGGAAAAGGCGTCAGCGACGCCCTGCGCATCCTCTGCGCTCACCCTGAGTGCGCGCAGGTTGGGAAGATCCGGTACCAGCACCAGGAAGCGCACACGGGCCAGCGTGGTGGCGAATGCCACCAGGCGGGCGTCGTCCTTGCCGCCCGCCGCCACCCCTGGAACCAGTACGACCCCGGCCAGCGGCGGCTGCCCCGGAACATAGAGGTCACCCTGGTAACGGCGGCCCTGTACCGCATAGGCGACCGACTGGCGAACGGGCTCGGGGGTCTGCTCCTTGAGCCGGCTTGGCCGCATTCCGGCAGCCAGGTCCCCCAGCACCCGGCCAGCTTCATCATCCGGCAGTGCGGTGCATCCCGCCAACAGCAGCAGGGACAGAAGCCGGGCAATCAGCCGGCACGGTGTAAACAGTGGCATACGCACTTTCAACCCATTTCGCGCCAGTACAGTTTGAGTATACTCCCTGGAGCGGTTATTGAGTGGCCGCTTGCATGCACTGCCATTGCTGCCGACTGCTGGCAGCACCGGAATAGTGCTCGACCGCAGCGGCTGCTTCCATTATTGTAAAAAGATTCTGTCTCACCGGGGTACCGGCAGCTTCATGAATGCAATCGAACTGACTCTCTTCTCCAGCCGCCTGAATGCCGTTTGCGACGAGATGGGCACGGTGCTGCGGCGCACCGCATTCTCGCCGAATATCCGCGACCGCCTCGATTTCTCCTGTGCAATCTTTGATGTCAACGGTGAGTTGTGCGCGCAGGCCGCCCACATTCCGGTGCATCTCGGCAGCATGGCCTTCGCGATGCGCAGCGTCATCGACAGGCTCGACTGGCGGCAGGGGGACATGGTCGTGTTCAACGATCCTTTTCTCGGCGGCACCCATCTGCCCGATGTCACCCTGGTGGCGCCGGTTTTTGTCGCTGATGCGCTGCAGGGGTTTGTCGCCAACCGTGCGCACCATGCCGATATCGGCGCCGATGCACCCGGCTCCATGCCGCTGTCTAGCAGCCTTCATCAGGAGGGGCTCATCCTGGAACCCGACTACCTGCTGAGAGCGGGCCGCTGGCAGCAGCAGATCCGCGAGCGGCTTCTTGGAGCAACGCGCAACCCGACCGAGTCGCTGGGCGACTTCAATGCCCAGATCAGCGCCAACCATGCCGGGGTTGAACGCCTGGGCCTCTTCATCAGGCAGACGGCAGGGCAAGCTGGCGAGGATGCCTACCAGCGTGGTATCGATGCATTGAACGACTCTGGCGAGCGCCTGTCGCGCCACATGCTGGGCGGGATCCCGGATGGCGTCTACCGTTTCGAGGATATGATGGACGATGACGGCCAGGGGTCACGGGATATCCCGATCAAGGTTGCTGTCAGTGTGGAGGGAAGCCGCTGCCTGCTCGATTTCAGCGGCACGGCGCAGCAGATGCCGGGCAACATCAACTGTCCGCTGCCGGTGACCGCGGCGGCTGTCTACTATGTGTTTCGCTGCCTGATGCCCCCGCAGGCGCCTGCCTGCGCCGGACTCTTCCGTCCCATTGACATCGAGGCGCCGTCCGGGACCCTGTTGAATGCGCTGCGGCCGGCGGCGGTAGCGGCCGGCAACGTCGAGACCAGCACCCGCGTGGTGGACGTGGTGATGGGGGCGCTTGCCCAGGCGATCCCCGCACGCATCCCGGCCGCCAGCCATGGCAGCATGAATAATCTTGCGATGGGTTCGGATCATGGTAGGGTGTGGGACTATTATGAGACCATCGGCGGCGGCATGGGGGCAGGCTCAGAGCGGCACGGGCTCTCTGCGGTGCAGACGCACATGACCAACACCCTGAACACGCCGATCGAGGTGATCGAGACGCTGTTTCCGCTGCAGATCACCGAGTATGCCATTCGCGGTGGTTCGGGCGGTGTCGGAGAACATCGGGGTGGTGACGGTCTGGTGCGCAGCTGGAAGTTTCTGCGACCGGCGCAGTTGACTCTGCTGACGGAGCGGCGTGCACATGCGCCCTGGGGGCTGGCCGGAGGCGACCCCGGCAGCTGCGGCAGGAATCTGCTGAATGAAGAGGAGCTGCCCGCCAAATGCCATCTGCACGTCGAGGCAGGTGATCAGCTGCGCATCGAGACGCCGGGCGGCGGCGGTTATGGCAAGCTGTAGCAATGCTGTTCCGCGCACGGGATGGGCAAGCTGCTGCACCTTTTCCACAACGCTCCGAGCAGGCATTGAAATATGACGGTTAGATGAAGTTCTACAGAAAACACTAAAAAACAATCAAGTAACTATATGAAATAGAAAATAAAAATAGAATTGTATGAAATTTAGACAATCTAAACAGGGGTCAATAACTTGCCTGTTCCGGCGTTAAATTCCAGCTGCTTTCAACAGAGTTATCCACAGGAAATGTGGATAACTCATCTGCAGCAGTCGATCTGACGTGAAAGCACGACTGAAAGCTGCACTGGTCGCGGCAGCCCTGCTGCTGCTATTGCTGGCGATGCTGCTGGTGACCTGGGTGACCGGCGCCTTTCTCGATCTGTGGCAGCGGCTGCAGGGGCAGCCGACATGGGTGATGCTGCTCTATTTTGCGGTGATTCTGCTGCTGGCAGTCGTGACCGTGGCGGGCCTGTGGTGGCTGTTGCGCCCGGCCGCCAAAAAAACCGCGCCGTCGGCAGATGATAACCCGCCGACGCGCGATGAGCTTGAGGCGCAGCTGCAACAGGCGCAGCAGCAGGGCGTCAGCATCGCCAGGATCGAGCGTGAGTTGAAAAAACTGCAGCAGCGCAAGGAGGCGGGGGTGATTCATATCGCCCTGTTCGGCGAGGTCAGCAGCGGCAAATCGACACTGATCAAGGCGCTGCTTCCCGCTGCGCAGGTAGAGATCTCCGCCCGTGGCGGCAGCACCAGGGAGATTGCCGAGTACCACTGGCAGAGTTCTGCAGGGGATGCGCTGGTGCTCACCGATATGCCGGGGCTCAACGAGGCCGGGGGCGGCCTCGACCGGGTTGCCGCCGAGGAGGCGCAGCGCAGCCACATCGTCATCTTCGTCACCAACGGTGACCTGACGCGCAGCGAATACGAGGCGATGAGCCGCCTGCAGGCGCTGAACAAGCCGATGCTGCTGGTCATCAACAAGGCGGAGTGGTTTACCGCTGAGGCGCTGCAGCAGCTGCATGAGTCGATGCAGGCGCGCTTTGCTGAAATCGATATCGTCGATGTGACTGCCAGCGGTGAGGAGCTGGTGGTGCGCCAGCTGCCCGACGGCACGGAGGAGCGGGTGATGCGGCCGCGGCCGCCAAGGGTGGAGCGGCTGACGGCGGCGCTGCAGAGAATCATCGACACGCGGCGCGATGTCCTCGACGAACTGCGTGACTCGGCGGTGTTCGTGCTGGCGCAGAACAAGCTGCATGCGGCAATCGACGAGGAGCGCGCCAGGCAGGCTGACAAGCTGGTCTCCGACTATGCAAAAAAAGCGGTGGTCGGTGCCATGGCCGCTGTCGCTCCGGGCTCCGATCTGCTGATCCAGGGCTATCTGGCCACGCGCATGATCAAGGAGCTCTCCAACCTCTACGAGATCCCCGTGCGTCAGGCGGACACCGAACTGCTGCTCGAGCTGGTGCAAAAACATGTCGGCAGGGCGACGATGCTGATTCTCGCCATTGCCGGCAATGGCCTCAAGGCCTTTCCGGGAATCGGCACCCTGACCGGGGGCCTGCTGCACGCGGTCGCCTACGGCATGATCTTCAACACACTGGGGCATGCCGTCGCCAGCTCTTTGCAGTCACGCGGCGAACTGCGCCCGCTGGTTGCCTCACAACACTTCAAGGAGCACCTGGGTGACGATCTGGAAGCGTCTGCAAAGCGCTATGCCAAAATGGCCGTCAGGCAGCTCGGCGACCAGCGCGAGTAGCAGCGGCGACGATCACCTGCAGCTGGCGCGGGAGAGCCTGCGTGAGCTGCTGGAGGACCCGCGTGTGCCCGAATCGGTGCGCGATGAACTCGCCGGAGACTACCAGCAGCTTGAAATCCTGCTCAGAAAGCTGGAGCAGGACGAGATCCACATTGCCGTCTTCGGCCGCGTCAGCGT
>JBDLII010000059.1:0-11970 GCA_039714995.1 Pseudomonadota bacterium
CGCGAGTGGATGGAGCGCCTGATGGCGTGGGGGCTGCAGGACACCTACCGTGAACTCCACCCGGAGGTTGATGACCGCTTCAGCTGGTTCGACTACCGTAGCCGCGGTTTCGACCGCGAGCCGAGGAGGGGGCTCAGGATCGATCTGATTCTTGCAACCAAGGCCATGCAGCCGCGGTTGCGCGATGCAGGTATTGATTACACCATCCGCGCCATGGAGAAGCCTTCGGACCATTGCCCCATCTGGGCGGATTTTGAACTGTAATCAGGTGAAAATCGATTTACCGCGGATACGTGCAACTGACGAAAGGTTGTTGACCTGTGGCACTCGAGCTCATCGTGGTTCAATACAGGAGGATTTCATGAATGTACGAGATCCCCTGTCAATGCTCCTTTCTGTTGATCAATCCCAGTGATGGCGACGCTGACTATTCGGTTTTCCAAAGATTGGTCTGTTTCCGGAACAGGAAAACGTATGCGCAGGTAGTTGGGTGTATAGCCGACATACCAGTCGCCATCACCATCGGTGGCTTTACTCTCGACGAGCACTTCGACAGTTTGGTTGAGGGCCGCCTCCAGAGCAGAGTTCTTCATCTCCGACATCAGTGTATGCAGCTCGCTGCTGCGCCGGCGCCTGGTCTGCTCATCCACCTTGTCAGGCAGCGTCGCCGCCTTGGTACCGGGCCGTGACGAGTAGCTGAAAATGTGGATGTGGGAAAACTGCAGCCGCGACAGGAACTTTATCGTCTGCCGCCACTCGGCATCGCTCTCGCCGGGAAAACCGACGATGATGTCGGTGGTGATATTCAGTCCGGGAACCTGTTTATGGGCATCCATTACCAGCAGCTGAAAATCCGCAGTTTTACAGCGGCGCGCCATGCGCCGCAGCACCGCATCCGCGCCGCTCTGCAGCGGCAGGTGAAGGTGCGGCATCAATCGATCATTTTCGAACAGCCTCCAGAAGCCGGCGGGGATATCCCAGGGTTCCAGCGAGCCAAGCCGCAGGCGCGGTATCTTTGTCTGCGCGAGAATCGCCTCGATCAGATCAGAAAGATCGACGCCGAGGCCGCTGCCATAGCCGCCGAGATGCACCCCCGTGATCACCGCCTCCTGGATGCCCTGGGCATGCAGCGCATTGATCTCGTCGATGATCTCCGCCAGCGGACGGCTGCGCTCCTCGCCCCGCGCCTCGGTCACGATGCAGTAGGTGCAGCGGTATCTGCAGCCGTCCTGCACCTTGATGAATGCGCGCTGGCGGCCGCGGCGGAAGAGGGTGTTTTCACCCGGCTCGGTGGCAATCTGCGGCATGACGGGAACCGAGAATGCTTCAGCCACCAGCTGCGGCAGCCGCTCCTTGTCGCGGTTGTCCACTAGCAGGTCGACCCCCGGAAGGGCATTGCTCTCGGCTTTATTCAGTGAGGCGTAGCAGCCGCTGACGACCAGTCTGGCCTGCGGGTTGGTGCGCTGCGCACGGCGCACCAGGCGGCGTGATTTGCGCACTGCCTCAGCGGTGACCGCACAGGTATTGACCACCACCAGGTCGGCATGCTCGATCTCCTGCGCGACACTGTGGCCCTGGCGGCAAAACTCGCCTGCCCACATCTCGAGTTCGGCTTCATTGAGGCGGCAGCCGAGGGTTTCAAAATGCACTTGCATTCAATTAATCTTCCCGGGCTCACGATTTGAGCCACCGATGTTGTTACACTCTGAAATAACATCTCAATCCCTCCGTGCAGGGAAGCAGGGTTGGGATTAGCTTTTCAGGGCTGTCTAAAACAGGGATGCTTTAGCAGAGTTTACATGGATGTATTCACGCGTCCCTGAAAGGCTTGTCCCGACCCTGCACGGCAGCGAATGATGCACTCTCTTATTGAGAAGTGATAGATGCGGCTATTTTACCGGACAATCGACTGACAGGTGACCATGCAACAGCCATTGATTAATCCGCCTCTCAACGCGGATCAGTTCGTTGTTCACTTCTGGCCGTTGTTGCTGCTTGCCCTGGCCCTGCTGGTCGCCGCCGTCAGCCTGCTGATGCTCTATCGCAGCCGCAATCAGCTGCATGAGTGGATCTCAGAATCCCGGCTGCAGCAGCGCGAGTATGAGCGCAATCTCAACTCGCTGCTGGTCGATACGCGTGAGGATATGCTGCGCCAGGTCGAGGATGGGCAGCGCGCCGAGCAGCAGATGCTGCTGCTGAACAGCAATCGCCTGCAGCAGGAGATGGAGCGGCGCTTCGGCGAGTTGCTGACCTCTATCAGCCGCGACCAGGGGAGTCTGCAGACGCAGCTGGCCGAGCGCCTGGAGAAGTTCCAGCATGCAACATCCGAGTCGCTGTCGGCGGGAAAACTGAGCCAGCAGCAGGTGCTTTCCACAGGCATCGAGCAGCTGGGCGCCCTGGTCAACCAGGCCCTTCTGCAGCATGGGGAGTCACTGGGCAAGCGAGTCCACCAGTTGATGGAGAGCACCGACCAGCGGCTCAGGGAGATCAGCGGGCGTGTGGATGAGCGCCTCAGCAAGGGATTCGAGAAGACTACGCAGACATTCACGCAGGTGCTGGAGCACCTGAACCGGATCGATGAGGCGCAAAAACGCATCGCCGAACTCTCATCCAATGTCATGACGCTACAGGAGTTGTTGTCGGACAAGCGCTCACGCGGCGCATTTGGTGAGATGCAGCTTGCCGAACTGGTCGAGAATCTGCTGCCGCGCAAACACTTCTCACTGCAGCAGACACTGGGCAACGGCACCCGCGTCGACTGCCTGCTGCGGCTGCCAGAACCGACCGGGAATGTCGCTGTAGACGCCAAGTTTCCACTGGAGTCCTTCCAGAGCATGACAGATCAGGCGCAGTCAGCAACGGAGCGCCTCAAGGCCGGCCGCCAGTTTCGCCAGGATATCAAAAAACATATCGCTGATATTGCTTCGAAATACATCATTCAAGGAGAGACGGCCGACGGCGCCATGATGTTCATTCCGGCGGAAGCCGTCTTTGCCGAGATCCATGCGCATCACCCCAACCTGGTTGAAGAGGCGCAGCACAAGGGTGTATGGCTGGTCTCTCCGACCACGATGATGGCCGTGCTGACCACTGCCAGAGCGGTATTACGCGATGTCGCCACCCAGAAACAGGTGCATGTGATTCGTGAACACCTCTATGCCCTGTCAAAGGACTTCGAGCGTTTCCATCAGCGTATGGAAAAATTGTCACAACATATCTCCCAGGCGCACCAGGATGTCGAAGAGGTGCAGACCTCCGCGCGCCGCATCAGCAATCGCTTCCACAAGATTGATCAGGTTGAAATGGAGCAATAATCCCGTGCATCACAGCGGTCAGAAGGCCGCTCCTGCAGTTCCATGTTGCACCGGATGTTAGCGCGCTCTTCTGACCACGATTGAAATGCGATAGCATGTTTCTCACACGTCTGGATCGACTGAGATATTACGCTTTGGTCACGTAACGTATTGAATCATAATCATTTACTGGAATTCTCCCTGTGGTCGAAATGACATGGTGTAGACTGGGTCCGGATTCTGTGGAATAAGTTGTTGCCTGAATTCAGCACGGAAGATTAGAATACGCTAATATACAAGTCTCGTGATGGAGATCGACATTGATGATGAAACACTATTTTATTTCGGCGCTAGTCATTAGCCTGCTTGCACTCTCGAGCCATGCGGCGGCGGCTGATTCGCTCTTCTCCTACGTCCCGGATGAAACCATTTACCTCTACAGCAACAGCAGGCCGTTGCCGAATGATTTCTATGATGAGCAGGTGCGCCAGGCGCGCAAGATAGTGACGCTCTCTTTTCAGCAGATGGAAGCCGACCCGACAGCCGCTGCGAACCTCGGTAAAAGCAAGGCGGGCAAGTTCGCCAGGGAGTTGCTGCTCGAGGTCATGCAGAACGCTGAAACCGACAAGCTCTCGAACATCGGCTTCAACAGGGAGTCGCGCAGCATCATCTACAGCCTTGGTCTGACACCGGTGATGCGTGTCGGGATCGAGAGCCAGGACGCCGTGATACTGATGCTGAAACGTGTAGAGATGCGAGCGGGTTTCGAGCTCGGTCTCACCAGCTGTGACGGGATTCCCTGCGTCGTCGTTGCCGATGACAAGGAGCAGCTGGGCGTAGCAGTGGTCATTCACAAGGGTCATCTTGCAGCCAGTCTCTTCCAGAATCGCTACCGCGACAAGGTCGTGCAGCATCTGACAGGCAAAAACATGCCGGAAAAGAGCTACCCGGAGAAGCAGTTCACGGATTTTGTCCAGAGCAATGGCTACAGCGGCTATGGCGAAGGGTTTTTCAGACTTCAGCAAGGCATGGAAAATCTGCAAAATGTCCTCACTGCAACCACGAAGCAGGAGGGCGGTGATATCGACCAGTTGCAAAAATGCTTCCAGGTGGCCAATGCGGTCGTTGCCCATGCGCCGGAAATCATCATGGGGGTCAAATCGATCCAGGGCCGCACCATCAACCTGGAAGCCGTGTTAAGAACCTCTCCGGCGATCTCAAAGGCATTGATGGCAATCCCTGCTCCGCTGCAGACGCTTCAGGTATCCGCCAATCCCATGCTGGATTTCGGCTTCAGCGCCAATGTGCCCAAGCTGCGCGACTCGCTGCTCGCCTTCATGGCCTTTCTTGGCAACAGCGGTGAAAAAGCCGGCTGCAAGGCGATCCAGAAAAAGGCAATGGATGAAGCATCCATGGGTGTGGCCATGGCGATGGGCATGGGGATCACCCAGGTCAAAACACTCTATGCCGCCCTCGATGACATCCAGCTGGGTAAAAACGGTCAGACCGAGAAGGCCAGCGGGCGCTTCTCCCTGGTGGCGGACGATCCGATGGGACTGGTGCGGATGCTCTCGATGTTTGCGCCGCCGCTTGCCTCGATCCAGGTGCCGGATGACGGCACGCCGGTTCCCCTGCCCGAGGGTTTGCTACCGGCGGGGTCACCGGGTGTCAATCTCAGCCTCAAGGGCCAGCATCTGGATATCGTCATGGGCGACGGCAAGGCGGCAACTGCGGCCATGGATACCTCCAAACCTGTGTTTTTCTGGTTTACCACAGACGGGCCGCGTTACCATTCGATCCTGGCGAATCTGATCCAGAGTACGCCGCCCTCCGAGGAGATGAGTGCCGAACAGCAGCAGGCGGCACTGGAGATGATGGAGATGATGGGCAAGTACCAGCCATGGATGTCACAGGTGGTCTATCCCGATGAACGCGGCGTGGTCGTTGATATCACAGCGCGTTATCCTTAGCCTTTGTTAGATCCGGCCTGCGTTTAATCGCGGTCAGACGACCGCTCCTACACAGTTGTTGCAAAATACTGTAGGAGCGGTCGTCTGACCGCGATTGCATTTAACGTCTCGCCAGCGCGACATAGAAGATTGGAATCAGCAGCAGACTGACCAGGATAGAGAACAGCAGTCCGGAGATGATCACCACCGCCAGCGGCTGCAGCATCTCCGAACCCTCGCCATGCGTCATGGCCAGTGGCAGCATGCCGAACACCGTCGTCAGGGTCGTCATCAGGATGGGTTTGAGTCGGATGCGAGCTGCTTCAACCGTCGCCCCGATGCGATCCATCTCCCTGCGGCGGTGAATCTCAATGGTCTCGACCAGCACGATGGCATTGTTGACGACGATTCCGGCAAGCATGATCATGCCGATCCAAACCGGCATGGAGATGGGTGTTGCAGTGACTTCGAGACCAATTGCAACGCCGATGATGCTGAAGGGAATGCCAAGCAGAATCACCAGCGGATTTCGCAGCGATTCATACTGCACCGCCATCACCACCAACACCAGAAACAACGCCAGCGCCAGCAGGATCATTCCCAGCGAATGACTCTGCTGCAGGTTTTCGATGCTGCCCGCCTCGAGAATGCTGTAACCATCGGGCAGTTCGATGCCGCGGGCGATCTCGAGCGCTTCGCGCAGTGTCTGCTGCATCTTGTCGGCATCCAGAAAAGAGGCGCTCACTTCGACGATGCGCTGCTGCCGGTCGCGCTGGATTTTTGCAGGGGCGGCCTGAATGAGAATGGTGGCGACATCGGCAAGGCGTACGCCCGGGTGCTCATCGCTCTTTCTCAGCAGCTGGATATTATGCAGGTCCCCGGGGCTGCGCCACGCTCTCTTTTTGAACCGCAGGCGCACATCAATACTGCGGTCATCGGCATAGAAGCTGCTGATGATCTTGCCATCCAGGGCGGTACGTACCAGTTGACCGATTGTTGACGCATCGATGCCATAGCGGGCTGCCTGTGCATGGTCGATCTGGATCACCATTTCACGGCTCGGGTCTTCATTGGAGTGACGCAGGTTGTCGAGGTTTGGCAGGACGCCGAGCTTCTCCTTGAGCTGGTCAGCAACAGAGGTCAGGGTCTGCAAGTTAGCGCCACGTATCTGCAGCGAGAGATCATCCTCCCCCTGGTTGATGCGTATGCCGCGCATGGAGCGCACATAGGCGCGGGTGCGCAGGCCCGGGATTGCGGAGTCAGCCATCTGTTTGCGAAACGCCTCGACCCAGTCATGCGCCGTCATCGACCGCCTGGAAGCCGGTGCGAGCAGGACCTGGACCGATGAGCGGTTGGGGCGTTCTACCTGGGTGCGGCCGAAAATAAATCCACCCACGGTGGTAAAGATCGTATCAACGTCGGGGAGGGCGCCAATGCTTTGCTCTACCTGTTGTGTCAGCCTGTCCATGGTGTCGATATCACTGCCCTCGTCAGCGCTCAGAATGATCATGATCGAGCCTTCATCCATTGTCGGCAGCAGACTGTCCGGCAATTCAAAAAAATCACGCGATGTCAATGCGATGCCAATGATGAACAGCGTGACGAGCAGCGATCTGACAATTGCAGGAAGAGAGAGGATCCCCCTCAGCAGTCGACTGTAGCCGCCGGCTGCCGCCTGGGTTGCCTTGGAGACAACACCTGTTCGCGCAGCCGGTTCGAGTCTTCCAGCCAGGGCAGGCACCAGGGTCAGCGAGACGACCATTGCCGCCACGATGGCCGAGGAGATGGTAAACAGCATCTCCTTGAACAGCAGCCCGATGATGCTGACCAGCAGCATGAAGGGGAGGATGGCAGCCAGGTTGGTGGAGGTCGAGGCAAAAATGGCGCCGGCGACCTCCTTGACGGCATTCGCCGGGGCCGAGCGCATCTGCTGATGGCGATGGATATTCTCCAGCATCACGATGGTGCTGTCGACCAGCATGCCGATGCCCAGCGCCAGTCCGCCAAGTGTCATGATGTTGATGTTCAGCCCCACGACAGCCATCAACAGGAAGGTGATCAGCATGGCGACGGGAATCGCCGTACCGATGATCAGGGTGCGCTTCAGGTCGCCAAGCATCAGGTAGACCACCAGCATTGCCAGCACCGCGCCGCTGGCAGCGGCTCCCAACGTCGTATTGATCGCATTCCTGATCTGCGTGGAGTCATCCTTGACGATCGAGAGAGAGATATCATCCGGGATCATGTTGTTGTCCCTGAGTTCTGCCAGCGCCAGCTTGACGGCAGAGACCACATCGACGCTGTTTTCACCAGGCTGTTTCTGCACGGAAACCTTGACGCCTGGCATGCCGTTGTTGCGTACGCGAATGCGCTCCGCTTCGGTGCCGTCGTGAACGGTGGCAACATCGCTGACCAGCAGATTCGACTGCGGCAGCGCCAGGTTGGCGAAAGCGTCGACCGTGCTCAGCTGGCCGCGCGTAATGCCGCTGATTTCACCGCTGTTCATTTCCAGCCGGCCGGTGGCCGTGTCGCTGTTGCTGCTGCTGATGACCTCGGTCAATGTCGCCATATCGACGCCGCTGGCAGCCAGCCGCTCCTGGTCGACCTCGATCTGGATCTCGCGATTGACACCGCCGCCGACCTCGATCGCTGCAATGCCGGGGAGGTTCAGCAACAGCTTGCTCAGGGTATAGTCGGCCCACTCCCTGATTTCCATCGCCGAGCGCAGCGTGGAGGAGGCCAACAGGATCATGACCGGTCGTTGATAGGGGTCGCGTTTATAGATGATCGGAGGGTCGATCGTATCGGGCAGGAAACGCCGCGCCCGGTCCAGGCGGTTACTGGCGTCGCGCAGTGCGATATCGATGTCTGTTTCATAATCGAACGAGAGGTCGACGGCAGAGCGTCCCTTGCTGGTCGTCGAACGGATATGGATGACGCCCTCGGTGATCGCCAGCTGCTCCTCGAGCTGGCGGGTCACCTTGTCTTCCATGATCTTGGCCGGCACGCCCGGGTCAACGACCCTGACGCGAATCTCCGGATAGATGACATGCGGCAGCAGGTCGATGCTCAGGCGGGAATAGGCGAGCAGCCCCAGCATCATGGCCGCAAGCGTCAGCATCACCACGCCAATGGGATGGCGCATGCACCAGATGCTGATGTTGCCGCGGGGTTCCTTCATTCAGAAATCTTGACGTCGGCGCCATCTTCGAGACCGAGAAAGCCGCGCGTGACGATGGTCTCTCCATCGTCGAGGCCGCTGCTGATGCCGATCTGCCGTGATCCGAACCAGGCCGTCTCCACAGTGCGCCTGTTCGCCTTTTCGGCTTCGACGACATAGACGAAATGGCCCTCGCGGGACTGCTGCAGAGCCTGGTAGGGGATCGCTATCTGGCTGTTCGCAGCCGTCTCCAGCTTGACATGGGCGGTCTGGCCGATCAGGACATCCTGTGGAAGATCTTCCGGTTTCAGCTCCATCAACCCCATGCCCGTCGCTTCATCGATGGTCGGGTAGATGCGGCTGACAATCGCCCGATACCACTTGATATCGTCACCGGATTGTTCGCCGAAGCGAATCATGGCCTGCATGTGCGGCTTGAACTGCAGCAGCAGAAATTCAGGCAGAGAGAGTTCCACGACCAGCGACAGCGGATCGACCAGTGTCAGCAGGTGGGTTTTTGCCGCCGCCAGGTCGCCAACCTCCAGCAGGCGTTCGGTGATGACGCCGTCAAAGGGCGCCTTGATCGAAGTGCGGCGGATATGCGTCTTCAGTTGGGAGATTTCCGCCTGCTGCACGGCGACTTCGGTCTGCGCCTCGATCAATTCATCGAGGGACGCCGCCTTGGTTTTTCTCAGACGCAGCAGCCGCTTGTGATTCTGCTCTGCCTTGTCCAGCTTTGCTTCAACCTTGTCCAGTTCAGCCTGTAGCAGTTCGTCATCGAGAGTCAGCAGCGCCTCCCCCTGCTTGACGGTGTCCCCCGCATACCAGGGCAGGGAGATCACCATGCCCTCTTCCAGGGTATGAATCCTGACGCTGCGGCGCGCCTTGAGAATTCCCCGCCGCTGGTAGCTCCTGGAGTGGTCGCTCTGCTGCACCTGCATGATTGCCACCAGGTGCTCCTTGGATTGGCGCTTGTGCCCGCCAGTGTCATCCGTACCCTGCTCACAACCGGACAGGGACGCCAGCAGTATGACAGCCATAAGCTGCCAACAACCCATCTGCTTGTGAAATGCAGCAGGCATTCTTTAGTAGACGTCGTAGTGCTTGATCTGGCGGCGGATATTGCGTTGCACGATGATGCCGTGTATCTGCCATTCGAAGCCTTCGAGAGGCATCTCCGGGTAGTTGTCGTTCAGCGCGACCAGGCGTTCACCCTTGTCGTCATTGAGATACTGGCGAAACCAGCGCGAACCCTCGATCTCGGCAAACACATAGGCGCCGCTGCTGCAGGTGTCGTTGGGTTCGATGATGACGATGCATTTGTCGGGAAATTCCGGCTCCATGCTGTCGCCCAGCACCTGCAGGGCAAAGGGTTCCGAACCCGCGCAGCTATTCAGCGTATCGTCCTTATCGGCGACTTCCACTTTGATTTCAGGAAAATCTTTCATCACTATCAGGGCTCAATATTTTCAGGTTATGGAATTCACGTTTTAGCGTCATCCGCAGAATTTATGGGCTACTCTATAGCGATCTGATCACAAATGGAATAGTGAGTTCCAGCAAAGTACTGAATCGGGAAATGAAACTGGATTTCATGTATTCTGAAAACCATTCTGCAAACATCTATTGAAATCCTTATGGAACAACGTGGTATCGGGCAAAAAATTGCATTCTTCATGGCGGTGGTGTTTTACATATGCGCCGTGGGATGCGTCATTGCCGCCCTCTATTACAACCATCAGCTGGGAACTGACAACCCGATTGTTGCCAGCCTGATGGCCTCTGTGGTCTTTTTTATTGGAGGCGGGATCGTGCTGCATGTGATTGGCAGCGTCGATCTTCCCGATCTGAAAATTGATGCCGGTCCCGAGTAGCAACGATTGACAGGCTCTCCAGTCAACTGGATAGCCCACCGCGGTGACCCTTTCCGTTATCCGGAGAACAGTCTCGCAGGCTACCGCTCGGCGATTGCCGCCGGGGCGAAAGCGCTTGAAGCTGACATTCATCTCTCCGCCGATGGGATACCGGTGCTGGCGCATGACGACAGGCTCGATCGTATTTCCGGTGTTGCTGCAAACCTTCTGGAGTTGACCTGGAAGCAGCTGCAGCAAATTCCGGCCTGCCATCCTGCGCGTTTTGGCAGGAAATTCTCCGCGATGCGTTTCGCTTCGCTGGATCAGTTCGTCGAACTGCTGGAAAGCCATCCACAGGTCACCGCATTTATTGAAATCAAGCGCAAAAGCCTCTATCGCTTTGGAAGGGGGCGTTGTCTACGGGCTGTGATGGAGCGAATCAAGCCGGTGCAGTCGCGCGTCTGTATCATCTCATTTGATGCCGCGTTAATCGATGAGGTGATGCATCTAAACAGTGATGCAAATGGAGTCTGCGGAGGCTGGGTCATCCTCGAGTGGAGCGAGGAGTGCCATCAACAGGCGCAGGCGCTCTCCCCGGACTATCTATTCATCAATATCAAGCGACTTCCCTCCGGAAATGACGCTCTCTGGCAAGGCGACTGGCAGTGGGTGCTATACAATATCGACAATGCCGCCAGCCGTGATCGCTATCTGTCCCGCGGATTTCACCTGTTTGAGACCAACCATATCGCCAGCATGATGCACCGGACTGCGCCTGATGAAGCGGTCTGAAGCAGGGTTCGATGTGGTCGTTATCGGCGGCGGTATCAATGGTGTCGGCGTAGTGCAGGCTGTGGCAGCGGCAGGCTATTCGGTGGCCTTGATCGAGAAGCGCAGCCTTGCCGCGGGCACTTCGAGCAGATCGAGCAAGCTGGTTCATGGCGGCCTGCGCTACCTGGAGAATTTCGATTTCAAGCTGGTCAGGGAGAGCCTGAAGGAGAGGGAGCTGCTGCTGCGCATTGCACCGACCCTGGTCAAGCGCATCCCTTTCCACATTCCGCTCTATCGGGAGAGCAGCCGCTCGGCGCTGAAGGTCGGCACAGGTCTGCTGCTGTATCAATTGCTGGCATCCTGCCATGAAAAGACGGGCTTCAGGCTTCTGAATCAAAGTCAATGGCGAAACCTCGATGGCCTGAAGCTGGAGGGGCTTACCAGGGTGTTCCAGTATTGGGATGCACAGACCGATGATGCTGCATTGACCAGGGCGGTGATGCGTTCGGCGCAGCAGCTGGGCGCCAAGCTGTTTGCGCCTGCCGAGTTTCTTACCGCAGAGTCTCTTGATCATGGCTATCGTGTCAGTTATCACCAGGACGGAATGACAGGCCAGCTTCAGGCCAGGATCGTGATCAATGCCGCGGGCCCGTGGGTGCATGAAGTCGCGCAGCGATTCAAACCGCCCCTGCCGGTGGCTGCCACGGACAATGTGCAGGGGACGCATATCGAAGTGGATGCTCCGTTGTCAAAGGGGGCCTACTATCTCGAAGCGCCATCTGACAAACGTGCCGTTTTCGTACTGCCCTGGCGGGACCGCACCCTGATTGGAACAACCGAGACCTACTATGATGGCAGCCCTGACGAGGTTCAGCCGCTCGAGAGTGAAATCAGCTATCTGAGATCCGTCTACGGCCACTACTTCTGCACCGGCGATGTCGATG
>JBDLII010000060.1:0-11885 GCA_039714995.1 Pseudomonadota bacterium
CCGAGCGTGGTTTTTTCACTGTCGAGAAACTCCTCCACATGCGACAGCAGGGTTTCATAGGCATGCTGCAATTTTGATTTCATGTCATCGCTATCCATCTTCTGCTCCTGATATGTATCCTGATTATTTGTAAATCATAACGCCGATTGAATCACGACGGCAATACTCCTCTCCTGAACGCCCCGGTTGAATTCTCAGGACTTCCGTTGATCTGCCAATGCCATTTCGCGCATGCGGAATTTCTGCACTTTTCCAGTCACCGTCATGGGGAACTCATCGACGAATCTGATGCTCTTCGGGACCTTGTAGTGGGCAAGCTTGTCCCTGCAGAATGCACGCATCTCCTCCTCGCTCGCCATCTCCCCGGCATGCAGTTGTATCCAGGCCATCACCTCTTCACCAAAATAGTCATCCGGAATGCCGAATACCGCCACTTCGGCGACTTTCGGATGGGTAAAGAGCAGCTCCTCAATCTCCCGCGGGTAGATATTTTCACCCCCCCTGAGAATCATCTCCTTCAGTCGGCCGGTGATCCTGACATAGCCCTCCGCGTCCATACTGCCCAGATCTCCCGAGTGCAGCCAGCCATGTTCATCGATTGCCCCGCGAGTCGCTTCGCTGTCACCATAATAGCCCGGCATGATGTGATAGCCCCGGAAGCAGATCTCCCCGATCTCTCCAAGCGGAAGCGTCGCCCCACTCCCGCTATCGATCACCTTGACCTCCTGGTGGGGAAGGTTTCTTCCGACGGTCTGCGTGCGCCTCTCCAGGCTGTCATCACTCTCTGTCAGATGCGTGAGCGGCGCTGCCTCGGTTTCACCATAGCCAATCAATATCCCGCTGCAGTGCATCTCCTCCATGACCCGTTTCATCAGCGATGGCGGACAGGGTGCGCCGGCCATGATGCCGGTGCGCAGCGAGGTGAGATCAAACGCATTGAAGCGTGGATGCTCGAGTTCTGCTATGAACATGGTCGGTACGCCGTGGACCGCCGTACAACGCTCCTGCTCTATCGCCTGCAATACAGCCAGGGGATCGAAGTGCTCGCCGGGCAGCACCAGGCAGGCACCGACAGAGAGAGACAGCAGGTTCGCCAGCACCGTGCCGAAACAGTGATAAAAGGGGACCGGCACACACAGCCGGTCACTCGCTGAAAAGTGCATGGCCCGTGCCGAGAACCAGGCGTTATTGAGGATATTATGATGCGTCAACACCACGGCCTTGGGAAAGCCGGTGGTGCCGGAGGTGTACTGGATGTTGATCGGTTCGTCCCGGTCAAGGGAGTCCGTGAGCTCCTCTACCGCCTGCTGGTCGATGCCCTGCGCCGCATGCAGGACATCCTGCCAGGTGTCAAAACCCTGATGGGGCCGTGTCGTCTCGAGTGGCTGCGCCGGATCAAAGATAACGACCCGCCGCAAGTGGGGAAATTCACTGCTCTCGATCCGCCCGGAAGCGGCCCGTTTCAGCTCCGGCAACAGCTCCACCAGCATGCCAACATAGTCGCTGGAACGAAACGACGGCATGGTAAAGATACCCTGCACCTCGGAACGCTGCAGCGCATAGGCAAGCTCCCGAGGCCGGTAGGCCGGGTTGATGTTGACGAGTATCGCGCCGATGCGCGCTGTGGCCATCTGCAGCAGCAGCCACTCGATGTTGTTGGTCGACCAGATCCCGACGCGGTCACCCTTGCCAAACCCGATGCCCAGCAAGCCACGTGCAAGCGTGTCGACATCTTGAACCAGCTCACGATAGTCCAGGCGGCGGCCCTGGTGAAGCGATACGACGGCCTCATATTCCGGATACTGTGCGGCGACTGCGCCAATAAAGGCGGGGATGGTCTCTCCCAGCAGCGGCGTTTCGCCGCCGCGATGGCAATAACTGGAGCGGGTCATGGGCTCTCCCTGAATCCTCTACTTATCTGGCGCCGGCACAGCATCCCAGTAGGCGTCCACTCTCGCCTGGATCCCGGTCAGCAAGGTTTCGTTGCGCTGCGGTTTGAAGAGATGAGCAAAGCGGCCCTGCAGCTTCAGATACTCCTCCACGGGCGCCCTTTTACGCGGAATCCTGGTGTGGACAACCTCGCCATCGACATACTCCTTGAGCGGCCAGACTCCGCTCCTGACTGCCATGCGGCCGACATTCACCGTCTCCTTCGGGTCATAATTCCAGCCGGTCGGGCATGGCGAGAGCATGATGATCATTCGCGGCCCCTTGATGGCGCTGGCTTTCTCGATCTTTTTTGCCAGGTCCAGCGGCTCAGCGCCGATCACCGTGGCAACATAGGCCGGCTTGTGCGCGACCCAGATATCAAACAGACTCTTTTTGTAACCCGCAAATCCCCCCACACCCCGGCTGGTCGAGGTGCGCGCCGCATGCGGTGTGGCGCCTGAATACTGCTGGCCCGTGTTGCCGTAGCCTTCGTTGTCATAACAGAGATAGATGAAGTCGAGGTTGCGTTCCATGGCACCTGAGGTTGCCGAAAGTCCCATGCCGTAGGCTGCCCCGTCACCAGTCAAAACGACCACCTCGAGATCCTCATCCTGCTTGATGCGCTGCTGCTCGAGCAGGATATCCAGGGCGTCGCGGATGCCCTGTGCGCCGGCCGGTGCGGAAGCCATGGCGGTGTAGAGCCACGAACCCCGAAAAGGGGTGAATGGATAGACTGACAACAGGGTCATGCACCCGGCCGCGTTGACGAATACCGTCTTTCTGCCAAGGATGTCGTAGACCTCATGCAGCGCCTCGAGAGCGCCGCAGCCTGCACACATCGGTGTGCCTGTACCCAGCAGATGGGTGGAAGGCAGCTCCCTGATGCTGCGGATACTGTGCTTGCCGTCACTCATCAGCTTCTCCGAGGTGCTGGCGTTCGACCTGCGCGATCGCCTGGAGTTGACGTACTTCCCGCAGTTCGCTCTCTGTATAGAGCAACCTGGGCGGTGGAGTGCGCCCCTTGTCGACGGCGCGACGCAGTGACTTTGCCATTTCGAAAAACTCCTCGGTCGTGATATCCCGGCCGCCGAGCCCGCCGATAAAGCTCGCCACGACAGGCGGCGCATCACTCCTGCCATAGAGTGCCGCCGCCAGCTCGCTGTGCAGTACGCCGCCCATGCCCATGGAGAGATTCTGGTCGATGACAGCCACCCCTCTCCTGCCCGCCAGCAGCTGCTGCAGACGCGATGACGGCAGAGGCCGCAGCAGGCGCGGCCTGATGAGACCAATGGCCCAGTCCTCATCGCGCATGCGGTCCACCGCCTCCCTGGCCTTGTTGGCGAAGGAGCCCATCATGACGAACAGGTATTCCGCATCGTCGGCCCGGTAGGCCTCCACCATGTCGTGGCGGCGGCCGAAGAGGTCACTGAACTCATCAGCGATCTCGTCGTAAACGGCCAGGCCATTCATCGCCGCAAGGTGTGTCTCGTAGCGGAAATAGGAGTAGGGTCCGCCGCCGAGCACCGCCACCGCCTGGCTCTCCGGTGCAGAGGCGCGAAAACGGATGTTTTCGGCATCGAACGGGCCGACGAACTGCCGCGCGGCGCTGCTATCCGGTATCTGCACCGGTTCACGGGTAAACGACAGATAGAAACCATCCAGATTGACAATCACCGGCAGGCGGACCCTTTCATCCTCGGCCAGGCGATAGGCCATCAGCGTGCTGTCCAGGACCTCCTGGCAGCTGGCGCAGTGAATCTGCAGAAAGCCGCTGTCGCGAGCCGCCAGGATGTCATTGTGATCCGGCTCCAGCGTGATCGGCGCCGACAAACCGCGGGATACGTTGACCAGCACGAAAGGCGCCCGCCATCCGGACACGCTGTAGAGCATCTCCATGGCGTATAGCAGCCCCTGGCTGGAGGTGGCGCTGAACACACGCACACCGGTTGCAGCAGCGCCCCCCGCGGCGGTGATCATGGAGTGCTCGGACTCCATCGTGACCAGGCGTCCGGGCATCTCCCCGGTATCGATCCAGTTGGCCAGGGTTTCGATGATCTCGGTCTGGGGTGTTATCGGAAAAGCCGGGACATAATCGACGCCTGCCAGCCTCGCCCCCCAGGCAGCGGCGCCGTTGCCGGTCAGCAGGGTGCGCTTCATGGCGTCTCCTCCGCGGGCAATCCGGCTTCTTCTTCCCTGGCCTGCTGCTCCGCAACCGCCTCGATAGCATGAGGGGGACACTGGGCAACGCACACCATGCACCCCTTGCAGTGGTCATAGTCGACCACCGGTCTGGCATCGACGACATTGATGGCTCCGTCAGGGCAATAGCTGCTGCAGACCCACCAGCACCCCTTGCACCGGTCATAGTCGATGACCGGACGCTGTGTGCGCCACAGTCCCGTCTTGACCATGACACTGGTGGCCGTGGCATGAATGGTTGGGGAAGAAATCCTTGCATCATCGAATGGCAGCTCGATCCACTCGGGAGGTCGGTAACCCGCGGCTGACACAAGAGCCCCCTCCTCGACCCGGCCGGCATGGGGTGCCATCGTGTTGAAGGCCGCCAGCGCGTTGGCGAGATTGCTTGCGACGACTTCAGGCCCAAGCTCGGCAAGTTCATCCTTGACCGCCTGTTCGAGGGCTTCCTGTGCGATAACGCCGCTCAGCCGAGCCGCCGCACCGGCGCAGGCAGCACCTGCATAAGGGAGTTCACTCCTGTCAACAATACCTGCCGCGACTGGCAGGATCAGTATTGTCCCGCGATAATTGAGTCGCTCCTGCCACACCGCCTCGTCATCGGCGCTGTTGATCAACAGCAGTGTATGATCGGTGATGCCACTCAAGACACCGGCGGCGGGAATCGCGACCAGGCTGTCATCGGCCACGACCACGAGATCGGGATAACGGATGATGCCCCGTTCATTGATGAGGGAGTGGTCGGCCCGTACATAGGCAAAGATCGGCGCACCACGGCGCTCGGCGCCATAACGCGGCGCATCCTGCACTTCGTAGCCCTCGAGAAAGAAGGCTGTCCCCAGGATGCGGCTGGCGGTCTTCATGCCCTGCCCACCACGACCATGAAAACGGATGCGATACATGATAGCGAGACTATATCCAGCGGTCCGCCGTCGAGAACAGCGAGTAGCGCCTGAGACTCATGGCCCGGCGTATCCGCTGCATGGCCATCTCCATGGAGGCCTCCCGCGGCTGAATCTGTTGACTTTTCGCTGTCTCCAGCACCTGCCGGGTATTGCGCCGCAGCTTCTCCTCGATGGTCTCCAGGGCTGAGGTCTGGCTGGCGCCCTGGTACTCCATCGCGGCACAGATCACGCCGCCAGCATTGGCGATAAAGTCGGGAATGCAGAGAACGCCTTTTTCATGCAGCATTTTTTCCGCCCCGTGTGTGAAGGGGATGTTGGCCCCTTCCACCACTAGCCGGGTATTGAGACGCCGGACGTTCTCTTCGTTGACGACATCAGGGCGCGCTGCCGGTATCCAGATATCACAGGCGATATCGATGACCGCGTCACGCTCCAGCTTCCGGGCATCGTCGTAATCAAGCACGCTGTTGCCGGCACTCTTCAGTTCCAGCAGTCTGCTGACATCCAGACCGTCCGGATTGTGAATCGCGCCGGAAGAGTCGGCCACGGCGACCAATCTTGCACCTCTGTCAGTCAGAAACCGGCTGACATTTTTGCCGACAGCGCCAAATCCCTGCACGACCAGCCTTGCGCCTTCCAGTTCAAAGTCACAGTGCTCGAGAGCGACATCAACCACATGACTCAAGCCCCAGCCTGTGGCGCCGATCTCATCCAGTGGAATTCCGCCGATCTCCCTGGGCAAACCGACGACCCGGGTGACCTCGTCCCGGATCCATGCCATACACTCCTCGTCAGTTCCCATGTCCGGCGCAAAAATGTAGCTCTCTTCGTTTCGCAATGCCTGGGCGAGGCCTCTGAGCAGTCTCTCCTTTTCCGCCCCGGGCATCTTCGGATCGCCATAGATAACGATCTTCCCCCCGCCATGCGGCAATCCCGCGGCGGCGTTCTTGAAAGTCATTGCACGGGACAGGCGCAGGCACTCCTCGGTCGAGACATCCGGCGCCATGCGTATCCCGCCGATCGAGGGGCCCTTGGCAACATTGTCCACGGCCAGCACGGCTTTCAGGCCAATGGACGGCTCATGAACATGAATGACCTTCAATGGCCCCAGTGTATCGGCAAAACTAAAGACAGCTTCCATCATATCCTCCCGTTTAACCGTACTATATACCCTGGTGCTCCATCAACCTTGTAAATTAGTATTCATCCAATGAAATGAACCCCATTGACTATACAGTCAATGGGGTCCACTTCTGGGATTACTCTGTTGCTCAGCTGTATTCAGCCAGGTAGATCCCCGCGCCCAGCACGATAAGTGCGATCTCCACCAGGGTGATCCACCAGAACATGTATGCGATGCGGCGGCCGGAGGGCTTCATCCGCTGCCAGACAGTGCGCATGTACCAGCGCCAGGGTCCGAGCCAACTCCAGCGTTTCCACAGGATGAGAAACTTCTGGATATCTCCCGCCCAGGTTGTCAGGCTTTGATCGACCTCGCCAAGCCTTTGCTCTTGCTCGCCTTCGTCAAGGGAAGGATAATTTTCATGGATCGTCAGTTTCGATCCATGGCTGGAAGCGTCCACCTGAAAGATGGTCTCGCTCTTCAATCCGCCCCTGTAAAGCACGCGCAGGCCGTCCGGCGTCTCTTCCACATCGAGCTCGACTTCAAAATCGAAAGGCTGCTGCTGGCTTATGTTGCGCCCGGAAAAGGCGTATCGCCCTTCGGCCAGGCGCTCCCAGCGCCTGAACTCGAGATAGGGGTTGATACGGAAGAGGCGTTCCACATCCTCCCGGCAAAAGGAGAGTAGTTCCTGCTCGGCAAGTGGTGTATTGATCGCCGCCCAGGCGGCATCCCTGCCATCGCCCCGCTGCTCCCCTTCGCTCAGGGCCACTGCTGCCGTATCGCTCATGCCGGGTAGGGTGCGATCAGCAGCGGTGCGGAGAGCGCTTGCACGAGCGGCTCGACAGTCATGCGGGAGCGCAGGCCGCGTTTGTTTTTCGGACGCGGCGAACCCATCACGACCAGGTCGAACTCGGCCCTGCTGCTGGCCTCGATCAGGCATGCCGACGGCTTGCCGACCACAACTTCAGACGTATAGCCGACATCCTGCGCGGCAGCCATGGCGCTCATGCGCTCGACATGCTCCCGCACCTCGCTCTCCAGCGTCCCCTCCAGGTATCTGCGGAAACGGTCTCTGGTTGAACCATTGTTGAGCCAGTCATCCCCCGTCATGCCTTTCCACAGATCCGGAACGACAACCAGCTGATGAAGTTTGCTGCCTTGCTGGCAAAGTTGCAGTGCCAAACGTTCGGCTGCCTGTGCTCCTTCGGTGCCGTGGCTGGCAAGCAGGAGTCGATTTGATGAATTCATTGTCAACATCACGATAAATAAATAAAACCCCCGGCGACCGCTTAAACAGCAGGCGCCGGGGGTCCGGTTTCAATCAGACCAGGAAATAGACGCTGAAGGCGATGATCAGGGCGCACGCCAGCGCCATGAAATCCTCCTTCCTGTCGCTGCCGAATATCGACAGCGCCGATCCACGATGAAACTTGGGTTGTGCTTCGGATTCAGTGCTCATAATTGATTTCTCCTCTGTTTAAACCTTATCGGCTACCAATAGCAAGACCACGATCAGCGAGAGCACGGCCTTGGTAAAGCCGACGACCCCGCCAATCACCGCCGGCTGGCCGCCAGCCTGCCGCATGGCGCCCACCGTTATCTGCATGCCCAGACCGACGAGGCCGAAGGCAAACAGCCAGGTGATCCACTGCCTGAACTTCTTGATCTTCTTCGCGGTATGGCGAACGGCCTTGTGGGAACTCTTCAGGATCTTGCCGGCGTCCTTCGAGACGATCTTGGCATTGTACAAGCCCCGCAGCGTATCGTCATCATCGATGTTCATGACCTTGCCGTTGTCGATCAGGCGGCTCAGGGCCTGCTTGCGGTCCTCGCGCTCCAGCTTGGCGAACTCGCCTTGGAGTGTTGCCTTCTGTTCAGCCGAGAGTAGCTTCTCTTCCTTGAAACCGGACTCCGCCGTGTTGCCGAAGTATTTACCCTTGTAGTGGTTGGGCGGCGAGAACATGCCGGTCGTGGAGAGGGCGAACATCAGGATGAAGCCCACCACGAACATTGGAAATTTCTCGAAGATGACACGCCCGACGTTGACCCGCTCGGCGCTCTCCTCACGCTTCACGTACCAGACAGCCAGCCACAGCACGATGATGGGCAGCACCAGCACGCGGGTGATGTTGAAAATCTCGGCAACCTTCAGCGTCTCGATGCCGTCCGGTTGATAGGCAAGCGCCGCACCGGCGACCTGCGCCGAGTTGAGGATGCCGGTGCCCGCCCATGCACCGAACTGGACATGGCTCATGCCGAGCAGGTTGCCGATGATGGGAAAAACGAACATGCAGCCAACGCCCCACAGCAGGATGGTGCCGATCGTATAGGCGATCTCCACCGACTTGGCCTGGACGACCGGGGCGGATGCCACAGTTGCGGAGACGCCGCACACGCCCATGCCGGCCGACAGCACGCCGCCCATGGAGTTCGGGATCTTTTGCCGGGAGCCGAGCCACAGCACCATGCCGACGGAGCCAAGGACGAAAAAACCGATCATGATGATCGACAGCCCGCCGAGGTTTTTCAACTCCGCCGCGCTGTAGAGGGTGCCCAGCAGGATAACACCTGTCTTGAGCCCGAGACGCGAAAGCCGCACCCCGTTTTCCGCCCATTCCGGAACCTTGAAGACATTGACGATAATGATGCCGGTCAGGATGCCGATAACGACGTAGTTCAAGCCCAAAAGCTTGTGGATATAGGCGCCGGTCTCACCCACCTTGCCCATGGCCATACTGCCTACCGCGATCTCCGGGGCGACGAACCAGCGCACGACCATGGCAATGAACAGTATGAACATGCCGCCGGCCACGGTAGAGGAGTAGTAGTCAAAGTGTCCCTCCTTGTGGCTGCCGAACCACTGCCAGGCGCCAAATATCACCGCGATAATGCCGAAATAGAGAGGCAGTGTGGCGATCTCATTGCCGTATTTATATTTCTTGCCGGCGCCGAGATGCTCGTAGTACCCGTTCAGGGCTCCCGAGTCACCCAGGTACCAGATGACAAGCATCATGACGCCGATGAAAAACAGCGCCGGCTGCTTTTTTGTATAGACCATACGATTTCTCCTCTTTGGTGATGGCTATTATTGGTATATCCAGTGAGTCAGGGACACATTGGATTGGGGTTGATCATAGACGTTTTCCTGGAATTGTCTATGGGGTGAAAACCTGACAGGCATCGATGACACCAGGCCCGGTTATGGCTTGATATAGCTGTATCCCTCTGCCTGCAGCCTGGCCACTTCAGCCACGCCGCTTGGGACGATGTCGGCTTCATCCACATCGAAGAGATCGTCCTCATAGCTGATCTTCTTTCCTTTCAGCGTATTGGCGCAAACCTGGAATCCCACACCCTGGTTTTTCAGACCGGTGATTTTTGTCTGAATCTCATCGGTGGCATTTCCGAATTTCAGCTTGGTGTTTTCAAGCTGATCCGGATCCAATAGCAGCGAGAGTCCCTTGCCATGCATAACGACTTTCAATTCCAGGTTCTCTTCGCCAACGGCATTGATGTGATTCTGGATATTGCGCAGTGCGCCAGCCTGGGATTTGGGATCGTCATAGTTGATATGGTAGACAACCTTCTGTTTACCATAATCAACACCCGCTGCAGCGATGCCTCCAACCAGCAGGCTGATACAGGCAAGCAGTACTAGAGTCAATTTGGATATCATCGATTTCTCCTCTGGTGGGTCAATTACACTCTTAATATAGTAATAACCAGAACATCCCGAGCATGGGAGGTCTTGGTCTTGTGTAACAGAAGCGTCCTGAGCGTCGCGCTTCCAGTGCAAGTCATTAATGAGGGATTGCTCTTGCCCGCACTCACTTTGAGAGTAGATGAAATGGTGTGACAAAAGAATAGAGACATCTAGCAATGGGTATTGTGGTTTACCCTAATTTAGTGTCCGTCCGGAAACAACAACGACCGTCATTACGGCGCATACCGGAATCCAGTAAGTTGCTGAATTCCATGGAACCCGGCCTTCGCCAGGATCATCAACGACAAGTGTTCGACCTGTCACGCACCAATGGCTAACTACGAGATGAAACAGGATGGCGCTCCGATCATGATACTCGGCGAGGGCTCCACTAGCGATCCGTCGAACGCCTATTACGATGCGGCGATGGAGGGCGTCAGCTCATCCGTCAGCTACAAGAAGCATGGTCGTCGCTGGCTGAACCTGCAGTAGCCCGTCTCTGAATGAATCCCCTTTCATGTCATCTCGACCGTAGGGAGAGATCTTGTACTTTTTATTTCAGTTACTTACGATATATTTCAATAGTAATATCTCAATTGTTCAGTACAGGGCAACGCCCGTAGGATGTGGGGAGTTTGCGAACCGCATCCTACAAAACACAGACTTATTCAGAATTTACATTCAAGATTTCCTGCCTTGTCCAAAATGACATTCGATCAGAGCTCCCAAAGCTGTTGGTGCAGTGAGTCCTGACAAAATGACACATTTTCCCGATCAACATAGAATATAAATTAATTATTAATTCTATATTTCTGTTTATACTGTTCTTTTCTGTATTTTTTACCCCCTCCCCCGAATCTACGAGTTCCATATCCCGGCCAATCGATTTCTGCCCTGCCAAAATGTCAGGAATTGAATGGCATTTCCCGGGCACTCCAATGTAAGTCTGTTAATCCGGAAAATGAAATCTGTCTGTTAAGCAAGCTCCGAATGAATCCAACTTCATGTCATTGCTAGCGAAGTGAAGCAATTTCAATCATATGAATCAGCAGGTTGGAGAATGCTTCGTCGCTGCGATCATCGCAATGGCGATTCGATCAGAACGATCCAAAGAACACCCAACCTCTGATATGGCATAATAATTGCGATATATCAATTTTATTCAAAACAACTCTTCCAGGATCACCATGTTCGTTAAACAAGTGATGCTGATTAGCCGAGATAAATAACCGCCGTTATTAGCCTGAATACCGAGAACAGGAACCTCCCCAGCCCATGATGCGGAGAGAAACAGGTGCTTGTTGCATCTGTTCCCAGGGAGAAGAACGCCACCAACCGAGGAGATAAAACGCCACCAACCGAGGAGATAAGAGGAGATAAAATGGGACTTAAACCAAAACGAAACTGCACACTGTTACGCAAAATCGGGGGTCAGGCATTGGCCTTAGCCACCATCGGCCTTGCCAGCGGTGCCCTGTATGCCGCCAAACCGGTACCACTCACCTGCGCCATCACTGCAAGCGACCCGATACCGGTAGAAGCCGGTGGCTCCGTAGGATTTCAAGGTGTGATCAACGGTGGCTCAGCACCCTACGAGGTCACCTGGACATTTGATGGAGGAACACCCTCGCCGACCAGCGGCCTCGGCCCACACACCATCACCTACAATGACGCCGGCAGCTATACAGCCACCATGGCAGCGACCGACAGCCACAAAAAAACAAAGAGCTGCGAGGCTACGGTTGCTGTCGATGTGACCGTACCCGGCAATAACCCGCCGGTCGCTCAGAACGACGACTACAACACCCCACAGGATACCCCTTTGGATGTAGCAGCCCCTGGTGTGCTCTTCAACGATAACGACCCGAATGGCGATCCGATGTCGGCGATACTGGTTGCCGATGTCAGCAACGGAACGCTTACACTGAACGGGGATGGCTCTTTCTCTTACTCGCCTGCCGCTGGCTTCTCTGGTCAGGACAGCTTTACCTATGTCGTTGAAGATGGGAACGGGCCGTCGTCAAACGTA
>JBDLII010000061.1:0-11831 GCA_039714995.1 Pseudomonadota bacterium
GATGGTGACCTTTTTTCCCTGGATCAGAGAGAGGTCGCAGTCTTTATCGTAATAAACGTTAATTGCCATAGTTTTGCCTGGAGAAGTTTTAGGTTTTAGGTTTTCGGTATTAGGTATTGTGCGCTCAGCTGCCAGTCTGCTCCCTCTCCCGCCGGGAGAGGGCTGGGGTGAGGGGGAAATTAAAGCGTCAGTGACTTGGCGCCGCGCGCGATGCCGCTGACGCCGGTTCTGACGACTTCAATCACGTGATCACCCGGAAGCACCTTGATGAAGGCGTCAAGCTTGCCGCTGTCTCCGGTCATCTCGATCACGTAGCTGTTGTCGCTGACATCGATGATCTTGCCGCGAAAAATATCTGCAAGCCGCTTGACCTCGTCGCGCATCTCTTTTTCAGCACGCACCTTGATCAGCATCATTTCCCGCTCGAGATGATCGCCATCGGAGAGATCCATCAGCTTGATCACATCGATCAGCTTGTTGAGCTGCTTGGTGATCTGCTCGATGACGCTGTCGCTGCCCGTCGTCACCAGCGTCATGCGCGACAACGAAGGGTCGTCAGTCGGCGCAACGCAGAGCGACTCGATATTGAAACCACGCGCACTGAAGAGTGCGGAAACATTTGACAGGGCGCCCGCTTCATTCTCCATCAGCAGAGAGATTATATGGCGTTTCATCATTGCTCCCCCTCTTTCGATGCCGGCGACATCGCCATCTCATGATGCCCCTTGCCGGCCTCGATCATCGGGTAGACATTCTCGGTCGGGTCGATCACGATATCCAGAAACACCAGCTCATCCTTGCGCGCGAACGCCTCCCGCATGGCGTCCTCCAGATCTGTTGGTTTGGTGACGCGCATGCCGACATGACCGAAACTCTTCGTCAGCTCGACAAAGTCAGGCAGGGCATCCACATAGGAGTGCGAATAGCGCCCCTCGTAGAACATCTCCTGCCACTGGCGGACCATGCCCATGTAGCCATTGTTCAGCAACAAGATCTTCAGCGGCAGGTCATGCTGCTTGCAGGTTGCCAACTCCTGGATGCACATCAGGATGCTGGCCTCGCCCGTCACACAGGCGACCGGCTTGTCTGGGTGCGCCATCTGTACGCCCATGGCCGCTGGCAGGCCAAACCCCATGGTGCCGAGACCGCCTGAGTTGATCCAGCGGCGCGGCTTGTCGAATTGATAGAACTGCGCGGCGAACATCTGGTGCTGTCCTACATCGGAGGTCAGATAGAGGTCGCCGTCAGTCACCTTGTGCAGGGTCTCGATTGCAAACTGCGGTTTGATGACCTCGTCGCTCTGCTCGTAGCAGAGACACTGCAGGCCGCGCCACGCCTCGATGCGCTCCCACCAGGATGTCAGGCCGTCATCGTCGATCTTTTTGTCGCTCTCGCGGATGACGCGCAGCATATCATTCAGCACATCCTTGACCGAACCGACGATGGGTATGTCGACGCGGACATTCTTTGAAATCGACGAGGGGTCGATATCGATATGGATGATCTTCGCCTGCGGACAGAAGTGGGCGATGTGTCCGGTCACGCGGTCGTCGAAGCGAGCGCCGATGGCAATCAGCACGTCGGCTTCGTGCATCGCCATGTTAGCCTCGTAGGTGCCGTGCATTCCCAGCATTCCGAGAAACTGCCTGTCCGTGGCAGGATAGGCGCCAAGCCCCATCAGCGTGCTGGTGACGGGGATGCTCAGCTCTCTCGCCAGATCGACCAGTGAGCCGCTGGCGTCATTGATGACAACCCCGCCGCCGCTGTAGATGATCGGGCGCTTGGCGCTGTAGATCAGGTCGACCGCCCGCTTGATCTGCCCCAGGTGCCCCTTCTTGACGGGGCTGTAGGAGCGCATCTTCAGGTTGCGCGGATATTCATAAGGGATCTTGATCGAGGGATCCGTGATGTCCTTGGGAATATCCACCACCACCGGGCCAGGCCGGCCTGTGGTCGCGATATAAAACGCCTTGCGCAAGGTCTCGGCAAGATCTTCGACACGCTTCACGAGGAATGTATGCTTCGAGCAGGGACGGCTGATGCCGGTGGTATCCACCTCCTGGAAGGCGTCGGTGCCGATCAGTGCGGACGGGACCTGCCCGGTCAGCACGACCATCGGAATCGAATCCATGTGCGCCGTGGCGATACCGGTGATGGCATTGGTCGCCCCGGGTCCGGATGTCACCAGCACTACGCCAGGCTTGCCGGTCGAGCGCGCGTAGCCGTCCGCCGCATGGGTTGCGCCCTGCTCATGGCGGACAAGCACATGACGGACGTCCTCCTGCTGGAAAAGCGCATCATAGATATGCAGCACCGATCCACCGGGATAGCCAAAAATCGTGTCAACGCCTTCGTCTTTCAATGCCTGAACGACGATCTCGGCACCACTGAGTTCCACTTGCTCAAAACCTCCGCATAGAGTACCCCGGCAGCCATCGCTCGTGCGCAATTGCCGCTATCCGGGACCCCGTAATAACTGGTCTGCTGTTCAATCGGCTGAAATTACTGTCAATTCATTAAAAGGTCAAGGATTTTCATGATAGATTGACATTTTTTCCTTCGGGTTTTTCATGGCGGCAGACGAGTCAGCGCCCAGCGAAACATCTGCCCATGCGCACAGCAATTGAATTCTGCTTTTCAGGGCTGTATAAAACAGGGATATTTTTCAGTACCTACCTTTGGATTAGCAACCATGCCTGTTCTCAATATCACCACCAACAGAACCGTTAACAGCTCGGCGCAAACCCTCAAAAGACTCTCGTCAGGCGTTGCGCAGTTGCTGGGGAAGCCGGAGAGTTACGTGATGGTCATCGTGCAGCATCAGCCACAGATGCTGTTTGCAGGCAGTGATGAGCCTCTCGCCTATGTTGAACTGAAAAGCATTGCGCTACCGCAACAGGATACCCCGGATTTTTCAGCCACCCTGTGTGACTTGATCGCAGCTGAACTCGATATTCCCCGGAGCCGCATCTATATCGAGTTTTCCGACCTCCAAAGACATCTGTTCGGCTGGAACGGCAGGACGTTCTAACCGGATTGGCGAATCAAGCTGCATTTGCTATATTCCGCCGCCATGAACATCCTCTCCCTCCAGCAGCATCTCCAGCGTCTGCATAACAACCGCATCTTCGAACTGGCTGTCGTTGCCATTATCATCTTTTCTGCACTGGTGATCGGCGTCAAGACCTATGATCTGCCGTCACGGTTTATAACGCTGATGCACTGGCTTGATTTCGGCGTGACACTGTTTTTCCTGCTGGAGATCAGCATCCGCTTTATCGCCACAGAGCATAAAAGGGATTTTTTCAAAAGCGGCTGGAACGTCTTCGACACCCTGATCGTCACTGTCAGTCTGTTGCCGTTTGAAGATAGCGAGATGGCATTCATCGGCCGCCTGATCCGGATATTCCGCGTGCTACGGATGGTCTCTATCATCCCGGAACTGCGCATGCTGCTCAATTCACTGCTGAAGGCGCTGCCTCAACTCGGCTACGTGATGCTGCTGATGTTTATCATCTTCTATATCTATGCGGCAATCGGCGCAACATTCTTCCATGGCATCAATGATCAACTCTGGGGCGATATCCTGCTGTCGTTGCTGACCCTGTTCCGGGTCATGACCTTCGAAGACTGGACTGACGTCATGTATGAGACCATGGCCATCTATCCGCTAAGCTGGCTGTACTATCTCAGCTTTATCTTTTTGACAGCCTTCGCTTTTCTGAACATGGTGATCGGCATCGTCGTCAATGTCATGAACGAGGAGCATGAGCGCGCCCGTGAGTCCGAACAAACGGCTCCTGCTGTCACGCTCGAGCAACTGCAGCTGGAGATACGCGAGTTAAAAGCCATACTGCAAAAGGCACGGCCGTAATCAAGTTCGGCCTCGCATCCAGCCATGTGGTTCCATTTGGCTCTCATAGCGACAACTCCACTTCGATCGCCTGGTAATCAAGCGACCTGTAGTCTTCCACCTGGGCAGGCGCAAAGGGAACGACATCGAGGCTATCCGGAAAGTCGCTCTCGTCGAGATCATTCAGGGCGGCAAACGAGCCGCATACGTGAAACAGGACATCAAGCTCTTTCACCAGGGTTTCCAGGTCGAAGTGAACTTCCGGATAGACTGCAGCATTCTCTGTCGTCAGTGACAGCATCTCGTCGCCGTGTGAGACCACCGCCACGGGGAGTTCTGCAGCACGCTGATGAATCAATGTCGCGTAGTAGACCAGCCTCGGCATGATCCAGCTCAGTGCCGATTCGTCATATTCATAGACGACAAAGACGATACCGGCGGGTTTTTCATCGGCGTCAAGCATCTCCAGGACCTCTTCCAGTTCAGGCAGTTCATCTGGAGTGTCAGGGATAGGCTCCACTGCACCCGCAGAGAACGGCTTGCATAGCAGCAGCATCCACAAGAGAGAGCCAAGGAGGAGACGCGGTTTTTTCATAGTCCAATAACATTCTGCATCCAGCTTGCTGTCAAGTTAAGCACAACTTGTCACTGAATGCGATGAGCGAGAGAAAAGAACCTGCACCTCTATCGCCATGACACACCAACTCATTGACATAATTGAGGTTGACACCGGGATTGTTGCGAGACAGAATCCAACGTGCTGGAAGAGAAATATTTCCACAATTCAAAAACAATTGGAGAGAGATTATGAAAAAACTGATTTTACTGGCGTCTATCCTGGCTTTCTCATCAGCGGCTTATGCTGAAGAGGACAAAGGTGTGGCCGAGAAGACTGGTGATGTCGTTGGCGGCACCGTAGGTGGCACTGCAGGAGCTGCCAAGGGAGCAGTAACCGGCACTGCAGAAGGAGCTGCCGAGGGCGCCAAAAAAGGCAATGAGGTCGTTCCAATTGTCGGCGGTGTCGTTGGCGGTGCTGCCGGAGCTGTCGGCGGCCTGGTCGAGGGAACTGTTGAAGGTGCAGAAGAAGGCGCCAAGAAAGGTAGCGGCAAAGAGTAATCACTGCGGCTGAATAGAGCCCTCGCAGGTAGAATGCCGTCGCATTCAATCGCGGTCAGAAGACCGCTCCTACATCCGGTGCAACCTGTCACTGTAGGAGCGGTCTTCTGGCCGCGAATCAGTACCGGCTATATGGTGAATTTAGCACGCGGCGCAATAGCGCCGGGCATTGCTACTGCCCGAGTTCAAAGCTGAACTCGAGCAGATCTTCACCCCACAACAAACCCTCGCGGGAGACTTCCAGGGTGATCTTCTCACCCGGCGGCCTGTCCAGCAGCTCGATCTTGATAGCACTGATAGAGCTGATCCTGCGACCGTTCAACACCCGGATGACATCCCCCTGTTTGACGCCTGCCGTGGCCGCATTGCTGTTGTCACCAATCTCGCTGATCTTCACCCCGTGGTCGACGTTCTCAAGGAACAATCCCATCAGTCCGGCAACGGGCAGCGTCGCCTTCGGTGGATAGATGACATAATCGGCAACCTCCCGGCTGATCTCCAGGCCGTCCGCGGGCAGCACGGTGGCGCTATCGATAGAGATGCGTCGTACAACGCGATCGGGAATGCCCGAGCCATAGAGCAGATGCCCGGATCCCGCCAGCAGGATCATCTTCTGCTGCGGATGGTCCTGCAGCCAGGTGGCCGCCTGCGAGGCCATGCTCTCATCCCACAGCAACTGAACATCCAGAAAGCGCTCGAAATCCTCTTTTTTCAGCTGCGGATGCTGCTCATAGATGGTCTTCAGACGTTGTTCGTAGACCTTGTCCGAGCGGTCGATCTCAGACGGTATCTGAAGGCGTTCCTCTTCACTCAGCCCCTCCAGACCAACCTCAGAGACCCGCTCTTTGATCTCCGTGGAGATATTCAGCGCTACCACGGGAATCCGGTTTTGTTGCGCAAACTCCAGCAGCGGCCGGTAGAGCCGGTAATCATAACCCCAGCGCTCGTACCAGCCGCTCTGCTCCAGCAACTGGCGTTCATCGAGATCACCGGCGATATAGGCATCCAGCTGCGCCTGGTAGGGCTGCTGAAACATCTCCATGCCAATGACAATATCGGGATACTCGGCATGCAGACGGCGGATGATCTCCAGCTGGTTGAGATGGTGCCCATAGGCTGTGTGGGACTCACCAACAGAGATCAGCCGTCTGGGAAGCAGCTTCGGAATCAGCGCATCAACGCCGGTCGCGGCATTCAAATCCACAACGACAGCGCTTCCGGCAGAACCGGCGTCATCATGACTGACAGCCTCAAGCTGCTGTTGCTGCTCTGCATGATTACCGGCGACCGGCGCCGGAGGCTGTTGATGTTCACTCGAGCAGGCAGCCAGGGTTACAACCATCAGCGCAAGCGGCAAGCTTAGAATACGGCTGTTCATCCTTGTGAGGAGTCCCCGAATGCACGGAATCCGATAAAAAAGAGGTCGAGATAGATCACGGGTGAGTAAATTCCTGGGCATTATCGATCACCTGCACAACAAGACAAGAGTGCGATTATAGCGAAAAGATGGCATCTCGTTTGTTCTCGATCATTGCATACTCACAGAAAGTGCAGATCGGATGAACGGAGTACATTGGACAGCAAACAGCGCTGTTGCTATATTCATCCCTGTATATCAACAATCTGAACCGAGGAACACGAATGGCAACCTATGAGTGCAAGATCTGTGGAATGAGCGTCAACGCCACCTGCGGCAAGTGTGATGCGCCGCTGGTAGACGGCATCCTGAAACTTGAGGACGGCAGCGAGGTGGAGATCTCAGAATGCCCCAATGGACACGGCAAGATCAAGTCCCCGATCTGCTGCGGTCAGGACATGGTCTGCTCAACCAGCTGATTGCGAGGAACGAGAGAGAAGAGATGACAACATCAAAGGCCGGGCAATCATCCGGCCTTTTTTGTTGCAAATTGACAGGCATTGTCAACACGACCTTGTAGTATCTCTTATACTTTTCAGTCAACTGCATGTAAACATCTCGTAGCAGCACCAGAACAACAACAATGACAGCGGATGACCTGCTCTCATAACAAGTAACAAATAGAGACCTGACACAACTTTCTGCAGATCAAGGAGAAACCCATGTATCCACGTCTATCGCATTCCCGCCCGGCATTCACCCTGCTGCTCTCATCACTGCTGCTGGCCTCCTGCGATAAACCCGGCGACGAGCCAAAAGAGACTGCAACCGCAGCTGCTCCTGCTGCGCCTGTATTGCAGCAGGTCAGGGTGGTCTCAACCGAAATGCGCTCCATTCAACCCGGTTTTGAATATCCTGCCGTTATTGAAGCGATGGAAACAGCTTCGGTCAGGGCCCAGATACCTGCGGAAATTGTCGAAAGGAATATCACTCCAGGCGCATTGGTCAACAAGGGGGACCTGTTGATCAGGCTGGACGACTCCCAACACAAGGCAAAACTTGCCGAAGCCGAAGCGGCTCTGCTCGAAGCCAGGGCCAATGCCAACCAGGCCGAGGCCGACTGGGAACGCGCCCAGCAACTGAAGCCCGATGGTTATATCTCGGGCCGGGATTTTGATCTGACCAAGGCAAAGGCGGAAACTGCTAACGCTGCAATTGCCCGACTGGAAGCTTCGGCACAGCGTGCCAAACTGGATCTGGAGCATACCAAGATCCATGCGCCGTTCAGTGGCAAGATCAGCGCCGCGAATTATTCAGTGGGCGACTATGTCATGCCCAACAATCCAACCCAGCCGCTTCCTCTCTTCGAGCTGGTCAAGCTGAACCCGATCTACGCCGTTTCCAATATTGATCTGAAGAAATACGACGAATTTGTCCTCAAGCGCATGGAGCTCGAAAAACAGGGCAAGGAGATACCGCCCCTGGAACTGGTCATCGAACTGCCCAACGGCGCCGAGTACCCGCATAAAGGAGAGTTCGTCAACTGGGATCATACCGCCGCCGCCAAGAAGGGAGCCATTGCCGGCCGGGCGCAGTTCGACAACCCCGACGGTTTGCTGTTGCCGGGTCACAACATGACTCTCAAGGGGCGGGTCATCGACAAACTCGACCGTATCATGGTGCCGCAGAAGTCCGTCTCGCAGGATCAGCAGGGCCACTATGTGATGGTGGTTGACAGCGACGGCATCGTCAGCCGGAAAAATGTCACCGTTGGCATCAGGGAGGGACAGGATTGGGCTGTCCCCGAAGGCCTTGAAGCGGGAGAGCAGGTCATCGTCGAAGGCCTGCAAAAAGTGCGTCCCGGCGACAAGGTCGCTGTTGCACAAGCCAAATAATAAAACTAAAACCCGCATCAGGGAGTTATCGCCATGAGCCCGCAGTTTTTCATCAAGCGCCCCCGCTTTGCCTTCGTCATCTCCATCGTCATCACCCTGATGGGCATGCTGGCCATCCTGGTGATGCCGGTCGATCAGTACCCCGATATCGCCGCGCCGAAAATCGTCGTCCGCGCCCTCTACCCCGGCGCCAGCGCCGAGACCGTCAAGGACGCCATCGCCTCACCGATCGAGAAGCAGGTCAACGGCGCGGAAGGCATGGTGTACATGTCCTCCAAGGCGGCCAGTGACGGCAGCTATACCCTGACCGTCACCTTCGATACCGAGACCGACGCCGACATGGCCCAGGTCGATGTACAGAACAGGGTCGCCCTGGCGGAGCCGCAGCTGCCGGGCGAGGTGCGCAAGCGGGGGATCAGGGTGAGGAAGCGCTCCTCCGACATGCTGATGGTCGTCAACCTGGTGTCGACGGATGGCCGTTTCGACCGTGTGTTTCTCTCGAACTACACCACGCTGAATGTCGAGAGCGAGTTGTCACGCCTTCCCGGCGTCGGTGAAGCCAGCATCATCGGCGCGCTGGATTACGGCATGCGGGCCTGGCTGGACCCCGTCAAAATGGCCAACAACAACCTCGCGATCAACCAGGTGATCGCCGCCATCAATGAACAGAATGTGCAGGCCGCCGTGGGGCAGCTCGGAGCGGCGCCGAATCCGGATGACACGCAGTTCCAGTATGTGCTGACGACGAAGGGCAGGCTCTCCTCGCCCGAGGAGTTCGGCGATATTATCCTGCGCGCGGATCCCAGCGGCGCGGTCGTGCGCTTGAAAGATGTCGCCCGCATGGAGCTGGGCGCGGAAGTCTACAAGGGCTACGGCGAGTTCAATAACGAGCCCGGCGTGCTGCTGGCGGTCTACAAGCTTTCTGACGCCAACGCCCTTGAGACCGCCGAGCTGATCAAGGAGAAGATGGAGGAGCTCAAGCAGTATTTCCCCGAGGGCCTCGACTATGTCATCGGCCATGACACGACGCTCTTCATCGAGGCATCTCTCGAAGAGACGGTCGTCACGCTGTTCTTCACCATCATTCTTGTCATACTGGTCACCTACCTGTTTCTGGGCAGCGTGCGGGCAACGCTCATCCCGGCGATCGCCGTGCCTGTTTCGATCGTCGGCACCATCGCGGTGTTATATTTCCTCGGCATGACGATCAACACCGTCACCCTGTTCGCACTCATTCTGGCGATCGGCGTGGTGGTGGATGACGCCATCATCGTGGTGGAGAATGTCGAGAGGCTGATGCATGACCAGGGGATGGATCCTCGCACGGCCACCCAGGAGGCGATGAAGGAGGTCGCGGCGCCTATTTTCGCCACCTCGCTGGTGCTGCTTGCCGTCTTTGGCCCCACCATGCTGCTCCCCGGGATTACCGGCACCATGTTCGCCCAGTTTGGCATCACGCTGGTCGTTGCGGTGATGATCTCGATGATCAACGCCATGACCCTGAGCCCGGCCCTGTCAGCCACGATCCTCAAGTCGGGTGAACATCACAAGCCGAATATCGTCATCCGTGGTTTCAACAGCGCGTTCAATGCCATCACAGAGGGCTATACGGTCGTGATCAGCTGGCTGGCAAGCCACGCCCTGGTCAGCATCCTGATCATCGCCTCGCTTTTTACATCGCTCTATGTGCTGTTTGCCATCGTCCCCAGCAGCTTTATCCCGGATGAGGACAAGGGCTTCTTCATCGTCGATGTCCAGCTGCCCGAGGCCGCCTCGCTGAACCGCACCGAAAAGGTGATGGACGACATCATCGAAACCCTGAAAAAGGAGCCGGCGATCGAGAATGTCCTCTCCGTCAACGGCTACAGTATTTTGAACACCGCCCTGCAGCCGAATGCCGGCATGGTCATCGCCAAGCTCAAGCCCTGGGGAGAACGCAAGTCGCCCGAGCATCACCAGCTGGCATTGCAGAAAAAATACCAGGGCCTCTTCAACAAGCTTCCCGAAGTGCGCACGCTGGTGTTCGGCGCACCCGCCATACCCGGGCTGGGCGCGATTGCCGGCTTCTCATTCGTACTCGAGGATACCGCGAGCAAGGGCGCCGACCAGCTGGCGGCAGTCGTTCAATCCCTGACCAAGGAGGCCACCTCGCAGCCGGAAATCATACGCGCCTTCAGCACGTTCCGTCCGGGTTCACCGCAAATCCGCCTGGATATCGATCGCCTGAAAGCCAAAACGCTGGGAGTCAAGCTGACGGATATCTTCGGCACCCTGCAGACCCAGATGGGCGGCCTCTATGTCAATGACTTCAACCTCTATGGCCAGACCTACAAGGTGATGCTGCAGGCTGATGCGCCATTCCGTCAAAATGAGCAGGACCTCGATAATCTCTATGTCACCAACAGCTCGGGAGACCTGATTCCGCTGAGCACCTTCGTGACCCCGCAGCCTTCGCGTGGACCGGACGTTCTATACCGCTACAACACCTACGACTCGGCGACCATTACCGGCATCCCCAATGCTCCCGGTGGTTTCAGCTCCGGCGACGCCATGCTGGCGATGGAGGACGTGGCCAGGAAAGCCATGCCAGCCGGCTACAAGTATGAGTGGACCGACTCCAGTTTTGAAGAGCGTAAATCGGGCAACATGGCGCCGATCGCGCTGGGCCTGTCGCTGGTGTTCACCTTCCTGTTCCTGGCCGCCCTGTATGAATCCTTCCTGACACCGCTGGCGATCATCTTCTCGGTGCCCATCGCCATGATCGGCGCACTGGTGGGCGTGATCGTCATGCAGCTTCCCCTCAGCCTCTACGGGCAGATCGGCCTGGTGCTGCTGATCGGCCTCGCCTCCAAGACAGCCATTTTGATCGTCGAGTTCGGCAAGTCGCTGCGTGAGAGCGAGAAGATGGAGCTGCACGAGGCGACGGTCACGGCTGCCCGCCTGCGGTTCCGGCCCGTGATCATGACCGGGCTCTCCTTTGTCGCCGGAGTCTTTCCGCTGGTCATCGCCACCGGCGCAGGCGCAGCCAGCCGCGTCTCGCTGGGACTGTCGGTCTTCGGCGGCACCATCATGGCCGTGATCGCCGGCACCCTGCTGGTGCCGATATTTTTCAACCTGATCCAGCGGCTGCGCGAAAAGATTCACGGCGGCCCGACGGCGGCGCCGGAATAATGACAGGAGATTCCCGATGGGCAATCACAAGAAAAAACTCATCAGCAGCCTGGCAATTGCCATACTGCCTCTCTGCCAGACACTCCAGGCGGAAGAAGATAAATCGAATAAATTTTACATCTCGGGCGACGTGCGCGCCGGCCTGCTGGAGTATGACTACAGCAACCCGGACGGAATTCCCACCATCAACAAGGGCCACAGGGACTCGCAAGGGTTCTATATCATCCCGAAACTCTCGCTGAACACGCCTGTCTACCATGGCTTTTCCGGAAAACTCACGGTCGCCGGCGCCACCGACTTCGGCATCAACGACGAGGAGAAACAGAGCCGCCTGTTCGTCTTCGACGGGGTCGAGAAAGAGTCCTTTGCCATACTGCAAGAGTTGTTTATTGCATACAACGATGATGATCACCATGTTCTGATCGGCCGCAACGAGTTC
>JBDLII010000062.1:0-11813 GCA_039714995.1 Pseudomonadota bacterium
TCGTATAGAGGCCGCGCTCCGCCAGCTGCAGTGCGCGCGCCATCCACCGGCGGTCGCTCACTGCTGCTCCCCGGATTCGGGGGGCGCTGCCTCCTGCTGGTCCTCCGTGGCCGGCGCCTTCTGCAGCCGCTCGATCTCTTCACGAAAGGCATTCACATCTTCAAATTTGCGGTAGACGGAGGCAAAACGCACATAGGCAACCTGGTCGAGATTGCGCAGCTCCTCCATCACCAGCTCACCGATCTCTCTGGACGAGACTTCGGCCTCGCCACCGGATGAGAGCTGGCGGGTGATACGGGATATCGCCGCGTCGATCTGATCCGTGGCAACGGCTCTTTTCTCCAGTGCGCGTGACATGCCGGCGCGCAGCTTGCGGCCGTTGAAGGCGACCCGGCTCTCATCCCGCTTGATCACGCGCGGCAGGTTCAGTTCGACGCTCTCATAGGTGGTAAAGCGTTCGCTGCAGACAGTGCATTGGCGGCGGCGGCGCACCTGGTCGCCCTCGCCCGAAAGGCGCGAGTCGATGACCTTGGTCTCCTGTGCACCACAGAATGGACAGCGCATGGGATCGATTAATCAGTGTAGACGGGAAGCCGGGTGCAGATCGCTTTCACCTTCTCCCTGATGGCATCGATCACGCCCTGGTCACCGCGGCTGTCGATGATGTCGCACATCCAGCCCGCCAGCTCCGTCGCATCCGCTTCGCTGAAGCCCCGGGTTGTGATTGCCGGCGTGCCGACACGGATGCCGCTGGTGACGAAGGGTGACTGCGGATCATTGGGTACGGCATTCATGTTGACGGTAATATTCGCTGTTCCCAGCCAGGCGTCGACCTCCTTGCCAGTCAGGCCGGCTTCGATGAAACTCACCAGGAAAAGGTGGTCGTCAGTCCCCTTGGAGACCACATCATAGCCGCGCTGCATGAAGATATCGGCCATCGCGCTGGCATTGATCATTACCTGCTGCTGATAGCTCTTGAAGCCGGGCTCCATCGCCTCCTTGAATGCCACCGCCTTGGCAGCGATGACATGCATCAGCGGGCCGCCCTGGGTGCCGGGAAAGACCAGCGAGTTGAGCTTTTTCTCGATCTCCGGATTGGACTTCGCCAGGATCAGGCCGCCGCGCGGGCCTCGCAGGGTCTTGTGGGTGGTGGTGGTGGTGACATCCGCTATCCCGACCGGGCTGGGATAGAGACCCACGGCGATCAGACCCGCCACATGCGCCATATCGACAAACAGGTAGGCGCCCACCTCGTCGGCTATGTCCCGGAAGCGCTGCCAGTCGACGATGCGCGAATAGGCGGAGAAGCCGGCGATGATCATCTTCGGCCTGTGCTCACGCGCCAGATTCTCGACCTGCTGATAGTCGATCTCGCCGCTAGCGGCATCCAGCCCGTACTGAACGGCATGATAGATCTTGCCGGAGAAGCTCGGTTTGGCGCCGTGTGTCAGGTGTCCGCCATCGGCCAGGCTCATGCCCAGCACCGTGTCGCCAGGCTCGCACAGGGCCATGTAGACAGCTGCGTTCGCCTGTGAACCCGAGTGCGGCTGAACATTTGCGTAGTCAGCACTGAAAAGCGCCTTGGCACGATCGATAGCCAGCTGCTCCGCCTTGTCGACATATTCACAGCCGCCGTAATAGCGCTTGCCGGGATAACCCTCGGCATACTTGTTGGTCAACACGGATCCCTGCGCCTGCATCACGCGCGGGCTGGTGTAGTTCTCCGATGCGATCAACTCGATATGCTGCTCCTGGCGCTGCTCCTCATCGGTAATTGCCTGCCACAACTCGGCATCGTAGTCACTGATTTGCATTGATTTCTTAAACATGGCTGCTCTCCGGACATTTCCTGCAAAAATTGAGTCTGTGCATCGTATGATATCTCGCCGGGCCGGGCTCTATTCACGGGGTTATTGAGAAGTTATTTCAACCACTGAGTCACTGCTGGCGGATCTATCTGCAGGAAACGTCGGAGGCATGGATGCCGACGCGAGCCTACAGGGAAGTATTAACGGCGTTTTCCGGAAGATAGATCCGCCAGCAGTGACGATCTCACATGTGATGAAAAATTACATAATAGACGCGGATTTTATCAGAGGAGAGGCGCAACTGATATTGCTAATCTGAATAGAGGCATTCGCTGGAGTCGAGTATACTGCGCGCATTCTCGGAGCACTCTAATTCAGGTTATGGGATTTCTCTCACAGGCTTCAAAAAAACGCCCCGCATGGCTGCTGCTGGCGCTGTCCGCCCTGCTTCTCGAAATTATCGCTCTCTACTTCCAGTTTGGAAGCATGGAGTTGCAGCCCTGCGTCCTCTGCATCTACGAGCGCACTGCCCTGATGGGGATTCTGCTGGCCGGATTGCTTGGCGCCATTGCTCCGCAGCTGTGGCTGTTTCGCTGGCTGGGGTTTCTGTTGTGGGGGAGCAGTGCCGTGTGGGGAGTGATGCTGGCTCTGGAACACAGCGGCATTCAGCAAAACCCGATGACGGCGAGCTGCGATTTCATGACCAACTTCCCCGCCTGGGCAAAGCTGGACGAGTGGTTTCCGCTGCTGTTCACGCCAACCGGATTGTGCGACGAAATCCAGTGGCGCTTTCTCGGCTACACCATGCCGCAAACCCTGGTCGGCATCTATGGGCTCTACCTGCTAGTGCTGGTTGTTGTCATCGCCGCACAATTCAGCAGAGAGAAGTAACTCGATTATCCACGCGCGGCGCAATTTGCAGGCTTATTGACGCCCTCCGCACGTTGGTGGATGCGCTGTCGCTTATCCCCCCTACAGACTGTATAAAACAGGGATGTTTTATCAGAGCGTACATGGATGTGTTCACAGCGGCGCTGAAAGGCTGGTCCCGACCCTGCAGATGACCAAATAGTCAATACAAGAAAAAACCCCCTGGCCAATCCTGGACAGGGGGTAGAAGATGGGGTGGATGATGGGGCTCGAACCCACGACGACTGGAATCACAATCCAGGGCTCTACCAACTGAGCTACACCCACCATTGTTAACTTGGTGTGATCCTGTTTTCTCTGACTATATGGCGCGCCCGGCAGGACTCGAACCTGCAACCCTCGGCTTAGAAGGCCGATGCTCTATCCGGTTGAGCTACGGGCGCAAATCAGGTCATGCAGATGATCGGAAGCTGGTCGGGGTAGAGAGATTCGAACTCCCGACATCCTGCTCCCAAAGCAGGCGCGCTACCAGACTGCGCTATACCCCGACGACTTGCGGCAGATTGCTCTGCTGCAAGCCCCCGAATGATACGGACTCCGGGGCAATCAGTCAATGACTTCGTAGCTCTTTTTTCGGCTCTATGAGGCTGTTTGCAGGCAGTTTATACACCCTCACCCTAACCCTCTCCCGAGGGGAGAGGGTATTTTAGATCAGTTGTTGCCGGTTTCCAGCCCGGAGAGCTCTTCGCCAAGGGCAATCAGCAGCTCCTCCTCGCTCTCCTCTTCCTGGTTGTCCTGCTCGTCAACCGTTTCGCTGGTGATCAGCCCCTCGGCGATTTCACGCAGCGCCATCACCGTGGGCTTGTCGTTCTCCCACGGCAGCAGCGGTTCGACTCCATTTGCCAACTGGCGCGCCCTTTTGGTTGCCAGCAACACCAGGTTGAAACGGTTATCGACATGCTCGAGACAATCTTCTACTGTGATTCGTGCCATTATCAGGACCTCTTACGAAGCTCTGAATGAATCGCTTCGCGTTTCATTCAGAGCATTCCTACAAGTTATTCTACGGAGGAAGGGTTGAAATTCAATGGGTTGTAACAGGCATTTGATCCACCCTTCCCCCGAATCCCCTTCCCATCGATTCATTCAGAGCTTCCCTTACTCTTCATCCGGGGTGTTTAGCGCTTTCTTGATCGCTGCTTCAGCCTCCTGGGCAGCCAGTTCGGTGTCCGCCACATCATCGAAGAGCATCTTGTGGCTTTCACGTCGCTCCTTGTGGTGCGACAGGCCGGTGCCCGCCGGAACCAGACGGCCGACAATGACATTCTCTTTCAGGCCATTGAGCTTATCCGACGAGCCACGCACCGAAGCCTCTGTCAGCACGCGCGTGGTCTCCTGGAACGATGCCGCGGAGATAAAGGATTCCGTTGCCAACGACGCCTTGGTAATGCCCAGCAGCATCAGCTCATACTCTGCCGTGAACTTGCCCTCGGCGACCAGCTGCTCATTCTCCTCGATGACGCGTGAACGCTCGGCCTGTTCACCCTTGATAAAGCTGGAGTCTCCGGCGTTGGTAATCTCGACCTTGCGCAGCATTTGACGCACGATAACCTCGATGTGCTTGTCGTTGATGCTGACGCCCTGCAGGCGGTAAACCTCCTGAATCTCCTGCACCATGTACTCGGCAAGCGCAGTGACACCACGCAGGCGCAGAATGTCGTGCGGGATCAGTTCGCCCTCGGCGATCACCTCCCCTTTTTCAACGTGTTCGCCTTCGAAGATATCGATGCGGCGCCACTTGTGGATCAGCGTCTCCTGCGTTTCGCCGCTCTTTTCGGTGATGACCAGTCGCTGCTTGCCCTTGGTCTCCTTGCCGAATGAGACGATGCCGCTGGTCTCCGCCAGAATCGCCGGGTCCTTGGGCTTGCGCGCCTCGAACAGATCGGCAACCCGGGGCAGACCACCGGTAATATCGCGGGTCTTTGATGACTCCTGCGGAATACGCGCCAGCGTGCCACCCACCGAGACATCGCTGCCATCGGTGGCGCTGACCACGGATCCTGCCGGCAGAAAATAGTGCGCCGGCATGTTGCTGCCCGGAATAGTGACATCATCATCCTTGTCATCGACCAGCTTGACCATCGGGCGCATCTCCTTGCCTGCCGTTGGACGCTGGGCCGGATCAATAATCTCCAGGGAGGAGAGTCCGGTCACGTCGTCAACACGCTTCTGCACCGTGACCCCTTCGACAAAATCCACGAAGTTCATCTTGCCTGCAACCTCGGTAATGACAGGGTGTGTATGCGGGTCCCATGAGGCAATCAGGGCTCCGCCCTCGACATTGGTCTCGTTTTGCACCTTCAGGTTGGCGCCGTAAGGGAGCTTGTAGCGCTCGCGCTCGCGCCCCAGCTCGTCCAGCAGGTGCACCTCGCCGGAACGGGAGGTCACGACATGATCGCCATTCTCCTTCTCGACAGATTCGATGTTGTAGTAGCGAATCTTGCCGCCGTTCTTGACCTCGATACTGTTGGCGGCCGCGGCTCTTGATGCTGCGCCGCCGATATGGAAGGTGCGCATGGTCAGCTGGGTGCCGGGTTCACCGATACTCTGGGCGGCGACGACACCGACTGCCTCACCCTCATTGACCAGGTGTCCGCGCGCCAGGTCGCGACCATAACAGGCTGCGCAGACACCGGTACGGGCTTCACAGGTGATCGCCGAGCGCACCAGCACCTGGTCGACGCCGGCTTGATTCAGTTTTTCAACCCAGGCCTCGTCCAGCAATGTGCCGGCTTCGCAGACAACCTCATCGGAACCGGGAGGCGTGACATCCCTGGCGGGCACCCGCCCCAGGATACGCTCACTGAGCGGCTCGACCACATCGCCACCCTCGATGATCGGCGTCATCAGCAGGCCTTCTTCGGTGCCGCAATCATCCTGCAACACCACCATATCCTGGGCCACGTCGACCAGGCGGCGCGTCAGGTAACCCGAGTTGGCGGTTTTCAGCGCGGTGTCGGCAAGACCCTTGCGCGCACCGTGCGTGGAGATAAAGTACTGCAGTACGTCGAGACCTTCACGGAAGTTGGCCTTGATCGGTGTTTCGATGATCGAACCATCCGGCTTGGCCATCAAACCCCGCATGCCGGCAAGCTGCCGAATCTGCGCCGCCGAACCACGCGCCCCGGAATCCGCCATCATGTAGATGGAGTTGAACGAGTCCGTTTCAACTTCACTGCCATCCTTTTCCGCGACACGCATTTTGGAGATCTTGTCCATCATCGCCTTGGCGACCTGGTCATTGGTATGCGACCAGATATCCACAACCTTGTTGTAGCGCTCACCCTGGGTGACAAGGCCTGATGCATACTGCTTCTGGATCTCCTTCACCTCGTCTTCAGCCGTGGCGAGGATCGTCTCCTTCTCATCGGGAACGATCATATCCTTCGCGGCGACGGAGACAGCGGCCTTGGTTGCAAAGCGGTAGCCGGTATACATCAACTGGTCGGCAAAAACGACGGTATCTTTCAACCCCTGGCTCCGGTAGCAGGTATCGATCAGATGGGAGATCGCCTTTTTGCCAAGCGGCTGCTGCAGCAGCTCGAAAGGCATGCCCTCGGGCAGGATCTCTTTCAACAGCGCCCGCCCGACGGTAGTGTCAACAATGTTTCTTCTGCTCTCGAGTTCACCATCGTCATTCAGTACTTTTTCCGAGATACGCACCTTCACCCTGGCCTGCAGGGCCACGACGCCGGTATCATAGGCGCGCTGCACCTCGCGGGGATCGGTAAACACCATACCCTCGCCCCTGGCATTGATGCGTTCACGCGTCATGTAGTAGAGCCCCAGCACCACGTCCTGTGACGGTACGATGATAGGTTCGCCATTCGCCGGCGAGAGGATGTTGTTCGATGACATCATCAGGGTGCGCGCTTCCAGCTGCGCCTCGATGGAGAGCGGCACGTGCACGGCCATCTGGTCGCCGTCAAAATCGGCGTTGAAAGCGGTGCACACCAGCGGGTGCAGCTGAATGGCCTTGCCCTCGATCAGCACCGGCTCAAACGCCTGGATGCCCAGGCGGTGAAGCGTCGGCGCACGATTGAGCATGATCGGGTGCTCGCGGATCACCTCATCGAGGATATCCCAGACCTCGGCATCCCCCCGCTCAACCATCTTCTTGGCCGCCTTGATGGTATTTGACAGCCCCCTGAACTGCAGTTTACTGAAGATAAAGGGCTTGAACAGCTCCAGCGCCATCTTCTTCGGCAGGCCGCATTGATGCAGCTTCAGCGTCGGACCGACGACGATCACCGAACGCCCGGAGTAGTCGACCCGCTTGCCCAGCAGATTCTGGCGGAAACGCCCCTGCTTGCCCTTGATCATATCGGCCAGTGATTTGAGCGGGCGCTTGTTGGTGCCTGTAATTGCACGGCCGCGGCGGCCATTGTCGATCAATGCGTCGACGGACTCCTGCAGCATGCGCTTTTCGTTGCGCACGATGATGTCCGGCGCCAGCAGATCCAGCAGCCGCTTGAGCCGGTTGTTGCGGTTGATGACACGACGATAGAGGTCATTGAGATCCGAGGTCGCAAAACGGCCGCCATCCAGCGGCACCAGCGGACGCAGCTCGGGAGGAAGCACCGGCAGCGCCTTCATCACCATCCACTCCGGCCTGTTGCCGGATGCCTGCAGCGACTCCAGCAGTTTCAGACGTTTGCTGTATTTCTTGATCTTGGTTTCGGAGCGGGTGGCGCCCATATCCTCGCGAATCTGCTCGATCTCCTTGGGGATATCAATGGAGCCCAGCAGCTCATAGACGGCTTCCGCTCCCATGCGGGCATCAAACTCGTCGACATACTCCTCGATTGCCTCCAGATACTGCTCGTCGGTCAGCAGCTGGCCGCGCTCCAGGGTTGTCATGCCGGGGTCGATGACCACGTAGGACTCAAAATAGAGCACTCGCTCGATATCTTTCAGCGTCATGTCGAGCAGCAGCCCGATGCGGGACGGCAGCGATTTCAGATACCAGATATGGGCGACCGGGGCAGCCAGCTCGATATGCCCCATGCGCTCGCGGCGCACCTTGGAGAGGGTGACCTCGACGCCGCACTTCTCACACACCACACCGCGGTGCTTGAGACGCTTGTACTTGCCGCAGAGACACTCGTAATCATTGACCGGGCCGAAAATCTTGGCGCAGAAGAGCCCCTCCCGCTCCGGCTTGAAGGTGCGGTAGTTGATGGTTTCAGGTTTCTTGACTTCGCCGAATGACCAGGAGCGAATCATATCCGGCGACGCCAGCCCAATACGGATTGCATCAAACTCTTCAACCTGATCCTGCTTGAGGATGTTCATTAGATCTTTCATAATTTGATTCTCCTGACGGCTTACTCTTGCTCAAGCTCGATATTGATGGCCAGGGAGCGTATCTCCTTCACCAGCACATTGAACGACTCCGGCATTCCCGGCTCCATACGATGGTCGCCATCGACGATATTCTTGTAGATGCGCGTGCGGCCGTTGACATCATCGGATTTGACCGTCAGCATCTCCTGCAGGGTATAGGCGGCGCCATAGGCTTCAAGCGCCCACACCTCCATCTCACCGAAGCGCTGGCCGCCGAACTGCGCCTTGCCTCCCAGCGGCTGCTGGGTAACCAGGCTGTAGGGGCCGGTGGAACGGGCGTGCATCTTGTCGTCGACCAGGTGGTTGAGCTTGAGGATGTACATGTAGCCGACGGTCACCTCCCGTTCAAAAGCATCACCGGTGCGGCCGTCATAGAGCAGCGTCTGGCCGCCGCGGGGCAGTCCGGCCAGATCCAGCATGGTATGCACCTCACTCTCGTCGGCGCCGTCAAAGACAGGCGTCGCCATCGGCACGCCGGCGCGCAGATTGCCGGCCAGCTCCAGAATCTCGGCATCGCTGAAGCTGTCGAGATCCTCCTGCTTGCCGCTGGAGTTGTAGATCTTGTCCAGGTAGCCCCGGATTTCAGAGACCTTCTTCTGCGCATCCAGCATTTCACCGATACGCTCACCCAGCCCCTTGGCCGCCCAGCCGAGATGGGTCTCGAGAATCTGGCCGATATTCATCCGCGACGGCACGCCGAGCGGATTCAGAACGATATCAACCGGCCGGCCATTATCATCGTAGGGCATATCCTCGACAGGGACGACCTTGGAGATAACACCCTTGTTGCCGTGGCGTCCCGCCATTTTGTCACCGGGCTGGATGCGGCGTTTGACGGCAACGTAGACCTTGACCATCTTCTGCACACCGGGCGCCAGGTCATCACCGGCCGTCAGCTTGCTCTTTTTCTCCTCGAATTTCTGACGGAATTGATCACGCTGATTCTTGATCTGCTGGGCCACAGCCTCCAGCCGCGCCGCCGCCTCGTCATTATTCAGACGAATCTCGAGCCACTGATCCTGCTCCAGTCCGGCCAGATAGCTCTTGGTGATCTTGCTGCCTTTCTTGAGCTTCTGCGGGCCACCGTCGGCAACCTTGCCGATCAACATCTTCTCGATGCGGGCGAAGGTATCCGTCTCCATGATGCGCTGCTGATCGTTGAGATCCTTGCGCACCCTTTTGAGCTCCTCCTCCTCGATCTGCAGTGCGCGCGCATCCTTCTCCACGCCGTCGCGGGTGAAGACCTGCACATCGATCACCTTGCCGCTGATGCTCGAGGGCACGCGCAGCGAGGTATCCTTGACATCCGCCGCCTTTTCACCAAAGATGGCGCGCAGCAGCTTCTCCTCGGGAGTCAGCTGCGCCTCACCCTTGGGCGTGACCTTGCCGACCAGGATATCGCCATCCTTGACCTCTGCACCGATATAGACGATTCCCGACTCATCGAGACGGCCGAGATTGGACTCGCCGACATTGGGGATATCCGCCGTAATCTCCTCCGTGCCCAGCTTGGTGTCGCGCGCCATGCAGGTCAGCTCTTCGATATGTATCGTGGTAAAACGATCCTCCTCCACCACGCGCTCGGAGATCAGGATTGAATCCTCGAAGTTGTAGCCGTTCCAGGGCATGAAGGCAACCCGCAGATTCTGTCCGAGCGCCAGCTCTCCCATGTCGATCGAGGGTCCGTCAGCCATGACATCGCCGCGGTTGATGCCGTCGCCGACCTTGACCAGCGGACGCTGATTGATACAGGTGTTCTGGTTGGAACGGGTATATTTGGTCAGCTGATAGATGTCAACGCCGGATTCGCCAGCCTCTGTCTCTTTGTCGTTGACGCGCACGACGATCCTGTTGGCATCGACGGAGTCAACGACGCCGCCGCGTCTGGCAACCGCGGTCACGCCGGAATCGACTGCCACTGCACGCTCCATGCCGGTGCCAACCAGCGGTTTTTCGGCGCGCAGCGTCGGCACCGCCTGGCGCTGCATGTTGGATCCCATCAATGCGCGGTTGGCGTCATTGTGCTCCAGAAACGGGACCATGCTGGCGGCAACCGAGACGATCTGCCGTGGCGACACATCCATATAGTTGACTTTATCCGGCTCCGAGAGCATGAACTCATTCTCGAAGCGGCAGGAGACCAGTTCGTCCGCGAGCCTGTTCTCTTCCGTCAGCACCGAGTTAGCCTGGGCGATCACGTAGCGCCCCTCTTCGATCGCGGAGAGGTAGTGAATCTCATCGGTGGCAATTGCATCCCTGACGACACGATAGGGCGTTTCCAGGAAGCCGTATTCGTTGGTGCGGGCGTATGACGCCAGCGAGTTGATCAGGCCGATGTTGGGACCTTCAGGGGTCTCGATCGGACAGACCCGGCCGTAGTGCGTCGGATGGACGTCCCGCACTTCGAAGCCGGCGCGTTCGCGCGCCAGACCGCCGGGGCCGAGCGCCGAGACACGCCGCTTGTGCGTGATCTCGGAGAGCGGGTTGTTCTGGTCCATGAACTGGGACAGCTGGCTCGATCCAAAGAACTCGCGAATCGCCGCCGAGACAGGTTTCGAGTTGATCATCTCCTGCGGCATCAGGCCCTCGCTCTCCGCCAGCGTGAGGCGCTCCTTGACGGCGCGCTCGACGCGCACCAGCCCGATGCGGAACTGGTTCTCCGCCATCTCGCCGACACAGCGCACGCGGCGGTTGCCGAGATGGTCGATATCATCGACGCTGCCATTGCCGTTGCGGATATCGATCAGGGTCTTGAGGACGTCGACAATATCATCGCTGGAGAGTATGCCCTCTCCGGTCGACTCATCACGGCCCAGGCGGCGATTGAACTTCATGCGGCCGACTGCCGACAGGTCGTAGCGGTCGAGGGTGAAAAAGAGATTGCCAAACAGGTTCTCCGCCGAATCTTTTGTCGGCGGCTCACCGGGACGCATCATGCGGTAGATCTCGACCTGCGCCTCGAGCTGGGTCGATGTCGGGTCGATGCGCAGGGTATCCGAGATAAAGGCGCCCTGATCCAGATCGTTTGTAAAGAGGGTCTTGATCTCCTTGATCCCCTTGTCGACAAAGAGTTCGACCATCTCTTCGCTGATCTCATCATTGACACTTGCCAGCAATTCACCGGTCTCGGTGTCAACGACATTGTGCGCCAGAGTCTTGCCGGCGATGTAGGAGTCGGGAACCTCGAGCTTGGAGATGCCCTCCTTGTCCAGTTCGCGGATATGGCGCTGGGTAATGCGGCGGCCGCTTTCGACCAGCACTTTTTTCTTGATCTTGATATCAAAATCGAGCATCTCTCCGCGCAGGCGGCTCGGCACCAGCTTCATGGTGATCTTTTTGCCGGAGATATTGAAGTGATCATAATCGAAGAACATATCGATGATCTGCTCGGTGTCATAGCCGAGTGCTCGCAGCAGGATGGTCGCAGGAATCTTGCGACGGCGGTCTATTCTGACGAAGACGCAGTCTTTCGGATCAAATTCGAAGTCGAGCCAGGAGCCGCGGTAGGGAATAACCCGCGCCGAAAACAACAGCTTGCCTGAGGAGTGGGTCTTGCCCTTGTCGTGGTCAAAAAAGACCCCGGGTGAGCGGTGCAACTGCGAGACGATGACCCGCTCGGTGCCATTGATGACGAAGGTGCCGGTATCGGTCATCAGGGGCATCTCCCCCATGTAGACCTCCTGCTCCTTGACCTCCTTGACCTTGGGCTTGGTTTTCTTGGATTTCAGC
>JBDLII010000063.1:0-11317 GCA_039714995.1 Pseudomonadota bacterium
TGCCTACCCCCATCAGGTAGCGGGGTTTATCCGCCGGAAGCCGTTGACACAGATGATCGAGAATTCGCCAGCGCTCCTCCGCGGGCTCGCCGACTGACAAGCCGCCGACGGCATAGCCATCGAAGCCGATCTCCATCAACCCGTCCAGTGAAGCGCTGCGCAGCTCCTCGTAGACACCCCCCTGCACGATCCCGAACAGTGCCGCAGGATTATCGCCATGCGCCTCCTTGCTGCGTTGCGCCCAGCGCAGCGAAAGCTCCATCGAGGCTGCTGCCTCCTCGCGGGTTGCCGGATAGGGCGTGCATTCATCAAAGATCATGACGATGTCGGACCCGAGTTGCCGCTGGATCCTCATCGACTCCTCCGGCCCCATAAACACCTTGGCGCCATCGACCGGCGAGCGGAAGTGGACGCCCTGTTCGGTGATTTTTCGCATCGCTCCAAGGCTGAAGACCTGGAAACCTCCAGAGTCGGTCAGTATCGGGCGCTGCCAGTGGGTGAAATCATGCAGATCGCCATGCGCGCGAATAATCTCCGTACCTGGTCTCAGCCACAGATGGAAGGTATTGCCGAGAATGATCTGCGCCCCCATCTCTTCGAGCTCTTCCGGGGTCATCGCCTTGACGGTCCCGTAGGTCCCGACCGGCATAAACACGGGGGTCTCAATGACGCCGCGCGCAAATTCCAGCCGGTTTCTGCGCGCGGAGGCGTCAACTGCAATTGGTTTAAATTCCATGATAAATATGGTGTTGAATCTGGGATGGATGTATATTAGAATTTGCTTATGTGCTGAATTCCTCCTCCTTTATTCGGCACATACCTCCAATCTCCTTTGGTGGTCTTTAGCGCGGCAGCCTCTGCCGCGCTTTTTTTTGCCTGATCAAGCCTCTTCGTCCGAACATCACATCATTGGGTGATTCAGAGCATCTGCAGTTTTTTTCTAAGACGGAGAAAAAAACTTGACATCTCCCGCAATTATATTAGAATGTACTCATGTTCTGAATTTCTCCTCCTTTATTCAGATCATATTCCTCCATTCTCCTTTGGTGGTTATTGTTTGGCGCGGCAGCTTCTGCCGCGCTTTTTTTTGTCTTTTTCAAACCCGGGTCACCGCCAGCAGTTTACTGGATGTCTTGCTCTGTGATCGAAATGACAAGCCGTCGAGTCTGCCCGGGGCTTTGAAGGAGTTACCAGAAATTAACCTTGGAAACCTCTGATTAAGTCCCCGGGATGGGGGTTTGGGGGAAGGGCAAACTGAAAGCCGGTTATAACTCATTGATATTGATCCCTTCCCCCATAGAAAAACTTGCGGGAACGCTCTGCTCTAGTCGCGAGGCGACTTGATCAGAGCTTCCCTTGTGCTTTTTACAGCTCTCTTGAGGCGAGAAAACGCACATCCGGCCAGCGCTCTTCGGCCAGGCTCAGATTGACCCTTGTCGGCGCCAGGTAGACCAGCTGCCCATCGCCATCGAGCGCCAGGTTGTCATGGTTTTTGGTTTTGAACTGCTCCAGCAGCTTCGCATCATCGCACTCGATCCAGCGGGCAGTGGCGATGGAGATGGCCTCGACAATGGCATCCACGCCATACTCCCCCTTGAGACGATGCACGGCAACTTCAAATTGCAGCACCCCCACGGCGCCGAGAATCATATCATTATTCCTCAGTGGCCGGAACACCTGGGTTGCCCCCTCCTCGCAGAGCTGCAGCACACCCTTCTGCAGCTGCTTCATCTTCAGCGGATTTTTAAGCACCACGCGCCTGAACAGCTCGGGCGCGAAATAGGGAATCCCTTCAAACTTCAGCTCCTCTCCCTCGGTGAAGGTATCGCCGATCTGGATAGTGCCATGGTTGTGCAGGCCGATGATGTCTCCCGGAAAGGCCTCCTCCACCTGGGTGCGCTCACCCGCCTGGAAAGTCAGGGCGTTATTCACCTGGATCGTTTTGCCAATGCGCACATGCTTCATCCTCATGGCCTTGCGGTAACTTCCCGAGCAGACGCGCAGGAAGGCGATGCGGTCGCGGTGTGAGGGGTCCATGTTGGCCTGGATCTTGAAAACGAAACCGCTGAATTTCTGATCGTCAGGTTTCACTTCACGCTTGCCCGCCTCGCGGGACTGCGGCGGCGGCGCATATTCGACGAACGCATCCAGCAGCTCCCTGACGCCGAAATTATTGATCGCCGAGCCAAAAAAGACCGGCGTCAGCTCGCCCCGCAGGTAGGCGTCCAGATCCAGCTCATGGCTGGCGCCGCGCACCAGCTCGATCTCGTCGCGTAGCTCCTCGGCCATATCACCGATCGCCTCGTCGAGCTGCGGATTGTCCAGCCCCTGGATGAGATCCCCGGTCTGGATCCTGCCGCCATGGCGGGCACTGAAAAGGTGCGTCGTCTCGGTACGCATGTCAAACACCCCGACGAAACGCTTGCCCATGCCGATGGGCCAGGTCACGGGCGCACATCTTATCTTCAGCACCTCCTCGATCTCATCCATGATCTCGATCGGATCGCGCCCCTCCCTGTCGAGCTTGTTGACGAAGGTCAGGATCGGCGTGGTGCGCATGCGACACACCTCCATCAGCTTGATGGTGCGCTCCTCGACGCCCTTGGCGACATCGATCACCATCAGCGCCGAGTCAACCGCGGTCAGGGTGCGGTAGGTATCTTCGGAAAAGTCGGCGTGACCGGGAGTATCCAGCAGATTCACCACGGCATCACCATAGTCGAACTGCATCACCGAGGAGGTGATCGAGATGCCGCGCTGCTGCTCCATCTCCATCCAGTCGGAAGTGGCATGGCGCGCCGCCTTGCGCCCCTTGACGGTGCCGGCCAGCTGAATGGCGCCGCCGAACAGCAGCAGCTTCTCTGTGACCGTGGTTTTTCCGGCGTCCGGGTGGGAGATGATGGCAAAGGTGCGTCTTGCCGAGACTTCAGATTGTTGCGACATGCGGGGATTGATTCAATGCGACTGTGAGTTGAACGGACCATACCTGGGAGCAGGTCAAGAGGAGTATGATAACCGATTTGTCAGTCCATAATCACTCAAATAACCACGGATGAACGAAGATACACACAGATATATTGGAATCCCGGAATCATTCGCTATGAAGCGTCATTGCGAGCGAAGCGAAGCAATCTCATACATACGGATCAATTCGTTGGAGATTGCTTCGTCGCTACGCTCCTCGCAATGACGCATTAATCAGAATTGTCTTCATCTGTGTTCATCTGTGTTCATCTGTGGTTCAGGGATTTCTCATTTTTCCTGGACGGGTCTGAGTAACCGTCAGAAATCATGCTGAGACAAACAGCATCGACAGATCAAACGCCTGCAGATGCTTGGTCAGCGCGCCGACCGAGATATCATCGACGCCGGTCTCTGCCAGCGCCTTGACGCCCTCGATGGTCACGCCGCCGGAAACCTCCAGCCTGGCGCGCCCATTGTTGATGGCAACGGCCTGCTGCAGCTCCGCGAGAGAGAAATTATCCAGCAGTACACGTATTGCACCGGCATCCAGCGCCTGCTGAAACTCCTGCAAAGACTCGACTTCGATCTCCGTCTCCACGTCGGGAAAACTCCGCTGCGCCTGCTGCAGAACGGCGGCAATCGAACCAGCCGCGCTGATATGATTCTCCTTGATCAGGATGGCATCGTACAAACCGCTGCGGTGGTTGTGTCCACCGCCGCAGCGCACCGCGTATTTCTGCGCCAGCCGCAGGCCGGGAATGGTCTTGCGGGTATCCAGAATTCTGACGCCGGTGCCTGCAACAGCCTGCACATAAGTGGACGCCGCCGTCGCCGTGCCGGAGAGGCTCTGCAAGAAGTTGAGCGCCGCACGCTCGGCGGTCAACAGCGACCGTGCCCTTCCCGAGAGGTGGCACAGCTGCTGATCTTCATCGACGCTGTCGCCGTCGGCGACATGCCAGCGGATGCTGACATCCGCATCGATCTGCCTGAACACCTCGTCGACCCAACTGATGCCACAGATCACGCCTGCTTCCCTGGCTATCACCTGCGCCTCCGCCAACAGCTCCCCGGGCAGCAGCGCGGCAGTCAGGTCGCCGTTGCCCACATCCTCGGCAATCGCCGTGGCGACCTGGCGGCGGATCTCCTCCGCCGGCGGCAGCGGGGGTTGATCACTCATCAACCGCGAGCAGTTCCACTTCAAAAACCAGGGTTGCATGCGGTGGAATGATTCCACCAGCGCCCGCAGCCCCGTAACCGAGCTGCGGAGGAATCGTCAGCTTGCGCTTGCCGCCGACCTGCATGCCGGCAACGCCCTCATCCCAGCCGCGGATGACCTGCCCCTTGCCGAGACCAAAACGGAAGGGTTCATTGCGATCGACGCTGGAGTCGAATTTTTCACCGCTCTCCAGCCAGCCGGTATAGTGCACCGTGACCATCTTCATGGCCACGGCCTCATCGCCCTTCCCCGCTTCCAGTTCCTCGATTTTCAGACCTGAGTCGGTCATTCGTACCGTCATGATAAACTCCACTATTTGAACAGCCTGATATTGTATGTCAGCTATATGATGACGTGTTGCGATATTTCGGGATAAATGCAGATGAATATCATCAATGGCTGGCTCCAACAGGCCACCAGGTCACCCTCACCCAACTTCAATGCACGCCCCGATGATGCGGCCATTGACCTGTTGGTGATCCACAACATCAGCCTGCCTCCCGGCGAGTTCGGCGGCCGCTGGATCGACGACCTGTTTCTGAATCGCCTCGATGCAGCCGCACACCCCTACTTCAGGGAGATCGCGGATAGGGAGGTTTCGGCGCACTGCCTGATACGGCGTGACGGTGAGGTGGTTCAATATGTCTCTTTCGATGATCGCGCCTGGCATGCCGGCGCCTCCTGTTTTGCCGACCGGGAGAACTGCAATGACTTCTCCATCGGCATCGAGATGGAGGGCACCGACGAGATTCCCTATGCAGAGGTGCAATACCAGAGCCTGGCTGAAATCAGCAAGGCCATCATGCAACACTATCCGGCGATCACCGTTGAGCGTATTGCCGGACACAGCGATATCGCACCCGGCCGCAAGAGCGATCCCGGACCGGCATTTGACTGGCCGGGGTATTTCAAACTGATCACGTGACACTCTTGCAAAACACAAGAGTTCATCCGCATACCATCAAATTACACATGATTCTCGCAAAGCCGCCAAGCCCGCCAAGAAAAATCCTTTGCGTCTTGGCGTCTTGGCGAGAGATGAATAAAACTTTCGTCCCCTTCGGGCTACCTCTCATCCTGTTGTTAATAAACATTGCTGATGTGATGGCGGCGACTGCGATGCGCGTGGTCACACTCTCCCCGCATGCCACGGAACTGGTCTACTTTGCCGGCGGCGAAAGCAGCCTGGTCGGTATCTCCAACTTCAGCGACTACCCGCCCTCGGTCAAGACGCTTCCCAGGGTAGGCGATGCCACCGGGCTGGACCGGGAGCGCATCCTGATGCTGCAGCCGGACCTGGTGGTAGTGTGGAGCGGCGGGTCGCGCTACCGTGATCTTCAATGGCTGCGCCGACAGCAGATCCGGGTATTCGAATCCGATCCACAGAGCCTGCAGGCCATCGCCGCTGATATCCTTGCTCTGGGCAAACTGCTCGGAACGGAGCAGCAGGCCCGTGACAGCGTCGACAACTTCACACTGAAGATGAAACAGCTGCAGAGGTTGAAGCAGGGCCAATCATCAGAACCGAAGGTCATCCATCAGGTATGGCAGCATCCGTTGATGCTGCTAACCGATGAAGAGCTGGTCTCGCAAGCGCTGGCGCTGTGCGGCATCAGCAACCCGGTTCACCTACCGGGTCACAAACTGGCGACTGTCGGCGATGAATATCTGTGGTCGCTCGACGCCGACGCCATCCTGGTCGATGACAAAAGTTTCTTCGCGGCTGACAGCCGCTCTTCAGCAGCCGTCATCCGGGCCGATACCCTGAGGCTGCACCGGCCAACTCCCAGGCTGCTGGATGCGGCGCTGGAAGTATGCAGTGAATTCAGGCACGAATGAACACAAACGACGCCATCTCCAAAACCTCATTCTTGAAAGCAGGGTCGGGACCAGCCTTTCCGGGCTGTATAAAACAGGGATGTTTTATCAGAGCGTACATGGACGTATTCACAGCGGCGCTGAAAGGCTGGTCCCGACCCTGCTGTTCTGGCACTCACACCTCCGCCCACATCCTCAGCAGATTGGCATAGGAGCGGTCCACGCGTTGATGCAGCTCGCCGCCGGGCTGCTCTTTCAACAGGCTGTCGCGGGTCTGCACCAGGTCATAGAGAATCTCACGCCGCGCCGGCTCGCGCACCTGGCTCTGGATCCATGTCAGCGCGACCAGGCGCTCTCCGCTGCCAACCTCGGCGACATGGTGCAGGCTGGAGGAGGGATAGAGCACTGCGTCACCCGCGTCGAGTTTGACCCTGGTCTCACCAAATGTCGTGCGAATCACCAGTTCGCCACCCTCATAGGTGTCAGGCGGACTCAAAAAGGTCGTCATCGAGATGTCGGTGCGGAACCTGGGGCCCGCTCCCATGATCGGCTCATCGATATGATCGCCGTACTGCATTCCGTGGTGATAGCGGGCAACAATAAAATCGGCCAGCTTGTTTGGCAATGCCGCATTGCGGAATTGCATGTTCTCACCGAAGCTGCTCATCAGAATCCGGTTCAGCAGCTGCTGCGCCTGCGGTTCCGGCGCCAGCTCCTCATTCTCCTTGAGCTGGCGGGCAGCTGAACCCGCCGTCATGCGGCCATCCTGAAACCCCGCCCGTGAGACGATGCCATGGATCTTGTCGAGCTGCGCTGCATTCAGCACACCCGGAATTTTTAACAGCATGGTCCACTCCTGGTTTCGATTGGTTCGAGAGACATACGATTCATGAATTTATAACGCCCATTACGGTAGAATGACACATATTTGCCAAACAAACAGCAATATGGAACTGAAAGTTGTAATTGATGAAGAGATCTTCACGTTGAATGTCCCTGATCAACTGCTGCAGCAGGCCGGTGACTTTTTCGACAAGATGGACGCCGATATGGACCAGGGTGTTCAATTGAGCCGTCAATGGGTTGAGAAGCCTCAGCTTGTGCAGCGCCTGCAGCTGGTCGGCGACAAGCTGCTGACTGCGCTGGAAACGGAGAATCATCAGCTTGGCCGCATGATGGCCGCCTACATCCTGTCACGCGCACCGGACATCGACCGCATCTACCTCGATACGACCGGTGAGATCGACAACAGCGAGATTCAATTCAAAAACATGGGAGTGGAGCCGACCTTCGGCATGCCCATGATGGAGGAGAGTTCAATCCAGGATACCGAACTTCGCGGCAGGGCCGAGAAGCAGGTCTCCTCGGTCTTCAAACAGGGACGCCTGTATAACTTCTCCATCCTGAATCCCGAGACGAATGAGTGGGCCACTGCCGCCGCTACCAAAGATCAGCAGCAGGCCGAGACCCTGCGCGAACAGGCGGTTCAGCAAAAAATGCGGGAGTTGCTTTCATGATGGATGCTCCCGATAGCCCTGATAGCAACCGGTGGTTGAAGTGACAGCTCCAATCGATGTGATGAGCACCGCTGTCAAACTGACCGAATACAGCCACGGCGCGGGCTGCGGCTGCAAGATAGCCCCGGGATTGCTGGAGGAGATTCTCAGCAGCAATACGCCCCAGGCGCCGCATCCCGCGCTGCTGGTTGGCAATCAGAGCAAGGATGACGCCGCGGCTTTTGATCTCGGCAATGGCACCTCGGTGCTCAGCACCACGGATTTTTTTATGCCCATCGTCGATGACCCAGCCGAATTCGGGCGCATCGCAGCGACAAATGCACTCAGCGATATCTATGCCATGGGCGGCAAGCCACTGATGGCCATCGCCATTCTCGGCTGGCCCGTCGACAAACTCGGCCCCGAGGTTGCACGGCAGGTCATCGAGGGAGGGAGGAGCGCCTGCAGGGATGCCGGCATTCCGCTGGCCGGAGGGCATTCGATCGACTCCCCGGAACCGATCTTCGGACTCGCTGTCACCGGCCTGGTCGACAATCACCATCTCAAACGTAACGATACTGCATCAGCAGGTTGCCAGCTGTTTCTGAGCAAACCGCTCGGCATCGGCATTCTCACCACGGCCCAGAAGCAGAAAAAACTCCAGCCGCAGCATCGGCGCATCGCTCCCGACACGATGTGCACTCTGAATGCCATCGGTACGGAACTGTCGCAGATTGAAGGCATTACCGCGATCACGGATGTGACCGGATTTGGCCTGCTTGGCCACCTCGGTGAAATCTGCGAGGGAAGCGGCATCGCGGCCATCATCGACTATGATGCAGTGCCCAGACTGCCGCATGTCGAAGAGTATCTGGCCATGGGCTGCTCTCCAGGCGGCGCACAGCGCAACTTTGACAGCTATGGCGGCAACATCTCGGTAATGACGGAGCAGCAGCGGGCGATATTGTGTGATCCGCAAACTTCCGGTGGTCTGCTGGTCGCCGTCAAACCCGAAGCCGTCAAGCTGTTTCTCGAAGTCACCGCCAATGCCGGTCTGGAGCTCTCACCGATCGGCGAGACTGTCGAGGCTCACAACGATGCCCCGTTGATCAAGGTGATATGAAGGATCTCCCGCTGATCGATGACTACCGGCGTCTCTTTATCGACGATATCCCCCTGCTGGATGTGCGTGCCCCTGTCGAGTATGAGAGAGGCGCTTTTCCGCAGGCCGATAACCATCCGCTGATCAATGATGCCGAACGTCATCAGATCGGCATTGAATATAAACAGGTGGGACAGGACGCGGCCGTTGAACTCGGGGAAGAGCTGGTCAATGACGCAGTACGGGAACAGCGCATCAAGGCGTGGCAAGCATTCATCGAGGCCCACCCAGGCGGTGCCCTCTACTGTTTTCGCGGCGGCATGCGTTCAAAAATCAGCCAGCAGTGGATTGAAGACGCCACCGGCATCGCCTATCCACGCATCGCAGGCGGTTACAAGGCCCTGCGCAGTTTTCTGCTCGACGAACTGGAGGCTGCCGCGGGGGAAGTCAACACGATCGTTATCGGCGGGCGCACCGGCGCCGGTAAGACCCTGCTGCTGAAACAGCTGCACGATACCATCGACCTGGAGGGGCTGGCGCGCCACCGCGGCTCGGCATTCGGCCACTATGCGATCCCCCAGCCGACCCAGATCGACTTTGAGAACGCCCTCTCCATTGCAATGCTGAAGCACAGGGCCAGGGGCAATCCACCGCTGATCATCGAAGACGAGGGCCGCAACATTGGCTCCGTACACATGCCGCAGCAGCTGTTCGATCGCTTCAAGGCGGGACAATTCATTATTCTCGAGGCGACGCTGGAGGAGCGTGTCGACAACACCCGCAAGGAGTATATCGATATGGCGCTGCAGGAGTACCAGGCCATCCACGGCGAACAGGAGGGATTTGTGCAGTGGGCCGATTATCTGCTGGCAAGCCTCGCACGCATACGCAAACGCCTGGGAGATGTACGCTACAACGAGCTGCATTCCCGGATGCAGGCAGCCGTCGAACAACAGCGCCGCACGGCAGAGACGTTACAGCACGACGCCTGGATCGCCGCGCTGCTCAGCGACTACTATGACCCCATGTACGACTATCAGCTGGCGAAAAAAGAGAAAAACATCGTCTTCACAGGCGACGCAGCAGCATTGAAAGCCTGGTTACAGCAAGGGGATAAAAAAACGCTGCACAGCGCCAAGCTTACTGACGCCCTGCGGGATTAGTGAATTTGTTTGTCATTGCGAGGAGCGCAGCGACGAAGCAATCTCCAACCCATTGAAAGGCAAGATGTACGAGATTGCTTCGCTTCGCTCGCAATGACGCATTAACCAGCGTCTCTTTCACCTGGTTTTGGACGGACTATGGATTAACGCATCCCTGCGGCCGACGAGTGCTCCAGCATACGCGTGAAAGCGGTGCCGATACCGATGCCCAACCTGCTGATCAGGCGATCCAGCGGGGTTTCCCGCACCGTGAAATCGACCACCTTTTCGACGCCGATCAACTCGGCGGCGACATGGCGGCTGTCGCCGAAGCCGTCGATCAGGCCATACTCCTTCGCTTTGAGACCGCTCCAGAAGAGACCACTGAAGAGGTCGTCATTCTCCTTGAGACGATCGCCACGCCCTGTTCGCACCGCCTCGATAAACTGCTGGTGGACATCAGCGAGCATCTCCTCAGCATGCACCTTGTCACTCTCCGTGAGCGGCAGAAAGGGATCCAGCGTGGTCTTGTTCTGCCCGGCGATAATGACACGCCGCTCGACGCCAAGCTTCCCGATGGCGTCAACAAAACCAAACTCTCCCATGCGCACGCCGATGGAGCCGACGATGCTGGATTCATTGGCATAGATTTGATCCGCGGCTGCAGCGACATAGTAGGCGCCGGAGGCGCCCATGTCCCCGATAACCGCATAGACCGGGATCTCCTCATGCTCCTGTTTCAGGCGGCGGATCTCTTTGTAGATGCGCGCCGACTGCACCGGACTGCCGCCCGGGCTGTTGATCTGTAAAATAATCCCCTTGGTGCTCTTGTCCTTGTAGGCGTGTTTCAATCCCTTGGCGACCTGGTCAGCGGATATGCCCTGCTCCTTCGGCATAATCACATCGTCGATGGCGATGACAGCCGTATGATCACCGACATTGAGATCCTGCGTCGACATTTTCCCGGTCGCAGCAAGATAGAAGAGTGTTATCAGGCCCACCAGCAGCAGCAGACGAAACAGGCTGCGCCAGCGGCGCTTATGGCGCTGTCCCTTGACAGTATCCAGCGCCAGCTTCTCTATCAGACTGCGTTGCCACACAATCTCATCCATTTCATCCTTGCTCTCTTCAGCCATGTTGTTTCACCCATTGAGGTAGTTCGTGGATTGCATCAAGACAGTGCAGGGCGCCGTGGCGCAGCAGGCGTTCGCGGTCATGCACGCCATAGGAGACGCCCAGGGCGCTGGCGCCTGCATTGGCGGCCATCTGCATGTCAAACTCCGTATCACCGATGACCAGGGCGTCGACAGCACTGATGGCGAGTTCATCAATAATCTCCTGCAGCATCAGGGGATGGGGTTTGGAGTAGGTTTCATCCGCACACCGGCTGGCGTGAAAAAGCGGCCTCAAACCCGTTTCATCGAGCTCCTTCTCCAGTCCGCGGCGGCTCTTTCCGGTGGCGACCGCCAACAGATAGTCTGAACCAAGCTGTTCCAGTACTTCGCGCACCATCGGAAAAAGCCGTGAGCGCGCCTTGTTGAGCACCAGAAAGTGCTCGCGATAACGGTCGGCGAGCGGC
>JBDLII010000064.1:0-11272 GCA_039714995.1 Pseudomonadota bacterium
TGTGCGGTTGTTATACCTGCCGCAACTACAGCCGCGCCTATCTGCGCCACCTGCATCGCTGTCACGAGATTCTCGGCGCGCGTCTCAATACCATCCACAATCTCCACTACTACCAGCAGTTGATGTGGCAGCTGCGCGATGCCATCGAGCAGCAGCGTCTCGCCGCATTCGTCGATGAGTTCTACCGCCTCAGGGGAAAGTCACACAGCCGAGGATGATCTTGTTTCATTCGCAATCCGGATCTCCTCCTCGTGTGGAGCGGGAAGTTCCTCTTCTATCTGCGGTACGCTCTCCTCAACTGGTTCAGTATGCTCCGTTTTTTCCTCTACGGTCCCGTGCTCAGGATCGCCGGCTGTTTGAGGGCCTTGATGAGTGGGTGGATGAGCGCCTGCCTGATGCTCACCGGACGGATTGGTGAAGCGGTCATTGAGTTTCTGGACATAATTGTCTGTATTTTGGCGTATTCTGCTGAGACGCCTGCGGGTCAAGGGGCCCCAGCCGACAGGGCGGCCAAGAAAAATGGAGTTGAAAAAGCGCGTACTCTTGCGAAAAGCAGACGCCAGGTCGAGGCGATGGCCAATGGTAGCCGCTGCTTTATGCGCGGCGCCCATGAGGCTCATCGCCGCCAGGTTACGATTCAGGAAGTGGATGCCCAGCAATACCAGGGCAAGCGTGATCATCTGGCCCAGCGGCGGCCCGGCTGTTACAAAGGGGAGGGTCAGGCTCGTGCCGTTCCACGCCAGGTAGAGGACGATCACCAGGCCAAACAGGATGGCGTCGCCGAGAAGGGTCCGCTCGCGCCACTTTACAAGCAGCTCTTTCAATGCGGGGACCGCTTTGACCTCGATATCCCGCGCGGTGTTTTCAAGCGATGCGACGACCCGGTAGGCGCGTTGCACCTCGACCTGCTGCATGCGGCTGTGAATCTCTCCCAGGTCGCGGTCACGTTTTGATTCGAAGCGTGCACGCAGGGCGTCATCCGGGATCGGGCCGGCGACATCTGGATTGTAGATTGTGTAAAAACGACCGGCAGTGAGTCCGCGTTCTCCCAGCGCGCGCTGCCATGCGGCAACGATCTCTTCGGTGTTGTCTTCACGTGCGGCAGTATCTATCTGGTTCAGGATATAGAGAAATTTCCCTGAATCCGCACGTTCTATGGTGCTGCTGACGAGGTGGTCCAGGGTATCGCGCATGGCGCCGGGTTCAGGGTGGCGGGCGTCGAAAAAGACCAGCACGAGATCTGAGAGATCGATGATGTGATCGGTGATTCGCAGTGTCGATGTGCGCTGTGCATCCGCATCGAAGCCCGGTGAGTCGATCAGAATCTTGCCGCGCAGGTTTTCACTGGGGCTGGTATTCAGCTGCAGATAGGCGTCGACGCGTGCGCCTTCGCCCGCGGCTGCCTCCTCGATATCATCGCTGATACGGTAAAAGGGGAAACGGGGGTCAGAGTCGAGAGCAACTCCCGGCAACGCATGCGCCGCCTGCTGCTGGCTGTAGCAGATGACGGTGAACTTGTCATCGACTGCCTGGTTGCCGCTGCGTTGCAGGTCGTGGCCGATAAAGTGATTGATGAAGGTTGATTTGCCGGCGGAGAAGGTGCCCAGAACCGAGATCAGCGGCCACCACGTCATCTGTGTCGCGAATGAATCCTTGGTTGCCAGCAGCCCGAGTCTGTGTCCGACTTTATCGAGTTGGCGAAACCCCTTGACGGTATCCAGCAGCACCGGGTTTTCAGTTGCCAGATGCTGCTCCAGCTGGTCAAGGCGCTGACTCATCGGGGTGGCGCGTTCAGTCATCTTTTATATGCTCCCTTAGCGAGGAAAGGGGTGGAGGTATTGTGAACAGGATCTTGCAGGCGCTGACATAGTCATACTTTTTTTTTGACATTGTACACAGATGCCAGGATTTTATATGTTCAATTTATATCGATGTTTGATGAATCTGTTGTTTGGTCTAAGGGTTATCCCTTGGTCCGCGGCAACATCTGTCGTAGATGACTGATATTGCGTAATTGATCTATCACAATTTGTTGCGTATCCGCGCCAAATGGGAGATACTATTGCGTCTGTGGCGAATCTGTATTGCCTGGGAGTTCAGACGGATCTCATGGTAAAATAAGCGCGTATCTCATTGATCATAAAGCCTAACCAATACTGAGGAGAGTGGTCAACATACTCTTGCCAACAGGTTTGAATCGGCTGAATCCGCAACCCTGATCCAACTGCAAGCATACTGTTATTCGAGATCACAGATTGTTTCTATTATCATCAAATTAGCTGGAGTAAAGATTAGATGTCTGCATTGTTTTCTGATGAGTGGATGAAGGGTTTTATGGAGCAGTGGAACAACGAGAGCGAGCTTGCCGATGCGCTTGCCGCGATCGGTTTTAACAGCTCCATCGGTTATGGCTTTCCCGATGACAGCCAGCCAAGCGGCGTGCTGGTCGTCGAGAACGGCAAGGCGGTATCAGCCGGCGCCTATAACGGAGAGGAGTTGAACTGGGATATTCGCGCCAGTGATGCCCAGTGGCAGAAGTGGATCGGCAAGCCCCCGGGAATGATGGGATTGGGTACAGCCTTTGCTTCTGGTAAAATGAAATTCATTATCGGGGATTATGGCAGCATGCTGAAGGATCCGCGCATGGCCAAGCCCTTTATCAAGAGCTTCTCCGTCATGGCGCGCGTCTAACCAGCGTAACTCTGGTTGTTAAAACCACATATTGCACCGGGTTTTCGTAGAAAACCCGGTGTCTTTGCACATCGATATTCCGTCCGGAAGGCGGGAAGCTTTTTTTTCATCTGTTTGAATCATCCATTGATATCCGGGGTTGTACACATGCCAAACAAGATCGTTCTGTTATTGACCATTTTTGCTCTGTTGAGCGGGGCAGGTTTTGCAGCAGAAGATGGTCAGAGTGGTGAAACAGAAGAGTGGTACAGGGTGGAGCCCTCTGGAAGTACTGTCGTCATTTCACTTGGCGGCACTGTTATCCCCTACAAGGAGGTGACACTGGCAGCCCAGTTGCCCGGCCGTGTACGGTCCATTGCCGGTATCGAGGGTGATCACTTCAAGACGAATGATGTGCTGGTCACGCTTGATGACTCAACACTGGTTGCCCAGCGCAATGCCGCGCTGGCGCAGATGGGATCGGCACAGTCCGCACTGCAGAACGCACGGGTCCAGTATAATCGTGAACTCTGGTCGCCGCGCTCCAAGCAGGCAATGGGGGGCATGGGGATGCCGAATCTCTTTGATTCGATGTTTTCGCGCCCGCTGGAGGAGATGGCGGACAGGAGGGACACGGATGCAGAGAGATACTCCGACCTCTTCTCCCAGACCACGGCAATCCAGCAGGCGCAAAATACCATCTACCAGGTCCAGGCCCAGCTGCACGAACTGGACACCAAGTTTCGCGATGCCAAGAGTCTGGCGCCCTTTGACGGCGTCATTACCAAAAAATATGTTGAAGTCGGCGACACCATGCAGCCGGGGCAGCCGCTGTTGGTCTATGCCGATGTTGAATATCTGCAAGTCGTTGTCGATGTTCCTTCACGGATAGCTCCGGGACTGCGGGAGGGCGATATGCTGCAGGCGGAGCTCGAGGTTGGCAACAAGGTCGTTCCAGTGCGTGTTTCACAGATCTTCCCGATGGCTGATGTCGTACGCCATACCGTCAAAGTCAAATTTGACCTGCCCCAGGGAGTCTCCCGCCCCGGCGCCTATGTGAAGGTCAAGGTGCCGGATGTCACTGCCGGCCAGAGCGGCCTGGTCAAGATTCCGCTGACCGCGGTGCGTTTTAACGGCAGCTTGCCGGGTGTCTTCGTCAAGGGCGCCGACGGCCTCGGCCATCTGCGTCTGGTGCGCATTGGCGAGCATCTCGACGACACCTATGTCTCTATTCTTTCAGGACTCCAGGTCGGGGATGAAGTGCTGCGCCAGGCCAAGGTGCGATAACAACAAATGATCCATCCTGGTCCCGTCCCTGCTCTTCGTCAGCGGCAAGGATCTGATTTTATATACATATTCCTGAAATCTCGGGAAAGCAAGCCATTGAGGACTGATATCGCATGAGCGACAAAAAAGCCAGCGATCTCGAAGAGATGAACGATGTTGATTTGGGTCTGGCGGGTCGTACCGCCAGATTTTTTATCAATTCTCCGCTGTCGCCACTGCTCTTTGTGGCGATGCTGTTGATGGGGGTTCTAGGGTACGCGCTGATCCCCCGTCAGGAGGATCCGCAAATCTCCGTCCCCATGGTCGATCTGATGGTGCCCTATCCCGGCGCATCGGCGGACACGGTGTCAAGCCTTGCCATCCAGCCGCTCGAACGCATCATGAGCGAGATTCCCGGCGTCAAACATGTCTACTCCGCATCCCAGCGGGGCATGGGCATGGTGACCATCCAGTTCAGGGTGGGGGAGGATATGGGGCCCTCGCTGGTCAAGGTCAATGACAAGCTGGACTCCAACAGGGACAAGATCCCTCCCGGCGTGATGGCGCCAATCGTCAAGGCCATCGGTATCGACGACGTGCCCGCTGTGACGCTGACGATGTGGTCCAAGGACCTGAACGGGGATGGCCATCCGGATGTCGATGACAGCCAGCTGCGCATGCTGGCCCAGGACGTCCTGCAGCGGTTGAACGAGATTACCAATACCAGCAAGGGCTTCATCACCGGCGGCCGCAAGGAGGTCATCAAGGTCGAAGTGCTGCCGGAGATCCTGTCAGGCTACGGGATCAGCCTCGGTCAGGTCGCCCAGGCGATTCAGTCATCGAATACCGAGATGCCCGTCGGTCCGGTCGAGAGAGGCGGTCGTCACCTGGTGGTCGTCAGCGGCTCCTTTCTGAAGAGCGACCGCGACATCGGTAACATCGTTATCGGTAATTTCAACGGCTCCGCTGTCTATGTGCGTGATGTGGCGAGAGTCATCAGGGGTCCGGAGGACGCATCGAGCCTGGTGACCTTCACCTCAGGCCCGGAATTTCCCGCCGATTCCGATGGCGTAACCAGCCGGGTCGACGGCGCCGCCGCCGTCACCATCGCCATCGCCAAGAAAGAGGGGTCAAACGGCGTCGTCGTTGCCGATGCTGTGCTGAAAAAGGTCGAGGAGCTGAAGGGGGTTGTCATCCCCTCGAACGTCAGCATCTTTGTCAGCAGAAACTATGGCGAGACTGCGCGGCAGAAAGTGAACGCGCTGATGGGCAAACTGTTCAAGGCGACGGGTTTTGTCTTCGTGCTCGTGCTGCTGGCGTTTCGCGCCTTCAAACCGGCCATCGTCGTTACCCTGGTTATCCCGGTCGTGCTGCTGATGACCATCTTCATCGGCTGGCTGATGGGGATGACCATCGACCGCGTCAGCCTGTTTGCGCTGATTTTCTCTATCGGCATACTCGTCGATGACGCGATTGTCGTGATCGAAAACATCTATCGCCGCTGGCTCGAAAAGGGGCAGACGACTTCAGCGATCGCCGTCGATGCCGTGCGCGAGGTCGGCAACCCGACGATCCTGGCGACCTTTACCGTCATCGCCGCACTGGCGCCGATGGGGTTTGTCAGCGGTATGATGGGACCCTATATGTCGCCGATACCCAAGCTGGGTTCAGTTGCGATGGCAATCTCGCTGTTCGCCGCGTTTGCCTTTGTCCCCTGGCTGGCGAAGATGAAAATTTTCCTGCCTTCGCTGAAGTATCTCGAGACGGCGGAGAAGCGCGAGCACCGTGAATCCGAGAGTCTCGAAGGACTCTATGTGCGTATTCTCGGACCGATGATCCGTCATCCGGCCAAGCGCAAGCTCTTCAACCTGACGCTGTGGGGATTGATGGTGCTGGCCTGCGCGATGTTCTACACCAAGTGGGTCGCGGTCAAGATGCTGCCGCTGGACAACAAGCCGGAGTTCTCCGTCGTTCTTGACATGCCGGACGGCACGGCCCTTCCAGATACCGCCAATGTGGCCTCCATGCTGGCCGAGAAAGTGCGTCAGATGCCCGAGGTGACGGCGATTCAGACCTATGTCGGTACCGCCCGTCCGTTTGATTTCAATGGCATGGTGCGTCACTACTATCTGCGCCAGCAGCCATGGCAGGCATCGATCCAGGTCCAGCTGCTGGACAAGGATGTGCGCCACAAGCGTGGTATGCGCACCAGCCACGAGATCGCCGTGCAGGCGAGAAAGGATCTCTACGAGATGATGGAGGGGAAAAACGCCCAGCTCTCCATTGTCGAAATGCCGCCCGGTCCTCCAGTGCTGCAGTCCGTCGTCGCCGAGGTCTATGGCCCCAATCAGGAGGTCAGAAAGCAGGTGGCCACCGACCTTACAGAATACTTCAAAAAGTCTGAAAGTCTGCGCGACGCCGACAACTACATGCAGGTGGAGCTTGACTACTGGCGCTTCGAGATCGACAGGGAGAAATCCTCCCGCATGGGCATCACCTCGCAGATCATCAACCAGAATCTGGGCATGGCGCTTGGCAGCCAGTCGATCGGCGATGTCAAGGAGATTGCGGGCCATGAACCGGTCGAAATCATCCTCCAGCTGCCGTTTGCCGACCGTTCTCAGATTTCACGCCTGGGCGACCTACCGATCACCACTCCCTCCGGCGAAAGTGTTCCGCTGCGGGATCTTGGGCATTTCGTCAAGCAGCTGGAGGATGACATCATCTATCACAAGGACCTGCGTCCCGTCGAGTACGTGGTGGCGGATGTGGGCGGTGAACTGGCGTCTCCCGCCTACGGCATGCTGCAGGTTCAGGATATGCTGAATGCCGACAACTACCTGGCTCCTGACGGCGTTCCGCTGACGGCGGGTTTTACCGGAGACCACAATATCGAATGGATGGGACCGCCTGGGAATGACAGCCGCTCGGCGTTCGAATGGACTGGTGAGTGGACAGTCACCTACGAGACCTTTCGCGACATGGGGGCGGCTTTTATCGTCGCCCTGGGACTGATCTATTTTCTGGTGGTGTGGGAGTTCGGCAATTTCCGCATCCCTGCGGTCATCATGGCGCCCATCCCGCTGACGTTGCTGGGCATCATTCCTGCGCACGGCATACTGAATGCTGAATTCACGGCGACCTCGATGATTGGCTGGATCGCGCTGGCGGGCATCATCGTGCGCAACTCCATCCTGTTGATGGACTATACGATTCACCAGGTCCAGCAGGGAACGCATCTTGAAGAAGCCGTCATCATGGCCTGTAAAACCAGAACGCGGCCTATCCTGATCACCGCCCTGGCGCTGGTTGCAGGCGCCAGCGTCATCCTTGACGACCCGATATTCCAGGGGATGGCGATCTCCCTTGCGGCCGGCGTCCTGGTCTCCACGATTTTGACGCTGATCGTGATTCCGCTGGGGACGGTCAAGGCGCGCAAGGCCCTCTATGATGTTGCCGACGTCGATGAACCGCTGGGAACAAGTGACTTGTTGGCGACAGAAGGCAGCGGTAGTCCTGCTGAGGCGTCATCGGGGAAGTCCTTTGGTGATCGCCTGGTAGTCGTGTGGTCAGTCGTGGTGACCGTGATCATGGCGATTGTCAGTGTGATCGGCGCCATCATCGGTTTTATCCGCCGCAGGCTGGCAAAACCCGAACCAGCTGTTCGGGAAAAGACAGCGCCACAGGCAGAAGCACAGCCGCAGCCCGCTCCACAGGCAAAGGCTCAACCTCAGGCGCAACCTGTTCCACAGGAGAAGGCTCAGCCTGAAGCAAAGCCGGCGCCACAGCAAAAGGTCCAACCTCAGGCGCAACCGGCGCCGCAGGAAAAGGTCCAACCCCAGACGCAGCCGGCTCCACAGGCCCCAATCGAGCCACAGGCGGCGCCAGCAGCAAAACCCGCTGTTGTCACGCCTGCTGAAAAGCCGCCTGAACCAGCCGTGTCTGCAACCCAGCCGGCCACTGAACCACGAGCGCCGCTTGTCGAGAAGCCGGCACCGGCAGTCGTTGCGAAAAAATCTGCTGCTTCTCCGGCTGTTTCCGAAGCGGATGATATTCTGCAGACAAGCCAGGCGTCCATCGATGATCTGGATATCATTTCGGCGCCGATCAGACATAAAAAGACGGCAGCATCCTCTGCAGCTGCTGCATCTGCAAGTACGTCAGATGCGAAGGCGAAGGTGAAGCAGCAAGGGCGCCGCCGCCGGGGTATTCGTCTGCGTGATACTTCGACTGACTCCGAAGATGGTCTGAATTGAGGCGTTGATGAAGTATGATGATGCTGCCGCGACAGGAGTTCTTCTGCTGATGCTGATCTCTACCTCTGTCATGGCGAAATCCAATGTTGAGTTTGGCGGCAAGCTTTATCAGTTCCGGAATACAGAGTCCGGTGCGAGTGCTGTGGAGTCGGAAGAGAAACATCACTTCCGTCCTCTTGAACGCCGCAGCGGCACCCGGGCGCCAACAGGAAGAAATATCGGTGGCGCCGGTGAGAATAATCAGGGCTATGTGTTTCGACCTCTCAGAAACAGACGCCGGCTGAATTCCGGCAATGAGGATCTTCCTGACCAGAATTTGCCGGTTTGTCCGGCCATCCAGGAGGAACCGAAGGACTACTCGCCCGCTCCTCCCCCTGAATATACGCCGTACCAGCCTGGAGTGGAGTATCGGGGAGGCTATGGGGCTCCACCTGTTCCTCCCCCACCGGGTTATATGAATCCGGCGCTGCCGGCTCCGGGTTATCCGCGCTGGTAGAGGCTCATTGATGGAGCAAGCAAGGTAAATAATAAAATGATTACAGTTATCGGTAGCCTCAAGGGCGGTTCGGGAAAGAGTACAGTCACCTTCAATCTTGCTGTATGGCTGTCATTGGCCGGTCAGAGAGTGCTGGCGATGGATCTCGATCCCCAGGCTACCTTGACGGATGTGGCGGATGTGCGAGCCGAAGAGGGTTTTCAACCCGGTGTGGAGGTCCTTGGGCGTCGCGCCATGGCCGAGGGTGTCGATTTCAGCGCCTTCGATGAGGTTGTGATCGATGTTGGCACCGCTGACATGGATTCACTCAAACGTGCACTGAAACTGGCCGACAAGATTGTCATCCCTGTGCCTCCAAGCCAGGCTGATGTCTGGTCGACGCAGCGTTTTATCCGTTTTGTCAGTTCGATCGTCTCGACCCGTAAGACTCCTCCCGAGGTGTGCACATTCATCAACCGTGTCGATATGCAGTCTGCGGCGAATGAATCCTATGAGACGGCAGCCGCCCTGGTCAGCCTTCCCGGCGCGCGGTTTCTGCTGCCGCGGCTGTCCCAGCGGCCTGTTTTTCTGCACTCGTTCAGCGAAGGGCTCGCCGCAATGGAGCTGGACCCTCGCGACCCGGGTGTGCGGGAATTCAATGCGCTGGCGGCAGAACTCTACCCGCACCTGATTCGCTGAGTTCGATAGCATCCGCTCTGAACGAACCAAGCGGAAGCTCCTCAACAAAACTCTGACAGCATGTCGTTTCGCCGCATGGAAAGGTGCAATGCGCTTCAAGTATTGCACCCTGCATCTGCCAGGCCTGTAGATCTCTCTTGTCAACCACGAAGGGCACGAAGCTCGCGAAGAACACACGTGTAACCTTCGTATTGAAATTTATTATTGTTATCAGGAGGCTATATTAACTTCTTGAATAACAATACAAAATAATGGAGAGCAGATTAGCCGTGCCTTAATACTTCATCACATTGACAGAACGCCCCCTGGAAAGTAGAATATTAGCATATTCAATTATACTAAATGGGGCGGTTGCGTGAGTGACAAAACAGAAATAGAAAAACTCGACGAGGAGATTCACAGCAATGAACAGGATATTCAAAAGCTCGACCAGGAGATGCATAAGGAGATACATCGCTGGGAGCTGATTGTCTATCCATCCCTGTTTGCCTTTGTTATCCTGGCGGCCTATGGTTTCTATCTGGTCTTCAATCTTGCCAAGGATGTGCACTTCATGGCTGTCAGCATCGATACAAATATGACTGTAATGACGGGCGATATGCAGAGCATGGCGGCAAACCTCGGGGAGATAACCGCCAACGTGAGAACCATGGCCGTGACCATGGACTCCATGGATGATAACGTCACCGTGCTGAAACCGATGCTCACTAGCCTGAACCAGCTGACCGGCAGCATGTCGACCCTGGATCAGTCCGTGCAATCGATCAATGCCACCACCTATTACATGGGAGACCGCATGGGGCGCATGAATCATCATATGGGAAAATTCACCAATCCTGTGGAGATGTTTACCCCTTGGTGATGGTAGAAAGTATCAATAAAAACAAGTAATGATAACTCAGGGAGGAGGGCGGCTGCGTACCGGAATATGTACCGGTTAATGCCAAAAATTTTTCACCCAAACTTCTGAGCGCCCATCGACACGGATGTCAGCGTAGTTTCCCCCATGCCGCCCCACGCAGCGTCAGCGAAAAGAGGGGCACCGGGTATCCTCGGGAATTACGACGGCCTTATAGGTACGCTGCACCGCTCAGGAGCTTACAGCCCCCCCTATCGGAGGGGAGCTTTGCTCATCCATCCTCATCCATCAATCGCGCATCGTTGCTATGCGAAGGGCATTGAGTGGGAGCATAAGCTATATGCTCTGTCCGTACTCCCTCCTTCAATTTCTCTTGAGATCACAGCATTGGCCTCCTCCTGATACTGACGTAACAAGTCATATAGTGACTATGAATGTCTTTATGCGTGGGTAACTTTCAAGCGATCATTTGCCAATCATTTTACTCTCTTGATGGAATTAATCGATTTCGAGAGGATGTCGCAAGTATTAGAAATTCAAGTGTATTATAACTTCAAATCCTCCTTTGTCCCCTTTGGTGAAGGGGTTTATATGCTGCATAGGGTTGTTGGAAACTTACAAGTTATCGAGTTGGCATGGAGCTTGCATTCTACTTAGCAGTGGTTCGCTGGCCGATGCTGACAATACTGAGAACCTCAATAGGCACCAATGGCATATGCCTGTATTTGAGTCAGGACGTATGTGCTTACAAACAGATAGTTGCGGATGGCCGACACTTAGCGCAGGCAGAGCTGCTGTTTTCAAGTTTACCTCTGGGAGAAAGAGCATGGGCGATAAAGTACAAGCTGAGACTATCATCGATCAGACAGAGTTGGTCCGGGCGATGCTTCTGCGCTGGGATGGCACGATAAAAGAGAGTGATCTGAGAAATGTCGACCTTGGCACTGAGCTTTACTTGAAGTGGATGCAGGTGTCTCGGGAGGAAGCAGTGGCCAGGGCGGAGTTGGCGGAGCCTGTTATTGTCTCGGACATAGGCTCATGGATTGC